>JAUYJH010000177.1 GCA_030688705.1 Deltaproteobacteria bacterium
AGGGGAGTTTGCCGTGTTCTTGCACGATCAACAGACGGCGCAAAGGGATCATGAATAAAACGCCCAGCACGCCGCCGATGCAGGAGAGCAAAAGAATCTGCATATAGTCGAACTGGAAACCGAGAAAGATGAGAGCCGGCAGGGTGAAGGTGACGCCAGAGGCAATCGACTCACCCGCGGAACCGGTGGTTTGAACGATATTATTTTCAAGAATGGTGGAGTGTCCGATTTTTTTGAAAATGGCGATCGACAAGACGGCGATCGGAATGGAAGCCGCAACCGTCATGCCGATTTTGAGACCCAGATAAACGGTGGAGGCGCCGAATAAAATGCCGAACAAAATTCCCAAGACGACCGATTTGAGTGTTAATTCACGAACCAGAGCCGTTGCGGCGACATAGGGTTTGAAAGAAGCGTGAGTTTCGCTCATAAATTTCTTGAACGGCTATCATGATTTAGCTATACGAGTCAACACTATGTGCGCGAAAACTTACTGCATCAAAACATTCGGGTGTCAGATGAATGACCACGACTCGCTCAAAATTTCCGGCACGCTGGAAAAAATGGGGTATGAGCCGGTCTCTTCTCCCGATCAGGCCGATTTGATGCTGATCAATACTTGTACTGTCCGAGAAAAGGCACACCACAAGGCTTTTTCAGAAATTGGGAGGGCTGTTTCTTCACGAGGAGCCAGGCACCTCGTGAGGAGTCAGGCTCCTCGTGAAATTATTGCTGTTTGCGGTTGTGTGGCGCAAGAGGAGGGGGCCAAACTGCTTTCCCGTTTTCCGGAGATCGATATCATTTTTGGTCCCGACCAAATCGACAAACTTCCCCAATTGCTCCAAATATCCCAAGAAACCGGCAGACCTGCTCTGGCCGTTGAACTGATCAATAGCCCTGACGACTATCATTTTTTGGACGCCCTCTCTGTTACAAACCTGAAAGGGGCGCAAGCCTATGTGACTATTATGAAGGGATGCAACAGCCATTGCAGTTATTGCATTGTCCCCAAAGTGAGAGGAACGGAAGTGTACAGGCCGTGGCGCGAGATTGTCCAAGAGGTGCAATATTTGGTTGAAAAAGGGTGCCGCGAAGTGACCCTTCTGGGGCAAAATGTAAATTCTTACGGTCACAATGCGCCGGATGGAATCCATTTCGGCAAATTGATCCGCCTCGTCAGTGACAATACCGATATCGAAAGAATCCGGTTCACCTCTCCCCATCCGAAAGATGTCCGGGAAGATTTGGTTGAGGAATATAAAAATAATCCGAAGCTTTGTTCTCATATTCATCTGCCGCTTCAATCCGGTTCCGATTCTGTGTTGCGCCGGATGCGGCGTGCCTATAACCGCAAGACCTATCTGTCCAAAATCGAACAATTGCGTGAGGCCCGTCCGGGCATTGCCATCACCACCGACATGATCGTCGGATTTTGCGGCGAAACGGACGCCGAATTTCAGGAGACCCTCGAATTTATGAGAGATATCCGTTTCGATCAGATGTATGCCTTTAAATATTCCCCGCGCCCCGATACCGAGGCCTTCGCCCTCCCCGACAGTGTGGAACAACATATAAAGGAAAAGCGGTTATCCGATCTTCTCACGTTTCAGGCCAAAATTTCAAACGACGTGAATCAGGCTTATGTCGGAAAAATGGAGCCTGTTCTGGTGGAAGGGGGCGACAAAATGGGTAAAACAAAGGCGATGGGAAGAAATTCGGGGAATAAAATCGTAAATTTTTCTGGTCACGAGGTTCCCGTTGGGTCTATAGTTGATGTCGCAATTACACGGGCTTTTGCCCACTCTCTTGAGGGAATATGGAAGAAAAATATCTAAAAAAACAAGAGCTTATTGAGATGCGGGTTTCGGGGTTGACCATTGATCCTTTTACCAGCATGCCGGTTGTTATCCTTAAAGACAGTGAAGAAAAACATATTCTGCCCATCTGGATCGGCCTGATTGAGGCCTCCGCGATTGCCACGGAACTGGAGAAAATCCAGCTTTCCCGCCCCATGACCCACGATTTGATGAAGAGTATTCTCGATCAGACGGGGGTGAGTCTTGTTAAAGTGGTCATCCACTCTCTCGCGGACAATACGTTTTATGCCCAGATTGTTTTGAGGCAAAACGACAAGGAATGGACGATGGATTCCAGACCCTCCGATGCCATGGCCATGTCTTTGCGGATGAAGGCCCCGATTTTCGTTGAAAAAGAGGTGATCGAAAAATCGCGCAAGATTGATCTTTCCAAAGAACATCTGGAAGGAGAAGCGGGCAAAAAACAAAAATGGGCCGATATTCTTGAAAATCTCTCCCCCGAAGATTTCGGGAAATATAAGATGTAATTTATGTACCGAGCATTCCGCGCCGTTATCAAACGGCATCTCCTGATTCAAGATGGTGATTCCGTTCTTTGCGGTGTTTCCGGCGGTCTCGATTCCATGGCCCTGGTTTCTCTTTTGGTTCTGCTCAAAAAAGATATCCCGTTTGATTTGAGCTTGGCGCATGTGAACTATGGTTTGCGGGGAAAGGAATCGGATGATCAAGAAAAGTTGGTTCGTGATTTCGCCGTCAAAAACAATCTTAAATGTTTTGTAACGAAAGGGGCCGGCACGACACAATCGGAGACACGCGATTTTCGGTATCATTACTTTGCGGAGGTTGCCGGGGGAGTGGGGGCCAACAAGGCGGCTGTGGCCCATCATTTAGAAGATCAAGTGGAGACCATTTTGGGCCATTTGTTGCGGGGATCGAGTTTGAGAGGTTTAGGTGGAATGCGTGATGCCAGCGCGTTATTCGTCACTCCGGTGAAAGCCGGAGTCCAGTCACGGCTGGATCCCGGCTTTCGCCGGGATGACGTTCGTTTGATCCGGCCATTACTCGGGTTTTCAAAAGAATCTTTAAAACATTATGCTTCTCAAAATAATATCTTTTATATCGACGACTCCTCCAACGCCTCTCCAAAATATTTTCGCAATCGTTTGCGGCAGGAACTGCTCCCCGTTATCCAAAATTTAAAGCCGCAAAGTTTTGGAAAAATTATCCGGCTGGGGGAAGAGCTTCGCGAACTTTCGGGCTATCTTGAAGGAGAGGCGAAGGAGTGGCTCTCAACCCATTTGCTCGCGCGGGGTGAACCCGCGCTTGCTAAAGTCAGGGGGAGCGTCTTGACGCTCCACCCTGACAACCCCCATGCAAAAAAAGAGGGAGAGGCGTTTTGGATGCCGCGGCCGGCGCTGGTTGCCCTGCCGCGTCTGTTGCGGCTCGAAATTTTACGCTGGGCATTTTTTTTGTGGAATGGTAATGCGTTGGGGCTTAAAAAAGATCATCTTCAGCGCTGTGATCAAATTTGTTTGCGGGCCAAAAAAGAGGGGAGTTATCCTCTTTCACAGGGGGCCCTGTTTTTACGTCAGGGGGATGATTTGCTTTTGCGCAAAGTTTCATGATAATTTGAACTTATGAAGCAACGACATAAAACACTAGCTCTTTGGCTCCTCCTAGTTCTGGTTGCTATCTCCGTTTTTCATTTCCGCAACTATACCTTCAAGGGGATTCAAGAGGTTCCTTTCAGCCAGTTTATGGCTGCGATCTCCAACAAACAGGTGCAAGAAGTGACCATCAAAGAGGATATTTTTACCGGCAAATACAGGCCTGAATATGAGAGTGGGGCCTATTTCAAGACCATGGGGCCGGCCAACGTTGACACTGAATTTATCAATCAGATGATCGCCACCGGCGCGCAGGTCAATTACCAGAAGAAAGAAGATGCCTTCTGGCCCCATCTGCTCCTCTCGTGGCTCCCCATGCTGTTGCTTTTTGCCTTTTTCTTCTTCTCCATGCGGCAGATTCAGATGGGCGGCGGCCGAGCTCTCTCCTTTGGCCGCAGTAAGGCGAGGCTTTTGACCGAAAACCAAAAAAGGATCACCTTTAAAGATGTGGCCGGCGTGGAAGAAGCCAAAGAAGAGCTGGAAGAGATCATCGCTTTTTTAAAAGATCCAAAAAAATTCACAAGACTCGGCGGGCGCATCCCCAAAGGGGTTTTGCTGATGGGCTCCCCCGGCACCGGTAAAACCCTGCTTGCCAGAGCCGTGGCGGGGGAGGCCGGCGTGCCGTTTTACAGCATATCGGGTTCCGATTTTGTCGAGATGTTTGTGGGGGTCGGGGCGAGCCGCGTCCGGGATCTCTTTGAACAGGGTAAAAAGAACGCGCCGTGCATTATTTTTATTGATGAGATCGACGCGGTCGGTCGCCATCGCGGCGCCGGTTTGGGTGGTGGGCACGATGAG
The DNA here is from genome assembly GCA_030688705.1 of Deltaproteobacteria bacterium. GTDB lineage: Bacteria > UBA10199 > UBA10199 > SPLOWO2-01-44-7 > SPLOWO2-01-44-7 > JAHFSU01. Next base: position 4,283 of record JAUYJH010000177.1, read on the forward strand.
CGGGAACAAACTTTGAATCAGCTGCTCGTCGAGATGGACGGTTTTGAATCGAACGAAGGGGTTATCATCATGGCGGCGACCAATCGTCCCGATGTTTTGGACCCCGCTTTGTTGCGGCCGGGGCGCTTTGACCGGCGCGTGGTTGTGCCGAGGCCCGACTACAAAGGACGGGAAGAAATTCTGAAAGTGCACGCCCGTAAAACCAAGGTGGCGGCCGATGTCGATTTGGCCGTCATTGCCAGAGGGACGCCCGGGTTCAGCGGCGCGGATCTGGAAAATGTGGTGAATGAAGCGGCCCTGATCGCCTCAAGGTACAACAAAGAGGCGATAGAAATGATCGATTTTGAGCTGGCCAAAGACAAGGTGATGATGGGGAGTGAGCGCAAAAGCATGATCATTAACGATGAAGAAAAGAGAAATACCGCTTACCATGAAGCGGGGCACGCACTGGTGGCCAAAATGATTCCGGGGACCGATCCGATCCACAAAGTGACGATTATTCCGCGAGGCGCGGCACTGGGGCTGACTCAACAGCTCCCCACGGATGACCGCTACACCCACAACAAAAAATTCTGCGAGGACAACATCGCCATTTTAATGGGGGGCCGTGCCGCGGAAGAACTGATTTTTCACCAGCCGACCACCGGTGCCGGAAATGACATCGAAAGGGCGACGGAACTGGCCCGTAAAATGGTTTGCGAATGGGGTATGAGCGAAGCGATGGGCCCGTTGGCCTTCGGCAGAAAAGAAGAGGCGATCTTTCTGGGGAAAGAGTTTTCAAGGCATCAGGATTACAGCGAAGACACGGCACGGCAGATTGACACGGAAATCCGTAAAATTGTTCAGACCGCTTTTGAACGGGCCAAGGGACTTTTGCAAGGAAATCTGGAAATGCTGAAAAATCTGGCTGAAGCCCTGTTGGAATTTGAAACGCTGAACTCCGATCAGATCGATAAAATTTTGGCCGGACAAAAACTGGAGCCGGTTGTGAAATTGACACCGCCCCCCCAAGAACCGACAGCGAAGGCCACGGCCCCAACGAAACCAAAAAAACCGCGGGTCTCCCCCGTCATGAAACCGGTTACGACGAAAGCATAGTTCACGAGGAGCCTGACTCCTCATGAGGTGCCAGGCACCTTATGATTATTTCCCTAAGACCATGATTTTAAATAGTTTTCTTTCCCCGCTCCCACACTGACGGATTGCGGGCTCCTTTTGAAGCAACCTTTTTTGCAAGGGAACGATAAGTAGCCTATGAGTACCTCAATTCAAGATAGGGTTTCAAATACCGTTACTTATTACAGAAATGTTCCATATAAAATGGGCCGTGATGGTCTAAAGATTTTGAATTCAGTTCAGCGAGACAATCCCAGTTTGAATGATGACGAATTGGTTGCAAAAGTCAAAGACATTGATGCCGCTAATTTACGTAAAATAACATTAGAAAATTCGGATACCATGGGTAAATCGCGATGGCATGCAGCCGGAGCGGCAGGATGTTTTGGGTCGGCTACAGTGGTTCTAGGTATTTCTACAATAAAAAAAATTTTTGGATTAACAGGTGGCGGCCAAACTGTCTTCATAAGTTCATTAGGAATTTCATTAGCAGTCGGTGCTTTGGTTGCTCTGGCTGTTGCCGACCATATGCTGGATCAGCAGATAGGTTACCTTGCCGGAGAAAACACAAAAATAGAAAATTCTCCTTCTATTTGGCAATTTTTGTGGTGGAAACTCTAGCCTGACTCCTCATGAGGTGCCTGGCACCTTATGATTGACCTCTCTTTTTTTTCAGTCCATGGTCCACAGTCCATGGTTCCTGGTCCCAAAATAATGGGCATATTGAATGTGACTCCCGATTCCTTTTCGGATGGGGGGGCTTTTTTGGCGCCGGCCGATGCGGTAAAACAGGCCCTGCAGATGGAAAAAGAGGGGGCCGATATCATCGATATCGGCGGGGAGTCGAGCAGGCCCGGTTCCCAATCGATTTCTATTGAAGAAGAATTGAAGCGGATCATTCCGGTTGTTCAAGAATTGCGCCGCCAATCTCAAATCGCCATTTCTATCGATACGACAAAATCGTTGGTTGCCGCACGGGCCTTGGAAGCCGGCGCTACGATGATCAACGATATTTCGGCCGGGCTTGGCGACCCTGAAATGTTTTTTGTTGCCGCAAAATATCAAGTGCCAGTCTGCCTGATGCATATGCAAGGCAAACCACAGACGATGCAAAACAGTCCCCATTATGATGATGTAGTGGAAGAGGTGAAACGATTTTTGGCTTTGCGCATAGAGGTGGCGGTAAAAACAGGCATCCCGAAAAATAAAATCATTATCGATCCGGGGATTGGGTTTGGCAAACGCCTTGGGGATAACATCGCGCTGTTAAAAAATTGCGATCGCTTTCAGGGTTTGGGGTGCCCCATTTTGATCGGGGCTTCCCGCAAATCTTTTATCGGTCAAATCACCGGGGCACCGGTGCAAGACCGCCTGCCGGGAAGCCTTGCCGCCACGGCTATCGCGACTCAAAAAGGGGCTTCTATCCTCCGCGTCCATGATGTCGCCGCAACCAAAAATTTCCTGCTGGTTTTTTCAGTTGATATCCGGCTCCAGAATCATTTTTATAATCCCTTTTTTCTGTGCTGTAGTTAGAGCCGTTGCGCCGTTTGTTGTCCCGCCAATCCGGTCCGCGGCCGCGTCAAGACGATCCTGCATGAGCTTCTTGGCCGCCTTCATGGCCGCAAAATTGGGCTGTGCCCCGCCGGAGAAAAGCTCCCACATACTGGCTTGAATGACTTGGATGTCCTCTTTAATCTCATTGATCACGATAAAAGAGGCATTCAATCCGCCAAGGTCGGTCTGGAAATCGCTTTTTGCCGCCTGCCACTGTTTCATGAAATTGGGAACTTCAAGATCGTGCCGCGTGTAGGTGATACTGCCGCCATCGGTAATGGTAGTGCAGACGAAATTATCCAAAACCGTCGCCGGGATCACCTGATTGACTTGGGCGGCGCCGAAATCACGGTTTTTGCCGTAATCAGCGGAAAGAGCCCCTCCCACGGGGGTCGCACACGCCGCTTTCATGGCGGTGATTTCGGCATCGGTTGAACGGATGGAAGTTTTGAAGCTGGTAAAACAGGCCCCAAAATCGGCATTCATGGCCTGCTGGGTTGTGGTATCCACGGTTTGATTTTCAAACGACTCCCGGTACTTGGCCTCCAAATTGGTAAAACAGGTCAGCATGGTATCGACCGCGCTGTTGAAGCGTGTCACCGCATCACCGCTGGAGTTCAGGGCTGTAAAGGCGTTGCCGTATTCCACCTTTACCTTAAACGAACGGAGCCGTTTGAAAAAATTGCTGATCGCCTGATCCATCATCGCATTGGCCGCGCTGCTGACAGCATTAAAATCGGCATTGGAATCGGCCTTTTCTCCGGCGGTTTCCATGGCGGTGGTGATAAGGCCCACATCAAGACCGGCCGCGTTGGCCGCATCGATCGTCACGTCGGCTAAAAACCCTCCGGCCTCGGCGGTCAAATCAGCATTATCATTATCCACAGCCCCTTTGAATTTGGCACAATAGTTGGAGAAATCTTTCGACCCGCTTGCCGTATTATTCACGAGCTTTTTTCCGAAGGTGCTGTACAGAGCAGGTATCACTCCAAGGTCAATCTTGAGATAATCGACAACACCCCCAGACCCTAAAATCACCGTATGACCGCCGGCACAGATATGGTTTCTGTCCGCCTCTGTCAGTGTCGGGGATCGAAGCATCATTAACCCAAACATTCCATAGAAGGGGTCATCTGTCCCCGCATCGGCAAAGCACTTGATCATGGCCTTGGCTTGAACATCCGAGAGCCCATTAACACCGCATTCCACCGTTTCGGTACTCAAAGCGGCGGGGCCCAAGCCTTTACGGACCACCGTTCCTTTGGCATCTTTAATGGTAAAAACAATCCAGTTGGCATCTGCCACGGTCGGAACACTATCGGTAAAAGTGAAGGCTAGTTTTCCATTGCTGTCGGCGGTGATAAAGGCACTTGTGGAAATATCGGTCACCGTTCCGTCACTATTCACCTTGCTTAATGTCACTTTGTATCTTTGACCCGCATCCAAGGCCGATGCCTTGTCGGCACCGATCAGCATTCCGCACGTCACGATCACCGCGAAGAAGAGACGAAAAATATATTTCATAAACCCCCCTTAAAGAGTTATTGATTGTTAAAATTATTGGCCGCTTCCAGAAACGCTTCCGGTGCCTGTCGTGGAATCAGTGCTGGTACCGCCGTTTGTTCCGCAGGAGACGACCCCAAAACTAAAAACCAACAAAACCCACAAAACATATTTCTTCATATCTTCCCCCTTTATACGACTATGTATTGATGGATAACCGTGGCGCACGCTATCACTTTTTGGTTCCCTTTAAAAATAAAAAATAACAGACAAAGCAACTTTTGCTATTCTTTCTGCCGATAACTATTTTGGAGGTGGAATATGACCGATTTCATGAACCCTGCCAAGGCCTTTGCCAATTTTGTGGTCCGTCAAGCTGGGGAGAGAGGCATTGTAGAGCTTTCAGAGGCGGAAAATGAGGTGGTTACCCCTTCTGGAGAGATTTCAGGGGTTCTTCAAGAGGCTTTGCAGGATCTTTATTTGAGCCCTCAAGAGCGTGGGGCTATTTCCGGCATGGATCCGTATTATGATCCCTTTGGTGGAGAAAGCTTTACAGATAAAGTTTTGAATCATTTGAGAACAAATCAGCCGATTTTTGCGCGGGCCGTCCGGGTCCAAGACCTTTTGAAAAAAGAGACCTGTTCTTTTTCCGGAGCCGGATTTTTTAAAAAATGTGTCAGTGCCGCCGACAAAGAAGGTTTGCGAAATGAATTGGGACGGCTAAAAGAGATTTTGATTTCTGTCAGCCGGGACGATTCCGATCCAAAGGTTCGTACAAAGGCCAATGCTTTATTGACAGCCCTTGATGAAAGCCCCAAGATTACGGCCGCAAAAAAATAAACCATGCCCGATTCAAAAAACAGACGAAAATTCGCCCGCCTCGATATTGCGTTAAGCGTCACTTACGCGGTGGAAAGCGGCGCCGGAGAGGCTTCGGAATATGCGGAAGCCATTAGTTCCGATATCAGCGCCGGCGGTTTGCGGCTCATGACCCCGGCTCCCTTGGAAAATGGAACCCGTCTCGATCTCGAAATTTTTATCGGAGAAGGAGAGGACCCCCCCATCCAGGCCAAGGGAGAGGTGGTCTGGCAGAATAAAATTGCCGACACCAGTTTTGAAACCGGCGTCGTCATCAACCAGATGGACAACAACGCCAAAAAACGGTTCATGGCCTTTGTTTTTGATCAAATGTCCAAATGCATCGGCATTGCGGGGTGAAAAAGGCGGGTTGAAATGGGTTTTTATTGTGCTATAAACCGCCGCTGTGAAGATTCTCGTTATCGGAAATGGCGGCCGAGAGCATGTCTTGGCCTGGAAGTTTTCGCAATCTCCCAAAAAACCGCGCGTTTATTGCGCCCCCGGCAATGCCGGCATTGCCGGGCAGGCGCGGCTGGTGCCTATTGCCGCGACGGATGTTGCCGGTCTTCTGAAATTTGCTTTAAGCGAGGAGATCGATTTGACTGTTGTCGGTTCTGAAGCCCCGCTGGCATTGGGGATTGTTGATGCCTTCAAAAAAAATCATTTGAAAATTTTTGGTCCCCAGCAAGAGGCCGCGCGCCTTGAATCGTCCAAAGTCTTTACCAAAGAATTTTGCCGGCGCCATAAAATCCCGCAGGCGGGCTATGCTGTTTTTGACACTTTTGAAGAGGCCAAAAAGCGGGTGGAGACATCGACCTTTCCGCTGGTCATTAAAGCGGACGGCTTGGCCTCCGGAAAAGGGGTGGTGGTGGCCCAGACCAAAACAGAGGCGCTGGCCGCGCTGGAAGAGATTCTGGTCAAAAACCGCTTCGGCTCCGCCGGCCGCAGGGTGGTGATTGAAGAATTTTTGAAGGGTGAAGAGGCCTCTTTTATCGCCGTCTGCGATGGCAATCATGTTTTGCCGCTGGCCTCGGCCAAGGATCACAAGCGTTTGCTGGATGCCGACCGGGGGCCCAACACCGGTGGGATGGGCGCTTTCTCGCCGTCGCCTCTGGTGACAAGCGACGTTTATGAAAAAATAATGGAAAAGATCATGCTTCCGGCGGTGAAGGGGATGGTGACGGAAGGCTTTCCTTTTGTCGGGTTTTTATATGCCGGCCTCATGATCGGCAACGGGGAACCCAGATTGTTGGAGTTCAACGTCCGCTTGGGGGATCCCGAGGCGCAGGCCATTTTGTTCCGGCTCAAAACCGATTTGATCGATGTTCTGGAGGCGGCGCTTTCCGGACGGTTAAACGAGACGCGTCTTTCGTGGGAGACAAAAGCTTCCGCCTGTATCGTGATGGCTTCCAAAGGATACCCCGAAAAATCGGAAGAGGGGATTGCGATAGAAGGGCTCCAAGAGGCGGGGGCTCTTCAGGAACTTTTCGTTTTTCACGCCGGCACGGCATTGAAAGACCATCATATCGTCACCGCCGGCGGCCGTGTGCTGGGTGTGACCGCGCTGGGGAGCGATTTGCCGTCGGCGCTTGATCTGGCCTATGAAGGGGTCTCCAAAATTTCATGGCCCGGCTGTCAGTACAGAAAGGATATCGGAAAATGACCGAAATCATCCAGATTAACGCGAAAGTCCCCGAAGCCGAAGAAGTTGCCAGGGCGGCCGATTTTATTTTGAAGGGGGATGTGGTCGCCTATCCCACGGAAACGATCTACGGTCTGGGGACCGACGTTTTCAACAAGAAGGCGATCAAAAAAATCTATGATTTAAAATCGCGAGACTACGGTCTTCCCATTTCCGTGCTGGTTTCCAACGCGGCGATGCTTCGCGAGTTTGTCGATGAAGTGCCGGAGCGGGCGGTGGTGCTGATGCGCCGTTTTTGGCCCGGCCCTCTCACGATTCTTTTTCATGTAAAGGATTCTTTTCCAAAAAGCCTTGTCACGAACACCGGAAAAATAGGGGTTCGCGTTTCTTCGCATCCGGTGGCTTCGGCCTTGGTTGCCAGGGTGGGGCGCCCCTTGACCACCACCAGCGCGAATCTAAGCGGTTTTCCGCCATCCTTAAACGTGAAACACATCCGGAAATATTTTGAAAACCGGCTTGCCTGCATCATTGACGCCGGGGAGCAAGAACCTTCGCGCGGCTCCACCGTTGTCGACGTCACCGACGAAACCATGCGCATCATCCGCGACGGCGCCATCCCCGCCAACGAAGTGATCCAATGCTTTCAGCGATCCTAAAATAATCTTAGAGCCTATCCTAAAACCTGTTGCGCGTCCCAATGGCTTCGTTGGGCCACCCCAAAATCCTCACGTACATCCGTGTACGCTCCGGTTTTGGGGGCCCCGGCCCGCCTC
>JAUYJH010000001.1 GCA_030688705.1 Deltaproteobacteria bacterium
AAGGGGCATTCACCGTCACAAGGGAACTCAAAATCCGGCTCTCCTCCCCCTGCTGTCCATTCCACGCCGCCAGCACTTTTGCGCCGGCAGAGGCCAGCGCCGGATTAAGCTGGATGGGATATTCTCCGGCAGGCATGACAACCCGCGGTTCCATAGGCTCCAAAGAGAGACTGAAAGAGACAACATGGACCTGTGATGCCGTGGAACGTTCCGCATCGGCGTGGGCCTCATAGGCGGCCACATATTCCAAAGGATAGGTTTGCGCCCCACCTTCCGCCCCCGCCACGCGATTGACCGCAAGACGGGGTCTGCGCACGTGCAAATCGTCCGGCGCTTCAAAAACACGGGAGAGGCCGGGAACGATGTTTCCCCGGTTGACGGTGACCTCGGTCAATTTTAATTTTTCGTGCCCAATCTCATCGGAGAGTAAAAAACGGTCCGCTGTGGCCACCACATCGGGGTCGTAACAGCCCTCATGTATTTGCCGGTCGAGCGGGGCAAAATCGTGGATACTGGAAACCGTCTGCGTCAAATCGTTCGCCAAAGAGACAACAATCCCCCCGACGGAGGGAAGCGCCGAGGAGACATTCTTGGCCACTTCAAAAACAACGAGATATTGCTTTGTGGCCGAAAGATAAGCCAGTCTCGGTTTGCGCGCGTGACTCACATCGGCATTGGGGGCGCACTCGGCCAAGGCGGTCGAAGGATCGGTGTAAATCGGAAAAATATCGCGATTGCCGCCGCGCGGATTAAAGGCAACCGGTATCACGCGCCCGTAAATGCTGAAGGCCCCCCTTCGCGCCGCCTCGTGACAGCTGACAAAATCTTTGTTCGAATCCCACACCAACAGAAAAGCCCCCCCCGCGGCGCTCACGGCGGCATGTTCATTTTCAGCGAAGGCCTGAACCTCGGAATCGTTTCGCGCCGCCTGTCCGGCGTTGGCCGAAGCAAACGTGATCTTGGAGAGCAAAATCCCCTCTTTCCAGTCGTTACTGACAGGCTCCAGTGTACCGGCATCGACCAGCATGCCCAAAATGACGCTGAAACCTTCTTCCGCGGGCCGGACCGCCTTACCCCTTTTTGTCCATGTAATCAGAAAACGGCCGTCGCTGTAAGCGGCAGAGGGCTCGACATTTTCCTTGCAATCGGTCGGCGCGGAAAGGCCGGTCGCCTCGGCAAAGCCGGAAAAGAGGCACCCTTGCAAGGGGCGCGCCGCGCTGATTTTTTTGCGCGCCACGCGAACGGCGGTTCCCTCTTCACCGACCAGTTTCGCGTAGATGTCACCGGCGCCGCCGGCCCCTTTTTCATCCCAGACAATCAGATAATTTTTACGGACCGGATCAAAAGCGACCGCCGGTCTGGAACCTTTTCCCTCGTCCGCGGGATCGGTGCCGGTCAAAAAAGTTTTGGAACTCCCCAAAAGAAAACTCCGCAGAAATTCACAGTGGCGGCATTTTGTGAAAACCCATCGGCTGATTTTGAAGGGCCGAGGCTCCTCTTTGGAAAGCCTGAAAACGGGGTCCAGCGCGGCAGACTGATAAAGCTGTGAAATTTCTTTGGCGTTCAACCCCGTTTCTTTTTGAAACGCAGCCTGCCATGTTTTGGTGAGCGGTGAGACAAAATTTTTGGAGGAAGGTTTGAGCGCTAAGGAGTCGTATTCCCGCAGGGCGGAAGCTTTTGAAATATTTTCGGCCGACGCCGTGACGGGAACCGCATCCTGCGAACCGGGAAAATTCACCTGCGAATGCCCGCAAGAGACCAGAAAGAGAAGCACGAGAGATTGCCCCGCCCACCGGGCTCGCAATGACATCGTTTTTAATTTTTCATTTTTCATTTTTTTACGGTCCCACCGTCGTCGCCGTCCCTCTTCCATCATCGTCGTCATCATCGGAAGAACCGTTACCGTTGTTGCCGGGTCCGCCCCCGCCGGTGGCAGGTTCCCGGGGGTCTTTCTGATTATGCCGCCAGACGGCAAAGCCGCCGCCCGCGCCGGCCAACACACCGCCGATGACCGCCCAAAACCACCATTTTTCGTAAAGGGGGTCCTCCTCTTGTTTTTTTACTTCTCTTTTCGCCGGTGGATCAATGGCGACAAGAGCGGGAAGAGGTTCCTCCTCGGCGGCGGCCGCGGTCAAATCGGGATAGTCCCGCAACGCGGCCGACAAAACATGCCGGGCCTCTTTTGAAAGATCCAAAAAATCGCCCTCTCCAAGACGCAAAAGGGAGAGAAGCAAGCCCCTGGCAAACGCGGGGCTCAATTTTCCGGAATCGACCCCCTCTTGGCTCATTTTTTCAAACTCGACCGATATCTTTAAGGCCGCCGGAGCGGACAAAGAATAGGGCTTGGCATAAGACACCCCATCTTGTTTTACAATCTGCTCTTGCACGGCAATTTGCGCCGCCTCTTCGGCGAGATTTTCGGGTGCCGCATCCAACCCCAAAAGATTGTCGCGGGTTGGGGCCGCGTAAAAATTAAATCTTTCCCAAGCCGGTCTTTTTTTAACATCAGAAAATATCCGGTCTGTCATCTCTTGTTCCATCGGAATTTCCAAAAGGGCGTGCAGACGCCTCGATAAAAGATCCCTTTTGCCCCCGTCCAACGCCACTTTTTGCCGCCAAAGATTTTTCAGGGCAACCAGGCCCACGGATCGATCAAATCGCGCATGCATTATCTTGCGATGGGTCTCAATCTCTTCAAAGGTCGCCAAGGCTTCGCCACCCACTTCCCGCTGTCTGGCCCATGTTTCATGGGCATACCCTTTTTTTAAAACATCCATATCGCGAGAGGCGGCGTTTTCATCCAGCATCGCGGCGGCCAATCGACGCTGATAAGGAATATCCAATTCACTCAAGGGTGTTGTGAGCGGAACAAGCGAGGGGATCCGCTCCGCCATTTTCTGCCGTTTTGACAATGCCGCCGCATGAAACAACAAACGTTTCGCAAGCCACGCGGAGACGGCAAACGAGGCGTCTTCCAGATCTTTCGGCGGCAAAAAAGGATATTCCGAGAAAATGACGGAAGAGACTTCCCTGCGCAATTGTTCCAGCGCCTCTTTGGAATAGGCCGAGGCCGTGGCATAAAGGGCATTCATTTTTTCCAAAGGGGGTTTTTGTTGCGCGTCAGAAAAAAGGCCGGCAAATAAAGGCCCCGCGGTTTGCAAAGAGGCCATGGACAACTGGTTGTCGGCAATCTTTTGCAAAGAAGCTTCCATCGGAAGCAGAAAAGCGGCAAAGGCCTTCCATGATTCAAAATCTTCCCAATTTCCCCTCTCTTTCTCTCCATCCACTCCCCAAAACCATCGCGCGAAATCGAGAGAGGGATTCGCGAAGGACCACATTTTGTCGTGAACATTTTTCAGAACAACACTTTTGGCTTTTTGCCAGTTTTCAGGAACGGAACGGATGCCGCCCTTGTCAAAAACAAACAGCATTTTCAGGGCGAACCATTTTTCCGTCTGATCAGGCCGGACAGCTATTCCCGAAGCGGGGGCGTCGCGGTAGGCCTTGCAAAATTTTTTGCCGACAAAAACGGCCCCTTCTTGCAAGGTCAAATGATACTGATCGACGCAGGGCTGGCGCAGGTAGTCCATGGAATGATGGATTTTTAGTTTTACCTGATGATCTTCCTCGGGGCCGCGATCCAGTGAGAGATGATCCACTTTTACAAGATCGAGCAGAGCAACAATCCGATCTGCTTCGGCGCGACTCACCCGATATCTTGGCGTCGACATGGACCGGAGTCATATAATGCGACCCCAGGGAAATCAATACCGGTTTTCTCTACCTGGTAGCGGAGGGGGGGTCCCCTACCTGGTAGCGGAGGGGGGGGCCCCTACCTGGTAGCGGAGTTTCCAGACCAGCCAGAGGGCCTCCCAAATAATCTTGCGGCTCATCTTGGAGGCGCCGGCGCGGCGCTCGGAAAAAACAATCGGTATTTCGGCAATGGTATAACCCCGCTTAAAAGCCCTAAAACTGGTCTCGATTTGAAAGCCATAGCCATTGGTTTGAATAGAGGGAAGGTCGATATTTTTTAAACAATCGGCGCGCCAAGCCTTAAAACCACCTGTTGTATCAAAAATAGGCATTTTTGTGATAAATTTGGCATAAATATTAGCCGATTTACTCAAAAAAAGACGTTTTTTGCTCCAATTTTTAGTTTTTCCACCTGAAATATAGCGAGAACCGATTGCCAAATAGGAACCTTGCTCTAATTCTTTCAAAAGTCGTGGAACATCGTTGAAATCATGAGAAAAATCGGCATCCATTTGAACAATGGCATCAGCCCCTTGCCGGAGTGCTTCTAGAAATCCGGCTACATAAGCCCTACCCAACCCCTCTTTCTTGGGCCTTGAAAAAAGCAAAAGCCGTGGAAATTTTGACACCATCTCTTTGACCAAAGGGGCCGTCCCATCGGGAGAAGAATCGTCCACCACCAAGATATGCAGATTATCAATAGGGAGTGAAAACAGGGCGGGAACAATGTTTACGATGTTTTCCCGTTCGTTGTAGGTGGGCAAAACGACAAAAGGTTTTGAAAAATGAAAGGCCATAAGATGCCGCCTCCTACCAGTTTTCTCTCAAATTGAGAACAAAAATCGAAAAGAGGGTTTTTTTATACTCCAAGCCCCCTATCAACATAAATTATATATTTAAAATCAAATAGTTATAAAGTGGGTACATGGCATATTGATTGCAATCCCTTAAGGATGGTCCCATTTATGAATGTTTCTAAGCTATACAGCATTTTAGTTTTTTCCCTATTTTGGGGGATGGTCGCGTCGACAGCGCATGCGGATATCGTCCCTCCTCCGCCCGGCGGCGGCGGTAGCTGCACCAACACCGGTCAATCATGCACCCCTATCGACACAAAAGATGCCTGTGAAAGCACAACTGGAACACTCTATCGTTGTTGGATGGGCTTTTATTATATAAATACCTGCGTTCGAAACTGGCTCAACAACGGCACAGTTTGTACTTCCGATGGCAATGCCTGCACGGATGATATCTGTAGTAGCGGCGTCTGTACGCACCCGAACGACAACACCAATACCTGCTCCGACGGCAATGCCTGTACGCAAACCGATTCCTGCCAAAACGGCTCCTGCACCGGAAGCAACTACAAAACCTGTACCGCGAGCGACCAATGTCATAGAGCCGGGATTTGTGATCCGGGAACGGGCCAATGTTCCAATCCCCCGAAAAATGACTACACCGTGTGCAACGACGGCAACGCCTGCACAACAGTGGATGCCTGCATCGGCGGAACCTGCACCGGTTTTGATCCCAAAGTCTGCACCGCCAGCGATCAGTGCCACGATGCCGGAAGCTGCAATGTGAGTACAGGAGTCTGCTCCAATCCCTCCAAAGCAAATGGGACCGCCTGCAATGACAGCAACAGTTGTACCGTCAACGATCAATGCACCAGCGGCACCTGCAGTGGAACAACGGATTCCCGCATCGGCACCTCCTGCAGTGCAGGGACCGGCGCCTGCCAAAGATTTGGGACCTATATTTGCAGCGGCGGAGCCGTTATTTGCAATGCCACAGCCGGCTCTCCCACAGCGGAGATTTGCGACAATGTCGATAATAACTGCGATGGCAATGTGGACGAAAACGTCACACAGGCTTGTTATACAGGCCCACTTGGAACGGAAGACATGGGAAAATGCCACGGAGGAACAGCAACATGCACCAATGGTGTTTTTGGAGCCTGCATCGGTCAGGTAACTCCCGGGTTGGAGCGGTGCAATGACGGCATCGACAACGACTGCGACGGAACTGTTGATGAAGATTCGACCAACTTCGGCCAAAGTTGCACCGTGGGTGTTGGTGAATGTGCCGCCACCGGAACCTATGTCTGTAAGTGGAACAAGCTCGGAACCATCTGTTCCGCCACAGCAGGAACCCCCGCCGCCGAAATCTGCGACGGCCTTGACAACGACTGCGACGGACAATCTGACGAAAACCCGGTGGCCCTCTGCACCGACAACAACGTATGCAACGGTGCCGAAACCTGCTCGGGAGGGACCTGTGCTGCCGGAACAGCACTGGACTGCAACGACGATAACGCCTGCACGTTTGATTCTTGTGACCCGATCAACGGTTGTAACAACGCGTGCGAAGCCGACGGTTTTTCGCCCCTTGAGGGAAAATTTTGCAACGGCTGTGCCGTCGTCAATTGTATGCCGGGAGAGACACGATCCTGCATGCTCCGATACGCCAACCCCTGCAAAACGGGGCAAGAAACCTGCAACGCCTCCGGAAACTGGGAAGATTGCAGCTCCATCAATGTCGCCAATGGGACGATTTGCGAAGATGGCGATGCCTGTACGGAAAATGACTCCTGCCAAACCGGGACTTGCACCGCAGGAAACCAATTAAATGTCGATGACAACAATGCTTGTACCACTGATTCTTGCGACCCGGTCTTCGGTGTCCAAAATGTCGCCATCAATCCAGACGATGACAACGCCTGCACCGCTGACTCCTGCGACATTTTGTTCGGTGTGCAATATGAAAATATAAGTCCCGACGATGGCAATGTTTGTACCAACGACTCCTGTATCCCATCTACTGGTCCTCTTCATGCCAATGTTAATCCCGACGATAACAACGCCTGCACCACCGATTCTTGCGATCCTGTAAACGGCGTGCAATATGCATCGATCGATCCCAAAATCGGAACCGCCTGTTCTGCCGGTGAAGGACTCTGTGCCGGCCAGGGAAATTGGATTTGCGACAGCGCTTCGGGTGCCATCTCCTGCAATGCCACCACCCAGCCCGACGGAGCCTCCTGCGCCGATACCGACCTCTGCAATGGTTTGGAAACTTGTCAAAGTGGTATCTGTACGGCAGGCGCTTCATTAAACTGTAACGACAACAACGACTGCACCGCCGATTCCTGCGACACCGCACAAGGCTGTATTAATGAAGCGCTTCCCGTCGGCACACCTCTGGCGGACGGTAGAAAATGTAATGGCATCCCTGTCTTCTGTCTGCCGGGTGAAACCCAAGTTTGCAATCTGGCCGACACCTCCAACTCCTGCGTCACCGGCCAGATGCAATGCGCCAATGGAAACTGGGGAGAATGCCAGCCGATACCGATTGCCGACAATACTTCCTGCTCCGACGGCAATGCCTGTACGGAAAATGACTCCTGCCAGACGGGGGTCTGTGTTGCTGGGACACCTCTCTCATGTGATGACAGCAACGTCTGCAATGGAACGGAAACCTGCGATCCGACCTCCGGCTGTAAGGGAGGCACACCGCTTATTGTCGATGACAACAACGCCTGCACCACCGATTCTTGCGATCCTGTAAACGGCGTGCAATATGCATCGATCGATCCCAAAATCGGAACCGCCTGTTCTGCCGGTGAAGGACTCTGTGCCGGCCAGGGAAATTGGATTTGCAATACCCAATCCGGAGCGGTCTCCTGCAATGCACAGGCGGCTGCCGACGGCGCCTCTTGCTCCGATGCAAACCTTTGTAACGGAGAGGAAGTTTGCGGCGGCGGCTCGTGCCAGGCCGGCACGTCTCTCTCTTGCGGCGACGACAATCCGTGTAACGGCGAGGAATCTTGCGATCCCAATACCGGCTGTGCCGAGGGCAATCCGTTAGCCGACAGAACTCAAGTCACTCTCTTTGGTATCATTAACTACTGCGATGGCGGTCTCCCAAGAGTCTGCCCCGCCAGTGTCGTCGATGACAATAGTATCTGTACGGCCGACAGCTGCAATGCCATCACCGGAATCATCACGCATCTCGATATCCCCGCTCCCAGCTATGACGCCTCTTGCGAAACGTTGAGCGCCTCTTGCGATCCGATCAATGGCTGGGTCAAAACACCGATCGCTCCTCCGGCCTACGACTCCAAATGTGAAACACTCAGCACCTCTTGCGTTGCAGGCCAGGGATGGATCACAACTCCCATCGCCAAACCTTCCGTCAATGCCTGCCAGACCGTCAGCGATGCGTGTGTTGCCAATCAAGGCTGGATTATTACTCCGGTTTCAAAACCTGTGGTGAATGCCTGCCAAACCGTCAGCGACTCCTGCGATCCGGATCAGGGCTGGGTCATCGGTGACAAAACACCGCCGGCAGGTTTGCAGCCCGAAATCTGCGAACAGGGTAATCCCTCTTGCAATCCTCAAGATGGCTCTTGGTCTTTTGCACAAAAAGCCGACGGATCCTCTTGCGTCAACAATACCGTTTGTGACGGGAATGAAACCTGTCAAGCCGGTGCCTGTACGGCGGGGACAGCATTGGATTGCAATGACAACAACGATTGCACCGCCGACTCCTGCGATGCATCCCAAGGCTGCCAACATACCAGCATTCCGGACGGAACGCCTTTGGCCGACGGCAAAAAGTGTGGCAGCGGTATTCCGGTCTTCTGTCTGCAGGGAGAAACGGCGCCCTGCAATTTGGCCGATACTTCCAACTCCTGCGTCACCGGCCAAATGCAATGCGCCAATGGAAACTGGGAGGGATGCCAGCCGATACCGATTGTCGACAATACTTCCTGTGCTGATGCCAATCTCTGCAACGGCGCTGAAACCTGCCAATCAGGTTCGTGCATTGCCGGCGAACCTTTGACAGCACCCGCGGCTGAAAACTGCCAAGACCCCGCTTCGGCCCAGTGCAATCCGGCGACCGGCGCATGGACTTTCAACGACAGACCCCAGCCGGCCCCCGGCTCTTGCGATGAACCCGGCACCCTCTCTTGCGTCGGCGATCAATGGATCTATCAGCAAAAACAACAGCCGGCATTGGGAGATCATCAAATCTATGATGCCACCAACTGCAGTGTCATCACCCTCCCCTACTGCGGTGACGGCAATGTCGATGCGGCCGATGGCGAACAATGCGAAGGAAACGATCCCCCCGGAGAAAATCAGGCCTGCATCGAATGTAAAGTGATTGATCTTTCCTACTGCGGCGACGGCATTGTGGATACGGGCAAGGGATTAAATACAGAAGAGTTGTGTGATCTGGGAACGGGAAATAATCTCGACACGGGCATCTGCAACAACCGGTGCCAGCCCACCTATTGCGGGGACGGAATCCTGCAAGCACCGAACGGAGAAGGAAAAATGGAGGAGTGCGACGACGGAAACAAAACCGACGAAGACGGCTGCCGCGACGATTGCATCCTCCCCAGATGCGGCGATTCCATACGAGACTTCAATGAAGTTTGTGACGATGGCAACCAGAATGGCAAACCCAACCGGTGCAACATTGCCTGCCAGGGGAATACCCCCGCCGTCTGCGGCAATAGTGCGCTTGAAGATGGCGAGGGATGCGAAGAGGAAATTACCCATCTTCAACCCAATGAGCAATGCGTCCAATGCCAGATTCAAATTGTCGAACTAACCCATCGGGAATGCCGTCTGGGCCAATGCATTCTTGCCGACGGAGCCGGAGAGGATGCGTGCGCCGGTGATGCAGATTGCATGGGCGATCCGGGACACAATGAATGCATCAACGAAGCCTGCGTTGCGGTGCTGGGGCCGGGTGAAGATCAGTGCCAAAACAACAACCAGTGCGTCGCCCCGCCGCCACCGCCGCCACCGCCGCCTCCACCGCCCGGCCCCATCTGCGGCAATACGATCATCGAGGAGGGTGAAGCCTGCGATGATGGAAACGTGGCGGCAAATGATGGCTGTTCCGAGACTTGCCAAAACGAAGGCAAGGGCATGATCGTAGAGAAAAAATCGCTCATTTTTGATTTAGAGAAAACGTGCACTCTCGATACGGCCCCCATCTTTGATGTCTCCGCAGCCACAACCCTCTATCCGGAAGAGTATCAAAACCAGGTTTTTGCTTTTGCCGGCACCGCCAGTGACGGAGCACCCAAGCTGGGGGCTTTTGCCGTCCGGAACGTCCCTCAAAACTGCAGATTCACCCCTGTCTATTGCAACCTTCCGGAACCGGTCAAAATTTTGCAGAATGCATCGCTGAACGGTGAACCTGACACATTGATTATCGCCACTGCCAACCAATATCATTTCATTCCGCAATTCAACACCACCCTTGCCAATGCCGCTCTCGCCGGGAACGCCTGTTCTCTCAACTGGTTTGATATTGAGGCGGGCAAACAGAGGAGTGCTGCAGGGTGTGAAGTTTCAAAAATTCATGCCGTCAAAACAAGAGGGACAATCATCGCCGGTCTCGTTGAAGGGAAATGCACTGGATCAAAATCGGGAAAATTTATCGGCATCGACCTTTTCAAATTCGATCCGGCCACACAACAGTTCTCGAAAGAGTTCTTCATGCTTGAAGGAGATCAATTGATGAAAGACAATGATCTTGTCTCCTCCGCCACTCTCGGCATCTCAAAAGATCCCAAACCGGTCATCACACTGATCGCCAAAACCAAAGAGGAGGGCCAACAGGAGCAGACAACAGTCTATTCCTGCGACAGCGAAAATGGGATCTATGCCTGTGTCAACCCGCAGGTAGTTGCCGGCATGCCCTCAATCATGGTCGATCTCCGCAATGTCGAGGAGACGCAACGCTGGGCTAATGAGGAAGAATCCACCCCATCGGAAAATGCGGGAACACTCTGGTTTACAGAATCTTCCGGCATCATGGAATATAAGGAGAGCCTCTCCCTGCCGCCGCCTGAAATCGGGGCCATTGCAGCCAACAAAACATTGACCACGGACGAAGAGGAAGGGGAGAATGAAAACCGTGCAAATGAAGAAGAGGAGACTCCGGAAGAAATGGCGGCAGCGGATCGCAAACAATATGAAGTAAAGGAACAGAAACCGATCAAACGGGAAGATGGAACAGTGGCAATCCTGCAGCCGATCGAAACAGCCCAGGACGCCTGGTTTGGAACGGATGGATGGAACGTCATTTTTGCCGAGGAGAATGCCCCAACATTAAAAGCATTGCGCATCTACACAGCAACAGAGGGGGGCCTGGAAACAGTTCTTTTGGACGAAGAGGTCTATACCGCCGATTCGCAGTTGACCAACATTCACAACAGCGAAGAGATTTCCTATCTCAAACCTCATGCCTTGCAACCTCTGTTGAGAAATAATTTTGGCGGGGCAGGGCTGGCGGCCTTCTACAATGCCACTCGCGCCGCGGACGGCCAAATGAGCGGAAGCGTGATGGCCCTCTATTTCAATTACAACGAAACACCGATTGTAAAAGGAAAGCAGACCGAATTTGACGGGAGCCAAGGCCGGTTTGTCGCCGATGCAAGAGACCCGATGAAAGATCCGCTCGAATTTACCGTGCATATCCGCGATCAAAAAAGAACCGTTCTGGATCATTGGATGGATGCCATTCAACCCGATGTCGAAAAAGGAACTGTAACCATCGCTTTTACCGACAAAGGCGTTCAAGATACAGTGGGAGTGGATGGCAATGTCGGCAAAGCGGCCAAATCGATAGGAGTTTCCAAGGCCAGCGGCTCCGGCGATGTCAGCTTTCCGATAGAAATTCAGGTCTGCGCCAAAGATGCCGGCGATGCCGAAGGCTGTGCCACCACCAGTGTCAGCAAAGCCGCCGGTGCCAGCGGAACAATACCGGTTGCGGAGACTCCGGGTGTCACCGTGGAAGGAGCAGAAACAGCAGCCGGCGGGCCGTCCTACAAAGTCGCCGGAGGGGGGATGTTCTGCTCTCTCAACAAAAACGGAAAAGAGATGCATTGGAACATGTTGGGGCTTTTCTTGGGTCTCCTGTTCACCCTCTTCGGGGCCCGTAATGGGGCCCGCAAAACCTTATCAAAATGAGAGGGTAAAATATAAAAAGGGGATATAATTTTACCCCCTTCATGTCAATTAGCCTAAAAAATCAAATAATCCTCAATACTTGTAAAGTGGCATTCTGGCATATCAATTGCACTCTTTCGTAGTCGGTACTGATATGAAGAGACAGATTACATACGGTCTTTTGGCGGGGATTGCCTTTTGGGGGCTCACTTCCTTTTCTGCTTATTCTGCTACTAGTGATCCCCCAGATTCCCCATGCGATGACAACAATGCCTGCACAGAAGAGGTCTTCGATGGAAAAGATTGTCAATATCGAGATCTAGACGGCAGCGTCCCCTGCTACACCGGCCCCGCCGGAACCAGAAACGTGGGACAGTGCAAACCCGGCACGCTTCAATGCGTAAAAGGGATAGGGATGGGGACCTGTCAAAATGAAATTCTTCCTTCCAAAGAGCAATGTAATGGCATCGATAATGATTGTGACGGACAAACCGATGAGGGTTTTTTTGCCGGCGACGAATGTACTGTAATGCTGAATGGCTGTTCGCAACAAGGGGCAAGAATTTGTCGGGCCGATGGCTCGGGCGCTGATTGCCAGCCTCTTACCAACATCAAAAAGAACCAATGCGGCATCTGCGACGGCCCCCCTGTTTCCGGTTTGGGAAATGCCTGCAGCACCCTCGATTTTGTCAGCGGATGCCAGCAACAAGGAACTTTCGCCTGCAATGCCGCTGGCGACGGGATCCGCTGCAATCCCACAACCAATATCGTTAAAAACGCCTGCGGCGTCTGTGGCGGTCCGGCTATCGCTAATGCCAATCTCCTCAACACCCCCTGCAGCGATGGCGAGGGAAACTGCTCCGGCTCCGGCACCTTTCAATGTAATGGGGCCGGCAACCAGATCCTCTGCTCTGCCCAAGCCATGGCCGACGGGACCATTTGCGACGACAGCTACCCCTGCCAAAATCCCGCAACCTGCCAAGCCGGAAACTGCGTCGCTGGGAGTTCTAAAAACACCAATGACGGCAACGCCTGCACCACAGACTCCTGCGATCCGCAAACAGGTATCATTTCGCACACCCCTTTGGCTGCCATCGGCCAGTCCTGCAATACCACTATGAATGATTGCCCGCAGACCGGACTCAATATTTGCAATCTACAATATGGAGCGATCACCTGCCAAGTCGCCAACCCCGTCTCCAAAAATGCCTGCGGCGTTTGTGGAATCCACACGCCTCAAGAAACATGCGAAGAGGGGGTAACCGCCCTGAAACCAAACGAACAATGCGTCGATTGCCAAATCGTTGTAACACCGCCTGTCGGATCCAACTGTTCCTCCAACATATTCGACTGCTCGCGGGCGATCGTTATCGATCTTCCGATTACCGGCACACTCAACGATTTTACGATTCTCAATCCCAAGAACTATGACAAAGAGATTCTTGTCTTTGCCGGGGCCAATGCCAACAACAATGCCAACAACAGGGGGGGCTTATTCTTTGCCGCCTCTAAAGATATCCCCACGTCGGGGCTGAAATATTGCAAAACAGCCAACGATCCCCTGCAACATATTAAAACCGCCAATTTACGCGGTTACGGAGAAAAAGACCTGATTGCCACAACTGAAAAACAATATGCCGTTTTGGCAGACTTTGAAACGATGGCCAAAGATTCCCTCGCCCAGGGTTGCCATTTGACCCCTGTCCTTTTATCGGATCCGGGAGAAAGCAGGGGCGCGCCTGATTTGGATCTGAAATTGGAAAAAATCCATGACATTGCATCCGTTGCCAACGAAAATAATCTAAGCAGTGTGATCGGAGCCCTGGAACTTAAAAAAGAACAGGGACAAGGCAATAAAAAATTTATCGGAGTCGATATTTTGTCCGGCATCGGTAACACATTCAAAAAAGATTTCTTTGTCTGGCAAGAGTCGCCGTTTCAAAACAGCGAAAACATATTAAGCCTCAAAATCGACGCCGCCAACGGTCTGGCCGATTTCCGCATTTTGGCGACATTTTCATCCCAAGGAGTTACACGGACAGAAAGTTATGGCTGCAGCTTCAGCGCAGAGGCCCTTTCCTGCACGGCTCCGGAAAAACTCCCCGGCCGTCCGCTGGTCATCGTGGATGAAAAAGACGTTTTGAAACATGTCCAAAACGCGGCCGGAGCACCGGTTATCGAAAATGAAAACGGAAGAATCTGGCTCTACGACAGCGGCGAATTCGGCAGAGGGGGAAACGTTGACGCAGATCGGCACCCCATCGAAAAAGAGGAGGACAAAGGACGCTATACCGGCTTTTTTCCAAAGGAAGAGAGATGGGGACACTATGCCTGGTTTGAACCAGAGGGACAAAACATCATCATTCCGGAAGAGACCGGTTGCAAAGCGTATCGCGCCGTCATTGAAAATGGCGCACCCATCATCCAGGCGCTAGAAGAAGAAATTTACGGCATTCCAAGCAACGATCCTGATTTCGTCTACAATAACCCGCAACTGTGCGGAGAGACCAATCTCGACAACCACGGCGGCAATGATCTGATCGTCATCATGGATAAGGTCAACAGCGCAGACGGCCAAATCGTCGGAAAAATTATGGAGATTCTCCCCAACATCAACGAAACGCCGACCAATCTGCTCAAACCGGAACCGTCAAAATGCGGGGAAAATACCGTGATTCAGGTCGAGGCCGGCGATGTCATGGAAGACCCGCTGCAATGCCAATTGAGTTATTTCAGAACCAAAAGCGGTGAAGATGCCATGGCTTTGGTGAAAGAAATTGATTGCAAACAGATTATCATCCGGACCCCCTGTTCTTCCCCCGATGGCAGCATCAATGCCACTGCCAAAGCCGCAAAGAGTGCGTCCGGTGACGAAGAAATAGCGGCGGAATATGAAGGAGAACACTGCGCCGTTGACGCCGGCGGCGCCAAAAATTGCAAAGGATTTGCCCTGTCGGTGAACAAATCCGGGAATGTCAGCGCCGGAGCCCCCGGAGTGATAACCCCTGCCACATTAATAGAGGGAGAAGACGGCGACCGGTCCGGATTTGCTTCAAAACTGGTCGGTGGCGGTTGCGGCAAATGCGCCATCGATCCCGGACAACATTTCAACCCGTGGGATATGGCGATTTTCGGATGGTTTCTGGTCTATCTCTCGATTCTTCTGGGGATGCGCCTGCAAAAAACCAAAAAATAATGGGTCGCCATTTTCGCGGGGACGACGGGGCTCGAACCCGCAACCTCCGCCGTGACAGGGCGGCGCTACTAACCAATTGAGCTACGTCCCCGCGCAAACAGCGCTCCACTTTTCGAAGGCTTTTTCAAAAATCCTGTACTTTCTCGAGAGGCTTAGCCTTTTTTCTGTTCCTTTGTAAAGGAAAACAAAAAGTCCTAACACATCTCTTTGACTATATCGCAATCGATAAGCCCGGCCACCCTTATAAAGGCTGCCTCCTTTTAGCTTAGCGATCACCCTTAGTTTTGAATGAAGTTGTTTTAAAAAACCATGATGTTTTGAAGTCAAAACTACCTGCAAATAATCTCTTTTGTGCTTCCTCTCCTTGCTAAAATAAGAGGATGAGACAACACAGCCATCCCCATCGAAAAATCCCCTGACAAAATCACGATAATATGGTTTGGGAATACGAGGCACAATGGTCTTTTCATCCAATCCCAACTGATCCAATCTTGTTAACATATGTTGATTCCCAATCTGAATACGATAGGCTGGCTTCCACTGTTTTGGAGATAATTTTCTCTTTTTCAAAGAAATTTTATGATTGGAATTCAAAAGGGCGCGAAAAAGGTCGACCAATTCTCTATCCGTTGAAAGAAATTCCACATATCGGGACCCTCTTGGATTAGTAGTCAATGTTCCGTCTGCCATTAAAAGCCCTAAAATATAAGCGCTTTCTGGAGTCCAAATATCAAAAAATTTTCCATCTACCAGTTTCTTTATCGGCATAAGTTCAATTCTTAAAAAGATATCAGCGAATCATGGGGGATTGTATCCCCAAACAAATCTGGATGAAAAAGGCCAGCTAAAATGTAAAGGCTCTCCAGAATGCGGGGACCCGGGCGGTTCATGTAGGTATTGCCGTCTACAATATGTATTTTACCGGGGAGCCCTGCCAAATCTTTTCGGTTTTCCAATGTCTGGGCAATCGTATAACCGCACGGCATAACGACAATAATATCGGGGTCAAATGCCTCTATCTCTTCCATGGAGATAATTTTTGTATGATCCCCCTTTTTTGTAATGCCGTTGATCCCACCGGCCATTTCGACCATCTCGGGAATCCAATTTCCGGCCGCCATAAAGGGGTTTGTCCATTCCAGACAAATCACTCGCGGCTTAGGGGACGTTCCCCTTGAAGGGGGAACGTCCCCTACTGCCCGCATCTTTTGCCGGATATCTTGAA
This sequence comes from Deltaproteobacteria bacterium, assembly GCA_030688705.1. Taxonomy (GTDB): domain Bacteria; phylum UBA10199; class UBA10199; order SPLOWO2-01-44-7; family SPLOWO2-01-44-7; genus JAHFSU01. Next base: position 16,151 of record JAUYJH010000001.1, read on the forward strand.
CTAATTTGGCAGCTTTATCCTCTGCTTTAAGTGCCTCTCCCACTTTGAGGATATCCTTGAAGATATCGTCCAAAGAATCGGGATGGAGAGAAACAATCCGGGCTGAAGTATCCAAACAAGTTTCAACCGCTTTAACGACATCGTCATAAGTCACGGCACAAACATCGCACTGATCTTGGGTGATAATGACATCGGGCCTGGCCTCTTTCAACTTTGCGACATCGATATTATAAACGGAAAGCCCAAGGCTCACGATTTTTTGAACATCTTTATGAATATCGGCGGAAGATTTTTTGACATCCATTTTGGGCGAGGTCAAAATCGCTCTTCCCTTAACGGCTTCAGGGGGGTAATCGCACTCGTGCGAAATGCCGACAAGATCTTTGGCCTTGCCCAATGCGGCGACGATTTCTGTGGCTGAAGCGATGAGTGAGACAATGCGCATACAGCGTTGCCAATACACCAGAAAATTGCTAGTTTCACGCACAATTTTATGCCGACATCCGAATCGATTTTAAAAACCCCCAAGGGCCAGATTGCGGTGGCCACCACCGTGATGCTCACTTTTATTTCGTTTTGGCGCGCGGCGGCGATCGTCTTAAACGATATGGGCTCTACGGCCTATTACGTTCCCGGCATCGCCGAGCAGGCAATCGGCAAGGCGGCCCCATGGTTTATTCTGGCCGTCATGCTTTTCTCTTATCTTGTCCGCATGGTCTATCTGGAATCGACCATGATGTTCACCCGCGGCGGGATGTATCCCGTTGTCAAAGCAACCTTGGGCGGCACTTTGGCCAAACTTTCCGTCTCGGCCCTTTTGTTCGACTTTGTGCTGACCGGACCGATCAGTTCGGTGGCCGCCGGGCTTTACGTGATGGGGCTTTTAAATAAGGGGCTCGTCCATTTCGGCTACCCCCCCCTCCCCGTCCATCAGGGGGCTGTTTTGTTTGCCTGTGCCGTGATTTTTTATTTTTGGCGGCAAAATATCCGGGGGATCGAGGAATCGAGCGGCAAGGCGCTAAAAATCATGCAGATTACCACCGTGACGGTCGTCTTTTTTCTCGGGTGGTCTCTCTACACTCTTTGGCAAAAGGATTTTAGCCTTCCACCTTTTGAACCCCAATTGGCGGAACATTCCATGGGCTGGCTTAAAGATTTCGATATTACTTTCGCCAATCTCCCGTGGCTGGTGGTGGCCATGGGACTGGGTCATTCTTTTTTGGCGATGAGCGGCCAGGAGACCTTTGCCCAGGTTAGCCGCGAGATTGCCCATCCCAAACTTAAAAATCTGAAAAGGGCAGGGATGGTTATTTTCATTTTTTCCCTGACATTTACCACCGCCGTCTCCTTTTTATCTTTTTTCCTGATTCCCGACGATGTACGCCCCAATTATTACGACAATCTCCTGATAGGGATTGTCACTTACCTGTCCGGCCCCGAAATTTTGAAAGTTGTTTTTCAGGTGGTGGTCGTCCTGGTCGGGTTTCTCATATTGGCTGGTGCTTCCAATACCGCTCTGATCGGTTCCAACGCGGTTTTAAACCGGATTTCCGAGGACGGCGTTTTGCCGGACTGGTTTCGAAAACCCCACGCGCGTTTCGGCACCAGTTATCGCATCTTGAACAGCATCGCCCTGCTTCAGATTGCCACCATTCTCTTGAGCGGCGGCAATATCTATCTTTTGGGCGAGGCGTATGCCTTTGGAGTTTTGTGGAGTTTTGTCTTTGAGACGCTGGCGGTCATTGTTTTGCGCTATAAAAGGCCGGAACCCCGCGAGTGGAAATTTCCATTGAATCTCCATATCGGCAAAACAGAAATTCCCATTGGCCTTTTATTTACCTTTTTTGTTCTTCTTTCGGTTTCCACCGCCAATCTCTTTACCAAACAGGTGGCAACGCTTTCCGGCGTGGCTTTTACCCTCTTTTTATTCACTGCTTTCACCTTTTCAGAGCGGAGGCAAAAAGCCAAATACGCCGCGCAAGCGATGGGGCTGGACCCCTTTCGCGTTCAATCCGATCCGCAAATCACGCGGACAACGGTGGGGTGCAAACCGCGCGGCATCTTGGTCCCGGTAATTGAATCAAAAGACCTCTCGCACCTGAATGCCGTTTTGGAGGAGACCGATATCCGAAAAAAAGATGTGATCGTTATGACGGTTCGCCTTTTGAAAGGCCCGTTGATCGTGGGAGAGGAACTGCGGGAAGAAATTTTTACCAATCAGGAGCAGAATTTGTTCACACAGGCAGTCAAACTTGCCGAGAAACACGGCAAGAGTGTCCATTTGATAGTGGCCGCTTCCAATGACACTTTTTTTTCGATTGCGCAGACAGCCTATAAACTGGATGTCGACAGCATTGTCATGCGGGTTTCCGCGAAAATGACGCCGTTGCAGCAGGCCAAAGCGATCAGCGAGGCCTGGGATAAATTACCAACCGCGGGAAAAAAAGATGTCTTGGTTAAAATCTGGCGCGACGGCCAATACATTCTTTTGTGGCATGCCCTTCCGCCTTTGCCCGACATTCCACGCGAGACATTGCGGGCCATTAATTATCTCTACCGCGAACTCAATCCCGAAGAAGGGGAAAAAATCAATCGCCCCGAGATCATCGAACTCGCCGTAAAAAGACTCTTGCAAGAATACGAATCAGGCCAGTTTGTCTGGAAAGAGGAACCGAAAGAAAAAAAAGAGAACCCTACTGAA
>JAUYJH010000007.1 GCA_030688705.1 Deltaproteobacteria bacterium
TAGAGACCTTTTAGATTTTTCTTCAGGACTTTCTCCAAAATTCTGGCAAAAGTGAAAGTATAAAGGGCTGAAAACCGCACATCGTGAAATCCTTTGACCTTATTGCCCTTGCCCAAATTTGACAGAAACCATTCCGCAAGACTCAATTTGGAAAGGATATTCCAGCCAAAAATATTTGTCCTCAAGATAGATGAATTTTCTCTTTGGGCGGCTATTTTTTCCGCTTCGATTTTGGTCTCTCCGTAAACGTTGGAGGGAGAGACAGCATCCTCTTCCGTATATTCGCCCCGGCAGCCGTCGTAAACGGCATCGGAAGAGATAAAAACAAACTTTGCCGGTGACGTTTTCAAACTCTCAACAAGGTGGTGCGTGGTTTCTGTGTTGATGGCAAAAGCCATCTCCCGGTTTTTTTCGCAAAAATCGAGGTCGGTCAGGCTGGCACAATGAATCACCACATCGGGAGCAAAAAGGTCGATTTGCCGTTTGAGGAGTGATTTTTCCAGCAAATTGAGGGGCCGCGCCTGCACTCCTTGGATCGTTACCGGATGTTGATGGTAAAACCCGAGGATGGAAAAGCTATCCCGAAAATAACGGGCCAGATTATTCCCCAGCATGCCACTCACTCCGGTAATCAACATGCGCATGATTTTTTTAAAACATCCATGACCCTTTGTAGGTCCGATTCCTCAAGGCCGACGCTGGAAGGGAGACATATCCCTCTTTCATAAACATCAACCGTATGTTCCATTTGATAGACTGTTTCATTCCGATAGGGTGGGAGCTGATGAATCGGATGGAACAAGGGCCTGGCCATAATGGATTCCTCTGACATTTTTTTCAAAATTTTATCCCTCTTCAGGGAAGCCCCATTCCCATTCAGGAGAACCGTATAAAGCCAAAAAGTGGCCTCACAGCCGACGATGGGCTCAATTTTTCTTAAATCCGGAACACCTTTTAAAGCGGCATCATAATAGGCGGCAATTTTTCTCTTTTTTGCGATGTGATCATTGACCCTCTCCATCTGGGCCAAACCGACAGCGGCATGAAGATGGCTGATGCGATAATTAAAACCGACCTCACTATGGTAGAAATTGTCGGGATTATCTTTGGCCTGTGTCGACCAATAACGAATCTTGTCTGCATGGGCGGCATCTGCCGTCAACAGCATTCCGGCCCCGCCTGCCGTTACAATCTTGTTGCCGTTGAAACTCAAAACTCCTACATCACCGAACGTACCCACATGGCGGCCTTTATAGCGGACACCAAGACCTTCCGCGGCATCTTCAATCAAAGCTAGGCGATAGGTTTTGGCCAAAGCCGCCAAGGCATCCACCGCACAGGAGAACCCCAAAAGATGTACCGCGAGAATAGCACTTACCTGTTTTCCCGATTTTTTATGGACACAGATGTCATTGCTTAAACGACACTCTTCCACCAAAAACCGGGCCACTTTTTCGACATCGATCTGCAAAGTGGCCGGATCGATATCCATAAAAACGGGAAACGCCTGACTATAGCGGATGGTATTTACTGGAGAGATAAAAGTAAGCGCGGGCACCAAGACCATGTCACCGGGTTTTACGCCACACGCCAATAAAGAGAGATGCAAACCGGAAGTGCCGTTCGCAACTCCCACTGAAAAGGGAGTGTTTGTATAATCGGCGACCGCCTTTTCAAAACGGCCGATGAAAGGGCCTGAATTTGATATCCAGCCGGAATCCATACACTCTTTCACATAGAGCCATTCTTTTCCGGAAAGAAAAGGTTCACACAAGGGAATATTTTTTGGAAAAGGGGAAGACATAATCACAATTTCCGTTTTTGGAATTCCTCTTGGGCCTTCTTATACTCGGCGTGGGCTCCGATATCGAGCCAATATTCATGAATGGGAAAACTGATGACGTTCAAGTTTTCTTCCAAAAGCTGCTGAATCAAGTCGGTCATGTTGAAAGACTGTCCCGTAGGAACAAGCCGCTGCACATGCGGCTCCAAAAGATAGATGCCGGCATTGACCATCCAACTGATTCGCGGTTTTTCGCGCACCTCCCGCACTACCACGCCGTTCGATTCGATCACACCGTAGGGAACTTCCATCTCATAAGAACGGACGGCCACCGTCAAATCGGCATCATGCTCCTTGTGAAAATTGTGCATGGCCCTGAAATCGACATCGGTTAGAATATCCCCATTGATAATGAGCATGGTCTGTCCGGATTGTTCCAAAAGGCTCAAAGCCCCGGCCGTACCGAGAGGCCTCTCTTCGGAAACATAAGAAATATCGACGCCAAAATTATACCCATTGCCAAAGTGTTCCTTAATTTTTTCGGAATGGTGATGGGTCGTCACATTGACCTTCTGGATGCCAGCCTGGCGCAACTGGTCGACGATGATTTCCAATAGGGGTTTTTCTCCGACCCGCAACATCGGCTTGGGGGTATGTTCTGTCAGAGGCATGAGCCGCGTTCCGAGGCCGCCAGCCATGACTACCGCGTGCAAATCCAAAACTGAATCGACAATGAATTCGTCCGAAGTAACCAAACCGACAATTTGTCCCTCGTTATTGGTGATGGGGATATGAGATAAAAGCCGTTCTTTAAGCAAATCAAGGTATATTTGCCTGTTCAAGCCGATCGGTGCCGTGAGCGCTTTTTCATAGGGGGTCCCGGTCTTGGCACGCACCAACTCCATAAT
>JAUYJH010000008.1 GCA_030688705.1 Deltaproteobacteria bacterium
GGAGGGCGTATGAAGCGGAAAAAATGATATTGGTTTTTGCACTTCGGGCTGACGGCAGGAAGACACTAAGTGCAATAAAACCAAATCATTTTTTCCGCTGAATAGCCCGACTGGGCGCTGAATTTTCAAACTCATATCCTGTAGGCCATTTTAACGGAGCACGTTGTCACAGAAGATTCGTTATGTTAACACGCTAAAATAAATGGCTTGCGGATGGTGAAAGACGATGGCCGAAACGCTGGCCTCGGGTTCCATCATGAAGCCTTCGGTTAGTTGGAGGCCGATCTCTTCGGGCTTCAACAATTCAAATAACAATTTTTGATCTTCCAGATTGGGGCACGCTGGATAACCAAACGAATAGCGCTTGCCGCGATACTTGGCTTGAAAGCGATCCATCATCGTGGTTTCGGGGGTATCGGGGAAACCCCACATTCTTCGGATTTGGGTGTGGAGCCATTCGGCATAGGCTTCTGCCGATTCGAGCGCCAACATTTGAAGAGCGATCGAGTCGAGATAGGCTCCTTTGTTTTTCAGGTCGTCGGCTATTTCGCGGATTCCTTCACCGACGGTTGTGCAGAATAACGCCACGTTGTCGGGGGGGGTGCCTTTTGGATTTGCAAAATCGGCGAGACAGAGATTTTTGCGGGGGAAAACGAAATTTTTCCCCTCTCCCCCGCCCTCTCCCGCAAGGGGAGAGGGAGTAAGACGCAAACTGTTTCCTTCGCTCTCTGCTTTGAAAAATTGGTAGATTGCTTTTGGTTTTAGGTTTTGTTTGTATTTTTCTTTTATGGTTTCCACCGCCTCGAAAATTTCTTTTGATTTGGGGTCGATCTCTTTGCCCGCTTGCCATTTTCGAATCACGTCGCCTTTTAATCCCAGGTGCCTGCCGTAAAGCATCAGCGGGTTGATGTAAGCCCAAATTTGTTCGATCGCGGTGTTGCGCACAATGTGGCGATTGAAGTCGGGGGGCTGTGGTGGATTTTCAACAATGGAAACATGCTTCTGTTCTCTGTTGTCTGTTTTCTGTTCTCTGTTATCTGTTTTCTGTCTTTTCTGTTCGAGATTTTTCTTGAGCTGCGTAAATTTTTCCTCGTCAACAATCGTCTTGGCCAAACTAAGACCATTCATCGCGTCGGAGGCGTAAAGCACCGTCCCCTCATAGGCCACGGAGATTTTTCGATCGACAAAGTTGGAAGAGAGGGCCGCACCGCCGACCAGCATCGGAGGCGTCGTTCCGGCTTTAGAAAAATCTTCCGCCGTCACCACCATCTGCTGGGCCGACTTTACCAATAACCCCGAGAGCCCCACGATATCGGGGCGATGTTCCTTAATCGCCGCGATCAATTGCTCCGGCGGCACCTTGATCCCCAAATTGATCACCTCAAAACCGTTGTTCGATAAAATAATGTCGACCAAATTTTTGCCAATATCGTGCACATCCCCTTTAACGGTCGCCAGCAGAATTTTTCCGCGAGAGGCCGAGTCGTTTTTCTCCATGTGCGGCTCCAAAAAAGCCACCGCCGCTTTCATCGATTCGGCCGATTGCAAAACCTCCGCCACAATCAACTGCTTATCATTAAAGAGGCGCCCCACCTCGTCCATCCCTTTCATCAAAGGACCATTAATGATTTCGAGCGGCGCATATTTTTTGAGGGCCTCTTTCAAATCATTGGCCAAGCCATCTTTGGAGCCTTCTATAATGTAGCCCGCCAATCTCTCTTCGAGCGGGATTTTCGATTTATCAACAACGTGGCGCGATTTTTGTTCGCGAAAGTGGGCGGCAAAAGTGGCAATCGGATCAGCGCCCCGGTTCCACAAAAGATCGTCAGAGAGTTTCACCTCTTCGGGCGGGATGCTGGAGAAACGCTCCAGCTTTTCAGAATTCACAATCGCCAGATCGAGACCGGCCTCGACACAGTGATGCAAAAAAACAGAATTCAAAACTTCGCGGCCGGCGGTCGGCAGACCAAAGCTGACATTGGAAACGCCCAAAACCGTTTTGGTCCGCGGGTATTTTTGTTTGATGAGACGAATCCCCTCTATCGTCTCCACCGCAGAGCCGACATATTGCTGGTCGCCGGTGGCGCAGGGAAAAACCAAGGCATCCCAATAAATATCTTCTTCGGCCACACCATACTTCTTCACCAAAAGATCATAAGACCGCTCGGCCACTTCCAACTTGCGCTGGCGGGTGACCGCCATCCCCTGTTTGGGATCGTCATCAATACAGCCGACCACCAGTGCCGCGCCGAATTTTTTGGCGAAGGGGACAACATCTTCGAAACGTTCTTCGCCATCTTCCAGATTGATCGAGTTGATGATCGCCTTTCCCTGACAATAAGTGAGGGCTCGCTCGATCACTTTGGCGTCGGTCGAATCGATCATCAGGGGCACTTTGATTTTATGAATCACCTTTTCCAAAAACCGCTCCATATCGGCCAGCTCTTCACGGTCCGGGTTGGCAAGGCAGACGTCGATAATTTGCGCCCCCTTCTTGACCTGCGCGCGGGCAATCTCGGAGGCTTCGTCAAAACCTTCCGCGCAAATCAGCTCTTTGAATTTTTTACTGCCGATCACATTGGTTCTTTCACCGACAATGACGGGGCGCATCTCTTCGGTAATTTCCAGATATTCAACGCCAGAAAGCACCGAGCGTTTTTCGGTCACCACTTTGCGCGGCGGGTATTTTTTCGCCAGTTCGCTTAAGACACCGATATGCTCCGGTGTAGTGCCGCAACAGCCTCCCAAAAGATTGACCCAGCCATTTTGCAAAAAGCGCTCGACCACCTGCCCCACCATCTGCGGCGTTTCCAAATAATGCCCATCTTCATCGGGGAGCCCGGCATTGGGAACACAGGCAACCGGAAAGGGAGAAATTTTCGAGAGAGAGCGGATGTGATCGGTCATAAACTCGGGGCCGGTGGCGCAGTTAAGCCCGATGTAGAGCAGATCGTGGTGCATGACCGAAGTGAGAAGGGCCTCGACCGGTTGTCCCGCGAGCATCGTCCCCATCGGCTCGATAGTGCCAGAGATGGCAATGGGAAGTGAAAACGTATCCAGCGCCAAAAGGGCCGCTTTGATATTCCGAGTATCTTGACACGTCTCGATCAAAAAATAATCGACACCGCCATCGAATAATCCACGGGCCTGTTCATAAAAATTTCGGATTAACTCTTCAAAGGTGACACCGCCGGTGACCGAGATGGCTTTTGTGGTTGGGCCTATGGAACCGGCGACAAACCTAGGTTGATCCGGCGTTGCAAATTTTTCACAGGCTTTACGCGCCAATCGCGCCGCCGCCACATTTATTTCATAAGCCTTAGGCCCCAGCCCATACTCATCCAATACCAACGGGGTGGCCCCAAAAGTGTTGGTCTCTACAATATCGCAACCGGCTTTCAGATAACTTTCATGGATTTCTTGAATGATATCGGGGCGGGTCAAAACAAGGTTCTCATTGCACCCTTCCAGCTCGGCCCCGCCAAAATCCTTGGGACTCAAATTTTTGCCCTGAATGGCGGTCCCCATTGCCCCGTCCAAGACCAAAATCCTTTTATTTATCGATTCTTTGAGAAGAGACCCCTCGCGTTTCATCATCCGCCCTCATGACACGAGAGACCGCCAAAAGTCCACATATTTTAGAGTGTCGCCCCCTCCACCCCGCCTCGCGGGGCTGTAGTCTCCCCCTCTCGCCTCCGTTGGCGCCGAGCAACCTTTTTGGTAAATTGACGAAAACCAAACTGGAGGAGATGTTTCTTGGTTATTGCTTCACATATTCTTTCCGGATTTCAAGGGTGTATCCTTGGCGGCGCCATTGGGGATGCACTGGGTTACCCCGTGGAATTTCTAAGTTTGGATGAAATCGGGGATCAATTTGGAGAAGAGGGAATCACCTCTTTTTATTCTTTTGGCAGTCATCCTGATGGACTCATCAGCGATGATACCCAGTGGACGTTGGCTTATGCCAAGGCCCTGTTGGATACCCGCGCGGGTCTTCAAAAAAATCTTGTCGGGGCGTTAAGACGGAGAGCCGTTCAATGGTATGAATCTCCGGAAAATAATCGTGCACCGGGTAATGCCTGTCTGGATGGTTGTGAAAATTTATTGGAAGGCGTTTCCTGGTTTGAAGCCGGCAGTTTAAGGGCAAAAGGTTCCGGAGCCGTAATGCGCGTGGCCCCTTTTGGACTTGTCTATGCCAATCAACCGGCCCTTTTGGATGAAATAACGGCGGTCTCTTCTTTGGGAACACACCGTAACCCCACTGCTGTTGCCGCGGCTGTCGTTACCGCAAGAATCATTGCCTTTGCCCTGCAAAGCCAAGACGCTGATTATTTCAAACAATCCGTAATCGACAGAGTTTTACTGAATTTGCATCCTCATTCCGCGGCGCTCGCGAGTAAATTGAAAAAAGTAAAAGATCTCGCCGCGATTCACCCGAAAGAGGCTTTTTCAATTTTGGGAGAGGGCTGGGTGGCGGAAGAGGCCATTGCAGGGGCTCTATATTGTGTGTTGAGCACTTCCGGTTTTTCGGAAGCGGTGTTGCGAGCTGTCAACACCGACGGAGATTCGGATACATTTGGCGCCATCACGGGTAATATCGCGGGGGCGCTATATGGCAAGGATAACATTCCATCAGACTGGGTGCGCATTGTTGAAAAAAACGGTGAATTGTTTAAAGTGGGGCATAAATGGTACAATCTGGCCTTGTATGTGGTCCGAATGAAAGCGAGCCCTGAA
>JAUYJH010000010.1 GCA_030688705.1 Deltaproteobacteria bacterium
TCAGGATGTTTTGGGCGTTTTTGATTCGAATCCCAAAAATTATTTTGACCGGCTAAAAACAGCCCATGCCAAAGTGCACAGCGTGGATACCGCGTTCATTGAACAGAAAATTGAGGCCCGGCGTCAGGCCAGAACCGCCAAAAATTTCAAACTGGGGGATGAAATCCGTGCAGAGCTTTTGAAAATGGGGGTCGAAATTAAAGACCGGCCGGATGGAACAACCGAGTGGCATTTAAAATGAGCGAGGCGGCACAAATTATTCATCTGCTCAAACGCGGTAGCGTTGAGCAAAAAGAAGAGGCGGTGAAGGCCGCCAGTCTTTATGTTTATGACCGCGATTATTTTCCTGAAGCCCTTCCTTTATTGATGGAGCTTTTGGAATTAGAGACCACCCCCAAAATTGCTGAAGAGGCCGCCTGGGCCTTATGGAAATTCAAAGATCCAAAAGCGGTTCCGGTTTTGCTCAAAAAATCGAAAGAGGCCAAAACAATCGGTGTCCGCGAAAAGGCGATCCGCGCGTTGGGGCTTCTGGAGGCGACCGAGGCGTTGCCTTATTTGAGAGAATTGGCGTTTGGCAAAAAAGAGCCGGTTTTTTTGAAGGCCGGCGCCATCGCGGCCCTCGGATTTTTTAAAGATGCCGATTTGGTTCCGCCGCTCTTCAAGCAGATAAAGAGCCGTGATTTTCTCGTTAGCAAAGAGGCCTTGCATGCCCTCGAACGGTTTTTAAGAAGAGACCCAAAAGGGTTCCCTTTAAAAATTTTAAAAAAAATGAAACGGTTTGAAACCAAAAAAAGTTTCTGGAGGTTTTTCTGGCCCATCTAATTTGTCATTTCTGTTATATACCACTGAAAAATTGACATGTCATAATTTCAGTGGTATATAAATGGCTATGCGCAGCCTTTTAGCCCCCATTGAAGCGGATTTGCAGAAGAAATTTGTCCTTTTATCCGGCCCAAGGCAGGTGGGAAAGACCACCTTGGCCAAACAGGTTTTGGCCAAACTGGGGGGGAAATATTACAACTGGGATTTGGCGGAAGACCGCCAGCAGATTCTTGCCAAAGGTTTTGTCCATGACAAACGGGTTGTGCTGGATGAGCTCCACAAATACGACCGCTGGAAAAATTTCGTCAAAGGAATTTACGACAAATTTCATTCCGATCTTCAAGTATTGATCACCGGAAGCGCTCGTCTCGATATTTATCGCAAAGGGGGTGACTCTCTTTTTGGGCGTTATTTTCTTCATCATCTCCATCCTTTGACCATGGGGGAGGTTCATACTCCGCAACAGATATCGAAACCCGATCTTGTTTTGAACGCCGAGGGGTTTTCAGAGAATAGGGAATTGTTTGAAAATCTGGTGCGATGGGGCGGTTTTCCGGAACCGTTTTATGCCGCCAATGAGGAGACACACAATCGCTGGTCTTTGCAGCGGCGTGAGTTGCTGGTTCGTGAAGATGTCCGCGATCTGACCAATATTCAGCTCTTAAGTCTGATTGAACATCTTTTGATCCTGCTGCCGCAAAGAGTCGGTTCTGTTTTGAGCATCAACAGTTTAAAAGAAGATTTGCAGGTGGCTTATAATACCGTTCGCGGGTGGCTGGAGACGCTTGAAAAACTCTTCATTGTTTTTACTCTGAAACCCTTTGAGAAAAAACTGAATCGTTCGGTACATAAAGAGAGAAAACTCTATTTTTGGGATTGGTCACAGGTAAAAGATGAAGGGGCCCGTTTTGAAAATTTTGTCGCCAGTCATTTATGGAAAGCGGTGCAGATGTGGCGTGATTTGGGAATGGGCGATTTTGAACTTTGGTTTTTGCGCGACCGCAGCCGGCGAGAAACTGATTTTTGCATTACAAAAGAGGGGAAACCGTGGCTATTGGTTGAAGCGAAACTCTCGGAAACCCAAGTTTCAGAATCGCTCCACTATTTTTCAAACCGTCTTGTGGTTCCTGCCGTACAGTTGGTGAGTACAAAGGGGGTGGAAAAAAGAATGGGACCCATTCCTGTTATCAGCGCCGATCGCTGGTTGTTACAATTGCCCTGAATGATTGACTTCCCCTTCTTTGCGTGACACAAAATGCCAACTTTTTAGGAGGTTTTTATGGACAATGAAGCAGTGATTGTTGCGGCGGTTCGCTCCCCGATGGGGCGGGCCAATAAGGGTCAATTTATTCATACCCGTATTGATGATCTCGGGGCCGAAGTAATCAAAGCCGCTTTGGCCAGGGTGCCGCAGATCAAACCCGAAATGGTTGAAGATGTTTTGATCGGCTGTGCGATGCCTGAAGGGGAGCAGGGTTTGAATGTCGCCCGCAATATCAGTTTTTTGGCCGGGATTACGTTGTCGGCCGGCGCGGCAACGGTCAACCGTTTTTGTGCTTCGTCTTTGACCACGATCAATATGGCGGCCGACGCCGTGATTCACGGCGATCTTGATATTTGCGTCACCGGCGGCATTGAATCAATGAGCCATGTGCCGATGGGAGGGTTTAACCCTAGTCTCAATCCAAAACTTTTTGAAGAAGGGCGGCCCGCTGCCTACATCTCCATGGGGGAATCGGCGGAAAATTTGGCTTCCAAATATAACATCAGCCGTGAAGAGCAGGATAAGTTTGCGCTCGGTTCCCATCAAAAAGCAATTCGTGCCCAAAAAGAGGGAAAATTGAAAAATGAAATCATCCCGTGCCATGCGGTGCAGGCTGACGGTTCTTTGAAAGTGACGGCAATCGACGAAGGCCCGCGCGAAGATTCAACCTATGAAAAACTGGCGTCGCTCAAACCGGCTTTCAAAAAAGACGGAACAGTGACCGCCGGAAATTCCTCTCCGCTTACCGATGGCGCGGCTTGTGTAATCATTATGTCGGCTGCAAAAGCCAAACAATTGGGGATCAGACCGATCGCCAAAATCAGAAGCCATGCAGTTGCCGGAGTCGATCCTGCTTTCATGGGGATTGGGCCTGTTTCGGCGGTGACAAAGGCATTGCAGAGGGCCGGCATGAAACTGTCCGATATCGATCTTTTAGAACTTAATGAGGCTTTCGCGGTGCAGGTCTTGGCCGTCTCCAAAGAATTGAAATGGGACATGAATAAACTTAATGTTCACGGCGGCGCGATTGCATTGGGCCATCCGCTCGGTTGTTCCGGTGCCCGCATTATGGCGACGCTTTTGAATGCATTGGAGATTTACAATAAATCGACGGGCCTTGAAACATTGTGCGTCGGCGGCGGCCAAGGCGTCGCCACGATTGTGGAGCGTCTGTAATGGAGATCAAAAAAGCGGCGGTGATCGGTTCGGGGATTATGGGTTCCGGGATTGCGGCCCACTTGGCCAATTGCGGGATTCCTTCTTATTTGTTGGATGTGATTCCACCCGATTTAAGTAAAATTTTAAAAGCATCGCCGGCGCATTTGTATGATGCCGAGGACATTAAACTCATTACACCCGGCTTGCTCGACCCAAATTTAGAAAAATTGAAAGAATGCGATTGGATTATCGAAGCGATCCCCGAAAGACTTGATCTTAAAAAAGAGCTCTACAAGAAAATCACACCCTATCTCAAAAAAGAGGCGTGGGTTTCGTCCAACACTTCGGGTCTGCCGTTTCATGAACTGAAATTTCGCGACAAATTTTGCGTGACTCATTTTTTCAATCCGCCGCGCTATTTGAAATTAGTGGAAATGGTTGGAGAGGCGCCGGAATTGGCGGAATTTATTCGCGAAAAATTGGGGAAGGGTGTGGTTAAGGCCAAAGACACGCCGAATTTTATCGCCAATCGGATCGGTGTTTTTCATGTCTATGATTGTCTCCACAAAGCGGCGGAAAACAAATGGCCGGTGGAGGTGATCGACAAGGTGATGGGGCCGGCAACGCTTCACCCCAAGAGTGCCGCTTTCAGAACTTGCGATATTGTGGGGCTCGACACCTTAAGCCTTGTTGCGAAAACTTGCTACGACGGCTGTCCTCAAGATGAATGTCGCGATACTTTTAAAAATCCGGCTTTTCTCGACAAGATGATTGAGAAAAAGTTGCTGGGGGGAAAAACAAAAGCCGGTTTTTATAAAGTGGAGAAAAAAGATGGGGGGAAAGAGATTCTCTCCATTAACTTAGAAACGTTGGAATATGGTCCGCAACAAAAATTCCGCGCCGATTCTCTGGGCAAAGTCAGAGAAATGACCGATCCAGCTGAAAAACTACGCACTGTTGTTTTTGCTGATGACGAAGCGGGAAAAATTGCTTGGGCCCTGATGTCGAACATGCTTGTTTATGCCGCCAACCGGATCCCCGAAATCGCCGACTCCATTGAGGCGGTCGACGATGCCATGCGCTGGGGGTTCAATTGGGAATTAGGTCCTTTCGAAATGTGGGATGCTCTCGGTGTTGCAAATGTGGTTGGGCGTTTGGAAAAAGAGGGGCGCCAAATTCCAAAGTTGGTTCAAGATGTTCTCAAAAAAAAGGGGAAATTTTATCCCAAGCCGAATCTTACCTTTTTGAAATCGCGCAAAGAATCGGGCGGGGTGGTTGAAAAGAATGCCGGGGGAGCGATCATCGATCTGGGCGACGGTGTTTTTTGCGCTGAATTTCATTCCAAGATGAACGCCATCGACGGCGATGTGCTGACAACAATAGACAAGGGAGTTGATCGGGCGAACAAAGAGGGCCAAGGACTTGTGATCGCCAACGAGGGAGAAAATTTTTCGGTCGGCGCCAATCTTTTTTTAATTTTGCTCACCGCCCAACAGGGTGACTGGAAACAACTCGATTTCATTGTCCGTGAATTTCAAAGAATCATGCAAAAAATCCGTTTCAGCAAAAAACCGGTTGTGGCGGCCCCATTTAATTTGGCGCTCGGCGGAGGTTGTGAAACCTCTCTTGCAGCGGCCCATATTGCCGCTTCGGCGGAGACCTATATGGGGCTGGTGGAGGTCGGCGTCGGTCTGTTGCCGGCGGGGGGTGGTTGCAAAAATATGTTGCTTCGATGGGAAGAAAGAATGGTTGCGGCCCACGATCCAAAAAATAAAATCTGGTTTTCACCCGATGACGGGGGCCCTTTTCCCAAAGTGCAAAAAGCTTTTGAACTGATTGCGATGGCTAAAGTGGCCACTTCCGCCAAAGAGGCCAAAAAATTCGGATTTTTAAGAAAAAATGATTCCATTGTTTTGGACCGCGATAATCTGATCCCCTTTGCAAAGAAAAAAGTTTTAGAGTTGGCTAAAAATTATGAACCGCCTCAAGAGGCCACAAAAATCCAGCTCCCCGGAAAAGGGGGCGAGATGGCCATTGCCAACGCCGTTCACGGATATTTGTATAAAGGGGATATCAGCGAATACGATATGTTTCTGGCCAAAACCATCGCCCATGTTTTGTGCGACGGCGACAAACCGGGTGTTCATACCACCGACGAACAACACCTTCTCGATCTGGAACGGGAAGCCTTCCTGAAACTCTGCGGCGAAGAAAAGACACAAGCCCGCATGCAAGCGATGCTGATGACCGGGAAACCGTTGAGAAATTAATCCACGCAACTCTTTTTGAAACCCGCCGAAGCCTTCCATAACACAATCTATGGTGGCACCTATTAATACAGCTTTGGCCTTTTCATCGGCGCCGGCTTCTCTCCCCGCCATGGAGAGATCCGTGCCAAGCCTTCACGACGTTTTTCTGGAGGGAAATGCCGTTATGGCGCCCCAGACTCCTCTGCAAACCGGAATAGGTCTTTTTTCCGATCCACGGCCAATTGCCATGGAAACAGATGTATTGCATGTATTGGCATTGAAATTGTTTGATTTAAATCCGAAGGAAAAGGAAATTTTAAGGTTGGGCATTTTACCTCCATCCATCCCGGTGGAACGGTTGGTGAAACAGGCCGGACCTTTTTTGAAAAAAATTCAAAAACAGTTTATTGAAAGATGGTTTGCAAAGGGCGTTTTTTTGGATATCGAAGACATGAAACAGCGCATTCCGGCTGGGTTTGTGATTTTTATCGTTGAACGGTGGAAGCCGGACCGCAGTTCCCTGATACATTACGCCATGCGGTACTTTTTTTCCTTTTTGGACGAGTGGATGGCTCCGGAATATCCCATGATCAGACAATGTCTAAACGCCAAAAGAGCGGCCTATTCGAATGCCGCAAACTGGGAGGTGACGGGGAGTATTGGAGAAGCTTTGGCCGCAGAACGCTCTAAGCGGCATTTATTTATCCGGGATGCAGAAACGCAAGATCATGTGCCGGCATGGAATGTTGTTGCCGATACTCTTGAGACGGAGGCTCTCTTTTTGGAAAGAATCCGCGCCATTTTTTTTGCGGCTTTAAAAAATTTTTTGACAGATTCCGCCGTGAACCAAACGGATAAGGAAATTCTCATTTTAAACAGTCCAAACAAGACCGAAGCCATTGCCGGAATGTATAAAATATCCAGTCGGACAGCCCCTGTTTGGTTGCGAAGAGCCGTGGGAGCGTTTTTGCCCTTTTTAAAACGGGCTTTTGAAGAAGCATTCGAGAAACCGGCCGAGACAAAACAATTGCGGATATTGACTGGAAAGATGGGGGCGCTGCTGTCGCCGCGGGAAGTGGGCCATGTTATGGCCGACAGCCGTTTTGACAGGCTCCGGTGGTCTCGAATGAGAGTCCTCTTCAAAGCCGCCATTCCATCTCCCCCTGACCATTATTCATTGACGGGTCTTACATCGGCTTCCCCGTCTGTTTCCCGGACCATTTCAAGAAGAGGCCGATTTCATCGGACGGCAGACCTGGGGACCTTAACACAAAACGAGTTGGATATTTTAAGCGAAGGCCGGGAGTTTTTTTGGCTTGTTGGAAAAATACAAGGGGATCGTTTAACCGGTTTTCGCAGTTGTGGCAGCAGACATGTCCAACCCAATTTTCATCACTATTTTCAGATTTCAATTCAATCTGTTGTCACGGCGAACGGGGAACAGAGCCATATTGCAACGCAGGCATGCGGTACCGGCGCCCCCCACGCCTTGGAGCTGTTAAGGGAGTCGGGAAAAATTGAAGTCGCCGAAGCTCTTCTGAAAAAAGTGAAAATAATCGGTGAGAGGCGCGAGCGCAAAAATCATCGGTTCAAAAGGGTTAAGGATTTGGCAACAATCAAACGTTTTGAGGTGGATATGTTGTCGGGAGGCAGAAAACATTTTGTGCTGGTTTGCATCTGGTTGAAACCGGACAAGTTGGGTGCCTTGGATGCGGTTTCATTGGAAGATGCGAGGCGGATGGACGCGCGTCGGATTAAAATTGAGACCCTGCGTCTTGATAGGAAAGGGGGATTCCGCGTTTTGAGCGCCAGCGGAAAAAGGGTGATGGCCGCGTTGGATCCGCTGGTCGCCAGTGGGATGTTTAGCATACCTTCCGATGTGCTGGAGAATGTAAAAAGAAGATCGCGTCTTTTCAGGGAGGCTACACCGTCTTTGCCAACTGGGTCGTCTTCTTCTGAAGCTGTTCCAAACGGCTAAGATGGGCATCAAAACGGCCGATCCGTTTGTTGAGATCTTTGGCTTTCAGGTGCCATTTTCTGCCGTCAATGGCCTTCAGGCGGGTGACAAGGGCTTCTTTGGATTTAACAGCTCTTTCTTTGTCTTTTTTGATCTGCGACTCGCGTTTTTTCAAAAAATCCTTGGCGAACTCTTTGAAGGCGGCTTTGAACGCTTTTTGGCCTTCAGGGCTGGTCCTCTTGATCTTCTTGGATTTAAATTCAGGGTTCTTTTTTAAAAAATCGCCCCAGGTAAAATGGCTCGCCAGTGACATAGTGGCGGCCTTAAACCATGGATACCGCCCGGAAGTCAATAAAAAATAGAGATGGCAAATGGCCCTAAATAGTCTAAATATCTTCGCCTTATGAGGGGGAAAACGGCAAAAATTTTGGGAGGGGTGGTGGGGTTTCTTCTTTTTTTGAGCGCCCTTTGGGTATTGTATAAAACCCTTAAAAGTTATCATCTGACCGATATTGCAGCCGAACTCAAAAGCATTCCGGGGCAAAAACTTCTTTTGGCGCTCGGTTTGACTTTCCTGAATTATCTCGTTTTGACCGGCTACGATACGCTGGCTTTTAAATATATTCGCAATTCTTTGAGCTATTTCAAAATCGCGTACGCCTCTTTCATAGGATATGCCTTCAGCCTCAACATGGGTTATGCGCTGATATCCGGCGGCTCTGCGCGATATCGGCTCTATTCCAGTTGGCATTTGCCTAAAACCGACATCGCCAAGGTGATCGCTTTCTGCACTTTCACTTTTTGGCTCGGGTTTTTTTCTTTGGGCGGGGTGATTTTTCTGGTATCGCCCCCTCCGCTCCCCCCTACTTGGCATCTGCCGCTCGATTCGATCCAGATTTTGGGCGCGGGTTTTTTATTGTTGATCGGCCTTTATCTTTTTTGGGGGCTTTTAAAACGGAAGACCTTCAAAATCCGCAAATGGGCTTTTTCTCCCCCGCAGCGTTCCATTTTGATCGGCCAAATCTTGCTCTCGGCTCTCGACTGGGCTTTGGCGGCCACCGTTTTTTATGTTCTCTTGCCGGCCGATAGCGGCGTCTCGTACCTCACGATATTAAGTGTTTTGCTTTTGGCCCAGTTGGCCTCTTTAGCTAGCCAGGTGCCTGCGGGTTTGGGGGTTTTGGAATCGGTGGTGATGCTTTTTTTGTCTCCGATGATTGCCGCCTCGACTTTATTTGGAGCCTTGCTGGCTTATCGGGCTATCTATTTCTTGCTCCCCTTTTGTATTGCCATTTTGATGCTTCTGGTGCACGAAACCCGACTAAGAGGGAGAAAAACCATGAAACATCTGACACCCAAAGAAGCGTTTCAAAAAACGAAGGAAGGGCATGTCTATCTGGATGTCCGCACGACCGAAGAATTCAAAAAAGGGCATCCGAAGGGGGCGGTCAATATCCCTGTTTTTATCGCGGGGCCGGCGGGCCGCGAATTGAACCCCAATTTTTTGGCAAAAGTGAAAGAGCAGTTCGATAAAAATGCGAAACTGGTTGTTGGCTGTCACTCTGGGGGCCGTTCGGCTAAGGCTTGTGAAATTCTTATCTCCGAAGGTTTCGCCCATGTGGTGAATTGCAAGGGGAGCTTCGGCGGCGGCCCCGATCCCGAAACCGGCGAACCGGTAAAAGGCTGGAAGGATGAAGGCCTGCCGGTGGAATAAATTATGGACCCTCTGAAAACCCAGGTTGTCATCCTGACCCTGAGTTTGTCGAAGGGGAAGGATGACAACCGGTGTTTTCAGAGGCTCCTTATGTTATTAGCCATCGATGTCGGCAACACCAATATCACGCTGGGGCTTTTTGATAAAGGCGGCGCGCTCCAACACAATTGGCGCGTGGAAACCCGTCATGCGCGCACATCCGATGAATTGGGGATTTTATTCAAATCGTTGTTTGATCTGACCGATGTCCGTTTTCAGCATGTAAAAGCCGTTGCCATTTCCAATGTTGTTCCGTCGCTTCAGCACATTTTACTCACCACCTGTCAGCGGTATTTTAAAAAAGAACCTCTTTGGGTGACGCCGGAGACGGCGAAAATAAAATGCCGTGTCGATCGGCCGGAAGAGGTTGGTGCCGACCGTTTGTGCAATGCCGTTGCGGCATGGGAAAAATATAAACAGGCGACAATCGTCGTCGATTTTGGAACCGCCACGACTTTCGATATTATAACGGAAAAAGGGGAATACGGCGGCGGCCCGATTGCCCCCGGCATAGGTATTGCCAATCTTGCGTTAACGAATGCCGCCGCCAAGTTGCCGCGCGTGGAAATTGACAAGCCAAAGCGGGTGGTGGGGCGCAACACGGTTGAATGCATTCAAAGCGGCATTTATTACGGTTATGTCGGTTTGGTCGATCATCTGGTCCGCTTAAGCATCAAAGAAGAGAAAGTGTCGATGAAGGTGATTGCAACGGGTGGTTTGGCGTCGCTGATTGCGAAGGAATCAAAAACAATCGAAAAGGTGGAACGGTTTTTAACACTAGAGGGGCTTTATTTTATTTGGAAGCGGTGTCATTGAGGTGTCATTGCGAGGAGTGAAACGACGAAGCAATCT
>JAUYJH010000028.1 GCA_030688705.1 Deltaproteobacteria bacterium
GCATGCCCCTTAAGCGCTGCATTCAATTTATCCACGTACGTTTGATGGTGCTTCGTGTAATGAATCTCCATCGTTTTTGCATCAATATACGGCTCAAGCGCGTCATACGCATAAGATAATTTGGGCAGGGTATACATAAACCGCTCCTTTCTTTTTTTTCTTTGCCTTCAGTTTAACACCCGGTATTTTTTTATTTCAAATTTTTTTTGAAAAGTTTTAATATCGGGTCACGGGCTGTTTCCCACGGATGATTATATGACGCGGCCTTAACTGGAATACACTAAAATAAAAGGAGGCACGTATGCAACATCAAACACCAAAAACGCCGGAGACACATAATCCCGGCCAGCAGCAAAAGCCGTTCAAGCAGCAACCGGGGAAGACGGGGCAAAATCCGACGACCTCGTATCAATACCCGTCTCAAAAGCCGGAACAGTCCCAAAAAGGAGGAAAGAGAGGGGATGCCTTTGAGGGGGAGACGGATACGGAAAAAGAAAAAGAAGAAAAATAAATCAAAAACAGAGCAACGCGGAAGGAGAATTTTATGCCCGGAAAACATCATTTAAGAGGGGTTAGTGAGAAGGAACAGCGGCAATACGAACATATCCTCGCCTCCAGTCGAAAAAAAGGCCGGTATGGAGAACGGGCAAAGGAGGCTGCCGCGCGCACGGTGCTAAAATCGCACCGCAAGACACGCCACGCAAAGGGGTATTAATCAAAGGGGCCGACGACCCTTGAAAAGATAAAAGAGCCACGCAAGGGAGGGGACCAAAAAAATCGAACCGAAAACAAGGCTCCAGATCATGGCCCACAAGACCGGCTCCGGCGATTTGGCCATGTCGACGGTGATGGAGGGCCAAACCAAAACGGGGTATTGCGCCATAATCCACCCCAGAATCACGCCGACGACCGCCGATTGGGAAGCAAGGGTCGCCAGAAAAAATTTGCGGCGCCAAAGAGCCGCAAGGGAGAGAAGGCCGGCCGCGCCAGAAAAAATAACGAAAAACCACGAATGTTTTCTGAATCCCTCCCATAAAACGGGAGCGTCGGTCGCGACGACCGCAAGCCCCGCCATTGCCAGCGCCCCCATCCAAACCCCCATGGTCAAGGCCCTTCTTCGCCACAGCATTTCCAAACCGGCATCCTTGTCCCCTTTTGCTTCGCGGGCCAAATAGACGGCGGACAAGTAGGCGCAAACGCCCACAAAAAAGAAGGCGGAAAAAATCGAAAACGGGGAGATCCATTTTTCTTTGCCCGATGCCATGGCGCCGAAAGCGGCCCCCAAAAAAAACGGGGTCGCCGTAGAGGCGATGGAAAAAATAACGCTCCAAAAAACCTGCTGGCGGACCAGACCGGAGGCATAAGAGCGAAACGCAAACCCGACGCCGCGGAAAATAATGCCGACCAAGGCCAGTAAAAGGGGGACCCACAAAAACCGGCAAATCGCCGCGAAGGCCGGCGGAAAAGCGCTGAACAAAATGACAAGAATGAAAATCAGCCAGACGTGATTGGCCTCCCACACCGGTCCGATCGCCCGGTAGAGGTACTCCCTTTCTTTTTCAGAGGACTGAAAAGCGGTGCTGAATTCCCAAACGCCGACGCCAAAATCGGCCCCGCCGAAAAGAGTGTAAAAAATAATGCCGGTAACAAGCACGGCCAAAAGTATCTGTTCAGGAAGCATGGTCCTCTTCCGGTATCGGTTTTTTCGCCAAAAGCCGCAAAACAAAAACGGATCCAAAAATCAAAATGCCGTAAATCAGCAGAGTTGCCGCGAAAACAAAAATGATGCCGGGAGAATCGGTCACGGCATCGGCGGTCTTCATAAAACCATAGACAATCCAGGGCTGACGGCCGACTTCAGTGACAATCCAGCCCGATTCCAAGGCAATCACGGACGCAACGCCGGACAGCGACAAAAGAAAATAAAAGAGAGAGTTTTTCGGGCCAAAAATCCGCCAAAGGCCGATCAAAAGAAGAAAAGACCCCATGGCCACCATCACCTGAAAAGCGATATGCACAACGGCGACCGGGGGCCAATTCTCCCTTGGAAAATCGTTGAGCCCTTTGACCACCGCCGCGGCGTCGTCATACAAAAGCCACGACAACATTCCGGGAATTTCAATGGCGTAGCGGGTCACACCCTCCACGGCATCGGGAAGGCCGCCGATGCGCAACGGGGCATGCGTCGTGGTGTCAAATTGTCCCTCCATGGCCGCCAGCTTGATAGGTTGGTTTTTCGCGACCGCCTTTGCGGACCAGTCACCCGCCACAATCTGAAGGGGGGTCAACGCGATGGCCATCCACAGAGACAGAGCAAGCGCTTTTGTGTGATAGGCATCCCTCTTTCCCTTCAGCCACGCCACGGCATAAACCGAGGCCATGCAAAAGGCGGCCACCATGTATGCCGCCAGAATCATGTGCAGGGTCTGGGTCGGCGTGGCGGCATTCAACATGGCCGCAATCGGATCGACATCGACAACCGCGCCACGGAGCATTTGAAACCCCGCGGGGGAGTTCATCCAGGCGTTTGCGGTCACGACGAACCAGGCGGAGGCCGCGCCAGAAATGGCAATCGGAAAACTGGAAAGCCAGTGGGCTTTTGGCGATAAACGATTCCAGCCGTAAAGATAGATGCCGACAAAAATCCCCTCGATGAAAAAGGCAAAACCCTCCAAGGTAAAAGGAAGGCCTATCACCCCGCCGAACGTCCCCATGAATTGGGGCCACAAAAGCCCCAATTCAAATGAAAGGACCGTCCCGGAGACCGCCCCCACGGCAAATAAAACCGCGAAAATTTTGGACCAGCGCTTGGCAATATTTTTCCAAACGGGGTCTTTCGTGCGCAGATACCGGTATTCGGCCAGAAGCATCAAGAGCGGAAGCCCCACGCCAAAGCAGGCAAAAATAATATGAAACCCGAGAGTAAAGGCCATCTGCAGACGCGCGAGCATGAGGGGTTCAAATAACAAAGCGGCACCTTTTCAGTTTTTGAGCTTGTGGCCCCGAAGAAATCTTTCTTTCATCCAGTTGATGAGGCCCCCGTCCAACAGCACCTTCACCTGACGAGGGGATAAATCGTGCCTTACCGGGATGATCCTGTTCTTCGTGATATTTTTTATCATCATTTCATTTTGTTTGCCAAGAACGGCTTGAATAGGATCAAACTTCAACATGTCGTTCAGGTCGACATGATTGTAGTCATGCGCATCGATAAAGGTAAGCGGTAAAATGCCGAAGTTGCACAAATTCTGCCAATGAATGCGGGCGAAACTCTTGGCAATCACCGCCCGTAGCCCAAGATAACGCGGGGCAATGGCGGCATGTTCACGGCTGGAGCCCTGTCCGTAATTTTCTCCGCCGATGATTAAATGACCCCCCGTTTTTCGGCAGGCCTGCGCTCTTTCATAATAAGTCGGGTCGATCGGTTCAAAGCAAAATTGGCTGATTTTTTCAATGTTGCTGCGAAACGGCAAAACACGCGCCCCGGCCGGAAGAATTTCATCGGTGGAAATATTGTCGCCGCACTTCAACAAAACCGGAATTTGCAAAACATCGGGGAAAGGCTCCAAATCGGGAATCTCCGAAATATTGGGCCCTTTTTCGAGTTTCACTTTTTTGGCCTCTTTCAGCGGCAAGGGAGCCACCACCATATCCGATTGAATATGAAATTTTTTCGGTTCGGCGATTTTCGGGTATTTCATTTTCAACGTCCGCGGATCGGTAATCACCCCTTTAAGGGCCGAGGCGGCAGCCGTTTCGGGGCTCACAAGGCAGACATGATCCTCCACCGTGCCGGAACGCCCCGGAAAATTGCGGGGGACCGTTCGCAAACTGATGGTATCGGTGGCCGGCGCCTGCCCCATGCCGATACAACCGTTGCAACCGGCCTGATGGATGCGCGCGCCGGAGCGAAGCAGCGCGATAAAATGCCCGTCGCGGGCGAGATTTTCCAAAATTTGTCGGGAGGTCGGGTTCACGTCGAAAGAGACTTCCGGATGGGCCATTTTCCCTTTCATAATTTGCGCCACAACGGCAAAATCGCGATAGCCGGGATTCGCAGAAGAGCCGATATAGGCTTGGCTTATTTTTTCGCCGGCCGCTTTTTTCACGGGCACCACTTTGTCGGGGGAAGAGGGCATCGCAATCAGCGGTTCCAGTTTTGATAAATCGATCTCTTCTTCAACATCATAAGAAGCATTTTTATCGGCCAAAATTTCCTTCCAGTCTTTTTCCCTTCCCTGCGAGGCCAAAAATGTTTTGACGGCCTTGTCCGATGGGAAAACAGTGGTCGTCGCCCCCAACTCGGCACCCATATTGGCAATCACATGGCGATCCATCGCGGAAAGAGAGTCCAAACCGGGGCCGAAATATTCGATGATGCGCCCCACCCCTCCCTTCACCGTGTGGCGGCGAAGCATTTCCAAAATAATATCTTTTGCCGAGACCCAATCGGGCAAGCGCCCCGCCAACCGGACACCCCAGATTTTTGGCATTTTAAAGGAAAAGGGCTCGCCGGCCATGGCCAAGGCCACTTCCATGCCGCCAGCCCCAATCGCCAGCATGCCGATAGAGCCCGCCGCGCAAGTATGGCTGTCAGAACCGAGAAGCGTTTTTCCCGGTTTGCCGAAACGCTCCTGATGGACCGGATGGCTGACCCCGTTGCCCGCGCGGCTATACCAGAGACCAAAACGCCGGCAGGCGCTTAACAAAAAAAGGTGGTCATCGGCATTTTTGTAATCTTCCTGAATGAGATTGTGATCGACATATTGCGCGGAGAGTTCCGTTTTAACGCGGTCCAGTCCCATGGCCTCCAGCTCCAGCATGACAAGCGTACCGGTGGCATCTTGAGTCAGAGTTTGGTCGATTTTTATACGAATCTCACGGCCGGAAACCATCTCTCCATCGATAAGATGCGAAGCAATCAATTTCTGGGCGACATTTTTTGGCATATCCAAAAATTACTCCTTCAAAAATAAAGTGGCAAGAGGTAAGAATAACTTGTGAACGCCGTATTTTTCAAAAAAACCTTTTTTTTGTCATTGTTTGTTCTTGCCTTTTTTATCAGCTGCCATCGTTTTTCGCCACCCGCATCTTCCGTATCCATTGATAGAGGACGGTATTTAAGCGTCATTAGCGGTTGCCATGACTGCCACACTCCCGGATGGGCCGCTGCCGGCGGCAAGGCAGAAGAAAAAATATGGCTTACCGGAAGCGATGTGGGGTTTGAAGGCCCCTGGGGGACCACATATCCAACCAACTTGAGGCTCAATTTACAGCAGATGACCGAAGATCAATGGGTTAATCTGGCTCATGTGCTGCATACGCTTCCGCCGATGCCGTGGTGGATTTTAAATGCCATGACTGAAGACGATCTTCGCTCGCTTTATCGTTTTATTCGCAGCCTGGGCCCGGCAGGAAAACCGGCGCCGGCAGTCGTCCCGGAAAATGTCGTTCCGAATACGCTAGTCATCCCGTTTGTTCCGGAAAAAATGAAAAAATAAGTTAGAACTGTTTTTTAATTTTGAAAACAAGAATCTTCTTTTCGGCGCGGGGCCAGCGTTTTAATTCTGCCTCTCTTCTTAAGGCTTTCGATTTTGTTTGATAAGACTCGTGATAAAGCAGTTTTTTGAATCCAAAACCCCGCACAAACTTGGAACCTTTTCCCTTTTTGTGCTGGTCCATTCTTCTTTTCAAATCGGTCGTATAGCCGACATAATATTTGCCGTTTTTAGATTCAAGAATGTAGACGAAATGCCGGGGCATAATTTGGCAATATGTCACTGCTCCTCTTCCCAACCGATTTTTTTTAAGAAATCGTCATAGCCGCCGTTAAAGACTTCGGCATTGCCGTGCTGGAACAAAACAAGGCGCGTGGCGAGCGCCCTCAAAATCATTTCGCTGTGGGTGACAATGACAACGGCCCCTTCAAAATCTTCGATGGCTTCGATCAAGGCTTCGATCGATTGCATATCGAGATGGTTTGTCGGTTCATCCAAAAAAAGAAGATTGGCCGGGGCGGCAAGAATTTTTCCCAAAAGAACGCGGCTTTTTTCGCCGCCGGAAAGAACCGAAACCTTCTTTTCGGCGGTGTCACCCGAAAACATCATGACGCCGCACAGAGTGCGAACCGCAGTTCGGTTCAAGGAATGATTGGCAGAGCTGATTTCCTCTTCCACCGTCTGATTTTTATGCAGGCGATCGATATTGGTCTGTCCAAAATAGCCAAGCTTCATATGTTGATGCGACTTGATCGTCCCGCCTATCGGCTTCAGCCCGCCCGCCATTAAATTGAGAAGGGTCGATTTTCCATAACCGTTTTTTCCGATCACGGCGATCCGGTCTCCTGCGTGGAGCGAAAGATTGAAATTATGGATCAGCGGTTTTTGAGGATCAAAGTGAAATGAAAGATCCTGTGCCTCCATGAGTGTTTTTGCGGCGAGAGGAGCATAGTGAAATGAAAAATCAAGATTGGCGATGCGGCTCAACTGCTGTTTTGGGGGCATCTTCTCCAGCAATTTAACGCGCGACTGAACCGACGATGCCTTGGAGGCCTGCGCGCGAAAGCGGTTGATAAAAACCTCCACATCTTTTCTCTTTTTCTCTTCATTGACACGCGTTTTTTCGTGAATCTCCTCATCCTGCGCAATTTGGGCGTATAGTTTTTGTGTGCCGCCGGAGAGTTTGATGATCTTGTGCCGATGAATGGCCGCGGTGTGCGTTGTCACGCTATCCATGAACTCCCAATCGTGGGAGATGATGATCAGCTCGTTTTTCCAGGCGCGGAGGAATTTTCGTATCCACCGGATGGAGAGAATATCGAGATAGTTGGTCGGTTCATCAAGCAACAAAAGGTTGGGATTAGAGACCAACACCTTGGCCAAATTCAGCCGAATTTGAAAACCGCCGGAAAAAGTCGACGGGGCTTTTCCCATATCAGCCTCGGTAAACCCAAGACCGAAAAGAATCCTCTCTACTTTATAATGATCCCATTCTTCTCCCTCCGGCAATCCCAGACACCCCTCTTCCAACACGGTGGATTCAGTAAAATGAAGGTGCTGGGCCAAGTGCCCCATCCGGTAGTTCCGAGGCATGGAGATTTTACCGGCATCGGGGAGCTCTTCGCCCAGAAGAAGACGAAAGAGAGTCGACTTTCCGTGCCCGTTTCTCCCCACCAACCCCAACCGCTCGCCCGGGGTCATCTGCAGAGAGGCCCCATCGAATAAAATCTGCGAGCCGTACGATTTATCGAGATTTCGAATGCTAAGCATCGTGTCCTTTTATGATACGTTCACAAGACTGGAGAAAAAATCTATTTCAGGATTTTTCGCCGCGACGTAATTTTTTTCCCATTCGCTCTGGAATAAAATCAGGGGAAGCTCACGAATGTCATAGACGATATGGCCCGCGTATTGGTTTTCAAAGGCATGCAGGGCTTTTTTATTTTTTGAGGAGTACCATCGGGAAAATTGATAAGGCATCGGCACAAAAACCGCGTCGGCGCCGTATTCGTTCAACAGGCGGAACTTGACCACCTCGGCCTGAAGGTGCCCCACGACCCCCAGAATCGTGTCGCTATTGTGTTTTCTGCGAAACAGCTGCGAAGAGCCTTCCGCCGCCAGATGCTCCAGCCCTTTATGAAGCTGTTTGTTTTTGATCGGATTTTTCAGCTCCACCCGATAAAAAAGATCGGGCGAAAACTGCGGGATGCCGATGAATTTTAACGCCTCCCCTTTTGTCAGAGTATCCCCGATATTGAGGGTCCCGCGATCAAAAATGCCGATGATATCGCCGGCATAAGCCCGGTCGATATTGCTTCTCTCCTGCGAAAGAAACTGGATCGCGTTGTTGATCTTAAATTCTTTCCCGCGCCTGACGTGATACACCGACATTCCCTGCACGAACTCGCCGGAGCAGATTCTCACAAACGCGGTCCGGTCCCGATGCTTGGGGTCCATGTTGGCCTGTATTTTAAAGACGACGCCGGTGAAATCGGCCTCGTCGGGTTCCACCATCCGCCCTTCCGCCGGCCGCGGGAGCGGCGAGGGAGCCTCTTGGAGAAAGGCCTCTAAAAATTCCTGTATGCCGAAATTTTTAACCGCGGAACCGAAAAAAACGGGGCTTAAATTCCCTTTGAGAAATAATTCGCGGTCAAATTCGTGTCCGGCGCCCGACAACAGTTCCAAATCTTCTTTAAGCTTTTCTATCCACTCACTCCCCACTTTTTCCTCCAAAACGGGGTCGTCCAGATTTTCAAAAAACTCCTGCTCTAAATCGCGCATTTTCAACGCGCTGGTGACAAGCCGGATGCGCTTCTGGTTAAGATCATAGACCCCTTTGAACCGCCCCCCCTGCCCGATCGGCCACGTCATGATGCAACACGAAAGATCAAGGGTTTTTTCGATCTCATCGATCAGCTGGAACGGATCACGGCCCTCCAAATCCATCTTATTGATGAAGGTCATGATGGGAAGATTTCTCTCGCGGCAGACCTGAAAAAGTTTTTTGGTCTGGGCCTCAATCCCTTTTGAAGAATCGATGATCATGAGGACGCTGTCGACGGCGGTCAGAACGCGATACGTGTCTTCGCTGAAATCTTCATGCCCGGGCGTGTCGAGCAGATTGATCTCGCGGCCGCCATAGGAAAACTGCATCACCGAAGAGGTGACCGAAATGCCGCGCTGTTTTTCAATCTCCAACCAGTCCGATCTGGCAAAATGCTTGGACCGCTTGGCTTTCACCACGCCCGCCATCTGGATGGCATTGCCGAAAAAAAGCAGTTTTTCAGTCACGGTGGTTTTGCCCGCGTCGGGATGCGAAATAATGGCAAACGTTCTGCGTTTTTTGATTTCCCGCAATGCATCGGGAGTAATTTTATTCATAATTCATGGGTATCCCATGCAATCTTTTCAGCATGCCGGGCCGTGTCGCCGAGAGAAACGCCGGTGAAATAATTGCCGGTCAAGTGGAGTCCCTTGATTTTGGCGGCCTCTTTTTCAATCGTTTCCATTTTTTCCCGGTGGCCGAGAAAATATTGGGGGATCGCCCTTTCGTATTTTTTGATCCAGACTTTTTTGGGGTCTCCGTTTATTTTTAAAACCGGCGCGGCAACTTTCCGAATCAACGCCAAAAAATCTCTCTCCTGCCACTTCAAAACGCCGGGATGTTTTGCCCCTCCGATGAAAAAAGTGAGAAGCGCTTCATCCGCCGGCGCCCTCCCTTCAAAAACAGAAGAGTCCCAGATGCTCCCAAGCAGAGGATGTTTTTGGTCCGCGCCTGATAAAAATCCAAAGCCGTTTAACGGGTGACCCACTTGCGATCTGGAATAGGCGGCATGGACCAAAATGAGGGGTGCGTAATAGATGGAGGAAAGTTCTCTGGCCAAAACCGG
>JAUYJH010000112.1 GCA_030688705.1 Deltaproteobacteria bacterium
ATGAATGTCGATCAGGATACCAACGTCCAGAATAACGCCGCGTTCGGGTCGGATTACCTTTTGGGATACAGCTTTGTGGCCGGGTGGAATTTTTTGGATAACTGGGCCGCGGAATTGCAGACACGATTTACCACCGAAAAAGTGGGGAATCTTCGGGAATATGCCGGCAACATTAATATCAACGCCAAATACTCCCTGATTCTCCCCGGCCTGACCTCATTGGACACCATCCGCTTTCTCCCCTACGGCAAAATCGGTGGTGGCGCTTTTGGCGCGGCTATTCCTGCCGCCAGCGCCGGCAATGACCGTCAAGGGGTATGGGGGCCGGCTATCGATTTTGGAGTAGGGTTGGAAATGCTGATTCTAAAATATCTCTACGTCGGCCTTGATTTTACGGTCGACATCGTTTTCATGCAGGAAAAATTCAACAGCTCCGGGCAGAGAATTATGAATGGCGGCACCGATATCCAGCCTTCCGGTTTTGGGTATGTCGGGGTCCATTTTTAGTTAACTGATTGATATTATTAAAACTCTTCTTTCCCTTTTAACAATTAAGGGAACTCCTTGACTTCCTTGAGTTTCTTGCTAATTATCACCGCCCGAGTGATAATTGATTTGTTGGCATCTCTAAAAACGTCACCCCGGCGGAAGCCGGGGTCCAGAGAAACCCGCAAATGCTGGATTCCGGCTTTCGCCGGAATGACAAACATGGGTTTGTAGAGATTCTCTTATGAAAATGACCAAAGCCAGCGATTACGCATTAGTCCTTTTGGCGCGGTTGGAACAATCGCCAAAAGAAGAGTGGATTTCTGTCCGTGAAATGGCGGAAGACCTGGGGATCCCAGGCAGTTTTTTAGGCAATATCGTCCATCAACTGGTGCAGTCCGGTATTTTGCTTTCCCATCGCGGCGTGAAGGGGGGGATCAAACTGGCCAAAACCTCTTCTGAAATTACCGTCGGCTCGGTTTTGGAGGCGATGCACGACCCAATGGGGTTGGTCGATTGCATGGAACAGCCGGGCCAATGCGCTTTGGAGAATCATTGCGACGTTCAAAAATTTTGGTCGGTCAGTCACAGCCTGATTTTAGCCGCGTTAAAGCACATTACATTAAAAGAAATTACATCTTATTTCAAAAAAGGCCTGCCCGCCGGAGGCCAGGGAGAACGTCATGCCATCGCTATTAAAACTGGATAACCTCCACATTACTGTTGAAAAAAATGAAATCATCAAAGGTGTCGACTTGGAAATCAAGTCGGGTGAAGTACATGCTGTCATGGGCCCCAACGGCTCGGGCAAAAGTACGCTGGCGTATACATTGATGGGCCGCCCCGGTTATCAAGTCACCGGCGGTAAAATCTATTTCAAAGATGAAGATATCACCGAAATGGAGCCGGAAGAGAGGGCCCAGCGCGGACTCTTTTTGAGTTTTCAATATCCGGTTGCCATTCCCGGCGTGACCGTCGCGAGTTTTCTGATGACCACACTGCAATCTTTGAGCAAAACGGGAAACGGCCGTTTCACGGAACTGCGCAAAAACTTCCGGAAAAATTTCAAAGAGAATATGGCGTTGCTCAAAGTCGATCCGCAATTCGCGACCCGTTATTTGAACGACGGCTTTTCCGGCGGCGAGAAAAAGAGAATGGAGATTTTGCAGTTGATGACTCTGCAGCCCCAGCTTGCCATTTTGGATGAGACCGATTCCGGACTCGATATTGATGCCCTAAAAATTGTTTCGGAAGGGGTCAGCAATTACCTGAATCCGGAACGGGCCGTGCTTTGCATCACCCATTACCAAAGAATCTTGAATCATTTGAAACCCCATTTCGTCCATATTTTGGCGAAGGGGAAAATCATCGCCAGCGGCGGGCCTGAAATGGCGCTGGAGCTTGAAAATAAAGGATATAAGGCGTTTGGCGTTGAAGAACAACAGGGGGTGTCACTATGAAAGAAGCTCTCGATATCGGAAAAGGTTACAAAGAAAAATATGGCTTCCATGACGAGGAAAAGTCGGTTTTCAAATCTAAAAAGGGTTTGAACCATCAGGTGGTCGACGATATTTCCGATCACAAAAACGAGCCCGATTGGATGCGCGCGTTCCGTCACAAATCTCTCGATATTTTTCTTTCCAAACCGATGCCAACCTGGGGCGGCAAGCTGGATGACATCGATTTCGACGAGATTTTTTATTATCTCAAGCCCTCCGACCACAAGGGTCAAACCTGGGAAGATGTCCCCGCCGAAATCAAAAGAACGTTTGACAAATTGGGGATTCCCGAATCAGAACAGAAGTTTCTGGCCGGAGCCGGAGCCCAATATGAATCGGAAAGCGTCTATCACAATCTGAAAAAAGAATGGGAAGACAAAGGGGTTATCTTTTTGGACACCGATTCCGCCTTGAGGGATCATCCGGAAATTTTCAGAAAGTTTTTTGCAACGATCGTTCCCCCCGATGACAACAAATTTTCGGCTCTGAACAGCGCTGTCTGGTCGGGTGGGAGTTTCCTTTATGTCCCTCCGGGCGTTCATGTCGATCTGCCGCTGCAAGCCTATTTTCGCATCAACGCCAAAAATGTCGGCCAATTTGAAAGAACCTTGCTGATCGTCGATAAAGGGGCGCAGGCACATTATGTTGAAGGATGTTTTACCAAAGGAACTAAAATCACCACCAACCCCGATTATAAAAATATTGAAGAGATCAAGGTGGGAGAAAAAGTTTTAACGCACACTGGACAGTACAAAAAAGTCTATCATGTGCAAGAGCGCCCATACACGGGCGACCTTTACACAATGGAGTTTTACGGCGATGCCACACAAAAATTGGAGGTCACCGAAGCCCATCCTTTTGTGGCAGTGGAGAGAGAACGCATCAACGAACGCAACCGCAGCTGGAAAAGAAAATGGTTACCGGCCTGTGAACTTTCTCAAAGAGACTATGTGGCCATTCCCATCGACAAAAGAATCGAATCCTCTCATCAACATTTGGTGACGGTCCCCATGGGGAACGGAAGCCACGGCTATAAAAATTTGGTTGTCCCTGTTCCCAGTTCCCGCTCTTTTTTCAGGCTGGCTGGTTATTTTCTGGCCGAAGGGAGTGTCAGCGGCGGCCATTATCTGAATTTTTCATTTCATGAAAATGAGAGAGATTACATTGAAGACGTCAAATCACTTTTGAGAGAAGTTTTTCAGGTCGAAAAAATCAACGAAACACACCACAAAGCCAACCGGGGAACGAATGTCGTTGTCTGTTCCACAGCCTTGGCCCGTGTCTTTGTCGCTCTCTTTGGCAAAAATGCCTTCGAGAAAAAAGTTCCTGAATGGATGCGCTGGGAAGAACCGGTTAAACAACGGGAATTGATTACAGCCCTCTTCAGAGGTGATGGCAATTATTATTTCGGCCAAAATAAACATGGCCGAAAAGAGCTTTTCCGGATCAGCACCATTTCTGAAACGCTGGCGCATCAGGTGCGTGATATGCTCCTGCGTTTGGGGACAGTCAGCGCTATCAATTGCCAAAAAAACCGGGGCGGTAACCGCAAACCGATGTTCAATGTCTGCATTGGCGGCGAGCAGGCGGAATTTTTTGGGGCCTTGGTCGGCACAACGGTACAACATAAATTGAATGGCAAAAAGAGGGCGACAATGTTTCATATTGATGAGCACTTCGCCTATCTTCCGATTAAAAAGATTACAAAACGCAAAGTCAAAAACCTTCCCGTTTATAATTTTGGTGTCGAGGGAGATGAAAGCTATGTTGCCGGCGGTTTGGCGGTTCACAATTGCACCGCCCCGTCGTATTCCACTGATTCACTTCACTCTGCAGTCGTTGAAGTGATTGTCATGGAGGGGGCGCGGTTTCGCTATACCACCATCCAGAATTGGTCGGCCAATGTTTACAACCTCGTGACCAAACGTTCGCAAGCTTTTAAAGATGCCACAATGGAATGGGTAGACGCAAACCTCGGTTCCAAATTAACGATGAAATATCCGAGCATTTATTTGATGGAACCCGGTGCCAAGGGAGATATTTTATCGGTCGCTTTTGCCGGAGCGGCCCAGCATCAAGATGCCGGCGGCAAAATCATTCATTGCGCCCCCAATACTTCGTCGCACGTTTTGTCGAAATCGGTCAGCCAGCACGGAGGCCGTTCTTCGTACCGTGGACTGGTGAAGGTTTATCCCGGGTGCAAAGAAGTGAAATCGACCGTCCGCTGTGATGCCCTGCTGATGGACAAAGATTCCCGCTCCGACACCTATCCCTATATGGAAATTGATGAAAAGGCGGTGAGTATCGGCCATGAAGCAACTGTTTCCAAAATCGGCGATGAACAACTCTTTTATTTGAGAAGCCGCGGATTGTCTGAAGAAGAGGCCAATTCGATGATCGTCTCGGGCTTTATTGAGCCGATCGTGAAGGAATTGCCGATGGAATACGCGATTGAGATGAACCGTCTGATCCAACTGCAAATGGAAGGATCGGTGGGGTAAAAACGGACCATGGACCATGGACAAAGGACCAAAAACTTATGGAACCTGTTTGGTTAAAAAAGCGCCGCGAAGAGGCTGCAAAAGAGTTTGCGAGACTTCCAATCCCTTCTCAAGAAGAATTTTGGCGGCGCACGAATCTGTCCCGGATTAAATTTGACAGCTTTACACCGATTGCAACCGTTTTAAATGGGGCCGTTGCGGGGGATGCGGCCCGCCGCTTGCCGATTACCATCACCGTTTCCGGCGAACTTCTCTATGGCGAAAAAATTTCGCCGGCCACTCTGGAAGCCGACTGCAAAACCAAAGGGGTTATTTTGTCCAGCTTGAGCGATGCCCTGCAAGATCATCCCGATCTGGTCCAAAAATATCTGGGAAAAGGTTTTGAGGGGCGCCATGAAAAATTTTTGGCGCAAAACGAAGCCTTCTGGCAAACAGGGGCTTTTCTTTACGTTCCACAAAATACCAAGGTGGAGCTCCCTATTCTCTTCGCCTCCCATTTTTCAGGTGAGAACAAAAGTGCGGCACCCCGTCTGCTGATTATTTTGGACAAAGGGGCCCAGGCAACCGTTGTCCATTACGCCTCTTCAGAAACCAAAGAGGCAAACTATCTT
>JAUYJH010000044.1 GCA_030688705.1 Deltaproteobacteria bacterium
GGGCAATATTACAGTTTTTTACTTTGCAAATCTTTATTTTCGCCATACGACCCCAACGTAAAGAGATTCATATTGAAAGTCAAGTCACGGTCTTCTTTGCGGCTTCGTCGATGGCCTGTTTGAATTTGCGGCGTTTTTCGAGGGCGGCTTCGCGTTCTTGGACGATCTCTTCCCAAACCGGTTCGCTCATCGCCTCGGAAGTTTTTTTCTTAAGATAAGCCCGCTGGCGCCACCATAAAAAAACAACGCCGGCCATCAGCCCCAAAAGCAATATAATTAGAAATATAAAAGAGGCCATCGTTAACCCTTAAAGCGACGACGCCATTTTGCCGCGGGAGTTTATGTAATTTTTCACTCCCTGCGCAATCCCCTCCGCCACCGACCATTGAAACCCGGCATCCTTAAGGCGTTTTTCCTCTTTGGGATTGCTGATAAAAGAGGTCTCCACCAAAATACCGGGGCTCTTGGCGCCGACCAAAACATAAAAGAGGGCGGAATCAACTTTTAAATCCCGGGTCGATCCTTCCTTGCGCCGCAGGTGTTTCACAAGGGCATTATGCACTTCCCTGGCCATGACTCTGGAATCTTCGGTATTGGCGTTTTGCAGCATCGTCGACAAAATGTTTTGGGAGAGATCGCGTCTTTTCCCGGCCGATTTGTTTTCGCGGTCCGCCAATTTGGACGCGGCCTTGCTCGTGGCGTTATTGAGATAAAACGTCTGGACCCCGCTCAACTTGGGAGATTCACTCGCGTTGGCATGGATGGAAATAAAAAGATCGGCCCCCAATTTGTTCGCTATCCTGTTTCTTTCCTCCAAAGAAAGGTTCTTGTTGGTCGTACGGGTCAGATGGACTTTGAGTTTCAAATCGTTTTTCAGTTTGAAACTCAACTTGCGGGCAATCTGCAAAGCCACCACCGCCTCTTTACTCCCGTCCGGGCCTATGGCGCCGGGGTCCTCACCCCCATGCCCCGGGTCGATCACCACGGTCTTGATAGAAAAATCAATTTTGGATTCCGGGGGAGACATCTCTTTCTTCTCTTGCGGGTTTTCTTCTTCAATCGGTTTTTCTCTGCCCGTTCGTCCTGAGCCTGTCGAAGGGTCCTCGTCCTCCCCTTTGGGCCGGATGGAAATCACCGGCGGCGCAAGAGCGGCCGGGCCCTGGGGGCCGGCTTCCAGTTTTTGCAGATATTTTGCCGCCAGAGGCTGCATATCCCCTTCGGGGTAGCGCTCCACCAGCGCTTTCATGGCCTTTTCGGCTTTCTCCCTGTCCTTTTGTTTTTCAAAACGCAACACACCGATCCGATAAAGGGCGTCGTCGGCCAATGAATTTTTGGGATATTTTTTCAACAGGGCATTGAATGCTTCGAGCGATTTTTGCAAGTCCTCGGGATCATGGGAAATTCCGAATTTTTCCTGATAAAGCCTTCCCACGCTGAAAAGGGCTTTTGGGGCTATGTCCGATTTTGGGTAGTCTCGGACCACCGCATTAAATTTGCGGAGGCATTTGTTCCATCCCTTGTCGCCGGTTTTATCGAGAGAATGATAACATTTTTGGGCGAAGGCATATTCAATGGTGGGATCCGGGGGCGCCGTTAGCCCGACAGCGGAAACCAAAACAATTCCAAATGCGACGGCCCCTTTAATCATTGGGGGCCACACTAACATTATTTTGTTTTCTTGAAAAGGTTTTCGAACTTGGCCTTGGCTGCGTCTGTATCTTCCACTTTTACCCGAACGCGCGGATCAAAACGGAAATAGTCGCAAAAGTTGGCCGCGTCTTTTTCTTTGACCCAATCGGCTTGCGGCTCCCTGCATTCATGATGCGCGTCTTTGTCGTAAAAATGGCATTGATAGCAGCAATGAAGATCTCTGCCGCAATGCGGGCAGACATCCCTTCTGCCGGGCCTCTCGGATACCGTCACCTCACCTTGGCAAAACGCGCATTTAAACATGTTTTGGTGTCATTCTGAGCCCGAAGGGCGAAGAATCCCGGGATCCTTCACGGAGTTTACACTGAGCGAAGCGAATGTGTTCAGGATGACAAATTATTTTTTGATTCCTTGGTCTCTTTAGGAATAACAAGACTGACCGGTTTCGGCACTTTTTCGACTGGAATATTTTTTGCCCTCTCCCCTTTGCGGAGCCAATAAATCAATTCGTCAATCGGGCCCGACAAGACGTACCCCAGAGCGGCCGCCCAGAGCATAATCTGCGGTTTCCACGCAATCACCGCGATCAGCGTTGCCGCCGCGACCAGCACAAAAAACGAAAGGCGGCTCCGCAAATTGAGCTGTTTGGCGCTGGTGTAACGGATGGTGGAGACCATGAGCAGAGCCATCAGCACCGTCAGCCCCAGAATCCAATAATTGTTTCGCGGCAAAATGGCAAAAATTTCATCGTAGAAAATAACCGTTGTCGCGAGGCAATAAGCCGCCATCGGAATCGGCAGACCCTGAAAATATTTAAGCTCCACCGATTCGGCCTGCACGTTGTAGCGGGCCAGACGCAACGCCCCGCAGGCAAAAAAGAGAAACGAGGCGATCCATCCAAAACGGTCAAAACTGTACAGGGTCCATGTATAAATCAAGATTCCCGGGGCCATGCCAAACGAGGCCAGATCGACCAAAGAATCGTACTCCACGCCGAATTGCGAAGAGCCGCGGGTCAACCGCGCCAGCCGGCCGTCAAACATATCGAACAACCCGGCCAGCAAAATGGCCCACGCGGCCACGACAAACTCGCCGTGCAGCGCCTTGATCACCGAAAAAAACCCGCAAAAAAGGCTCGCCGTGGTGCAAAGATTGGGCAAAAGATAGACCCCCTTTTTGACCCCCTCTTTTCTCAAATTGCGGCGTTTGCGGGTCTTCACGCAACCCTCCCCAAGACCGTCTTTCCGGCGTAAACTTTTTCTCCCGGTTTGACAAAAATTTCACAATCCACGGGGCAATACAGATCCGCGCGGGAGCCAAACTGGATCAGACCGAACGGCTCGCCCCTTTCCAGACGGTTTCCATTTTGCACATAACTGACGATGCGTCTCGCCAAAAAACCGGCAATCTGCACCACCAGCCAGCGCCTCCCCCCCTTTTCTTTCAGCAAGACGGCATGGTGCTCATTATGATCCATCGATTTGGGGCTGTAGGCCGCCTTGAATTTTCCCGGTTTGTAAAAACAACCGGCCACCTCGGCCGCAACAGGGGAACGGTTGATGTGGCAGTTGAAGGGGGACATAAAAATGCTGACCCGCCTGGCTTTGGTTTTAAGATAACGCGTTTCCTCGCAATCCATGACTTCCAACACTTTTCCATCGGCCGGAGAAACAATCAAACCAGGCCCCTGTGGAATGGATCTTTTTGGATTTCTAAAAAAAGAAACGATATAAAGAGCCAAAACCACCAGCGGTAACGCGGCCCAAAAACCCAAAAACCCCCACGCCAACAGAGCCAACAGAGCGGCAATGGCTATGTAAGGATAACCCTCCTGCGTAACAGGGCTGTAAGAAGGCCTTGGCCGACGGCAAGGCAAGACTTCTTCCTTGAAGATGGCGTTGGACGGCTCCATTTTAGCTGTTATTTTCCCCGCTCCGGTATTTTTTCAGAAGAAATTCCATTTTGTCTTTCCCCTTAAGTTTCTTTTTTTGAAGTTCCTTGCGCAGAATGACTTCTTCAGGGGTTAAAAAAAGCTTGTTGTCGAGTTTGGCCAACTGTTTTTCGAACGAAAGGTGTTCTTTAAACAACACGGCCAAGTCTTTGTCTTCTTTCAAATGAGCCTGAATCAATTCCAAATCATGATTTTCCATGGGAAAACCTCCTTCAAAACCATCATATGTTTGGCTCTTTAACCGTGTCAAGCGGATTAAAAAAGATGCGTCTTTCCGGCAACTTAACCTCGAAAACCTCTATTTTTATCTTCTGGCCCATCTTGAATATTTTATTATGTTTTCGCCCCTTTAGACAAAGGTGAGCTTCATCAAAAACGTAATAATCCCCGGACAGGCTTTGCATGGAAACCAACCCTTCCACAAAGTATTCCAAAAGCTCCACGAAAAACCCGAATTTGGTGACGTGGGAGATAATCCCTTCATAGACTTCCCCCACCCTCGACTGCATGAAAAGGGCCTTGTGAAGCGCCACCATCTCTCGTTCCGCCTCCATCGCCCTCCTCTCCATTTTTGACGAATGCTCCGCCA
This sequence comes from Deltaproteobacteria bacterium, assembly GCA_030688705.1. Lineage (GTDB taxonomy): Bacteria > UBA10199 > UBA10199 > SPLOWO2-01-44-7 > SPLOWO2-01-44-7 > JAHFSU01. Next base: position 4,191 of record JAUYJH010000044.1, read on the forward strand.
CCTCTTCCAAGTAATTTTTCGATATGCCTTTAGTCCGTGGTCCATGGTCCATGGTCCTTTGTCCCAGCACTTGTTTTAGCAACCGGTGCACCATCAGATCAGGGTAGCGGCGTATCGGTGAGGTAAAATGGCAATAAGAATCGCTGGCCAGTCCGAAATGCCCGATATTATCGGGGCTGTAAACCGCCTGCGCCATGGAACGGAGCAGCATGGTGTTGACAAGGCGCGATTCGGGATGGTTTTTAAAATGATCGAGAATATGAACCAATGCCTGGTTCGTCACGGGATGCGGAAACCGTCCCTTAAACCCCAGTCTTTGAACCGTCTTGTAAAAATTGCGGATTTTATCGGGGTTCGGACTTTCATGCCCCCGGTAAATACAGCCGACTTTTTTGGCGGTCAAAAAGCGGGCCACCGCCTCGTTGGCGGCGATCATCAGCTCTTCAATAATCATGTGACTCCAATTGCGTTCGGCCCGTTCAATGTCTTCAACACCGCCGGTCACGTCCAGAATGATTCCGGGCTCCGGCAAATCGAAATCGAGAGAACCTCTTGCGGCTTTGACGGCTTTCAGGCGGGTTGCCGCTTCGGACAAAATCTCGAGCATCGGCAAAAGGGCTTGCCTCTCTCTCCTTAATTCCGGTTCCTTGTCGACCAAAAGCCTTCTCACAATCGTATAGGTAAGCCGCGCGGCGCTTTGAAAAACGGCGGGATAAAAAGTTTCGTTCAAGCAGAGGCCCTCTTTGTCGAGTTCAAACTCGGCCACCAGTGCCAAACGGTCTTCATTCGGTTTTAAACTGCACAGGTCATTGGAGAGAACTTCCGGGAGCATCGGCAAAACACGGCCCGGAAAATAGACGGAGGTGGCCCGCGCGTAAGCCTCGCGATCCAGAGCCGAATTGGGGAGGACATAATGAGAGACATCGGCAATGGCGACCCAGACGCGGATATGATCCTTGGGGAGTTTTTCGGCATAAACCGCGTCGTCAAAATCTTTGGCATCCTCCCCGTCGATGGTGACGAAAGACAGGTTCCTTAAATCTTTTCGGTCCATGGTCCGTGGTCCATGGTCCATGGTCCCGCATTTGTCCGCCTCTTCCTCCACCTCTTTCGGAAATTTTTTCGGCAATTGATGCTTGGCGATGACATATTCGGCCTCGGAGGCCAGTGTTCCCCGTTTGGGGAGTTTTTCGATAACCTCTCCCGTCATGCCTGTTTTGCCGCTCGGGTATTGGATGATTTTGGCCACCACATAATCACCGGCCTTAACCCCCAAAGGAGGCTTTGTCAGCCGCAAGGTATGCCGGACCCTCTGATCTTCAGAGACAACCACCCACCCCTTTCCTTGCGGTTCCAGCCGCCCGATCATCTGCTTCAAACGCCTTTCCAAAACACGGACAATACTCCCCTCCAACAAGCCTTTTTGGCCTTTGCGGACAGCCGCCTCTACCCTGTCGCCGTGCAGGGCATCTCCAATCAACCGGGCGGGAACAAAAACATCCGGTTCCTTGGGCTTTCCGGAGGTTACAAACCCATAGCCTTCATAATGGAGAGAAATGTCCCCTATCATTGTCTTTTCAGAGCGAATTGTTTTCATTGACATATTTTTATTCCTTATTTATGGCGGCAAGGCAAGGGAGGATATGAGAAATGAAAGGAAAAACTCTGGGAGGTGAAATGGAAGAAGAAGTGAAAGAACTTGAAGAAGAGCTTGATTTTGACGATGAAAATGAGAAGGTCTGCCCCAACTGCGGTCAATTCTGTGAAGGGGAAAATGTCTGCCCCCATTGCGGCGCCATGCTGGCGGAAGAAGACGACGAACTGGAAGGCTTTCACGAAGACGAAGAAGTATGAAGCAGTATCAGGCTCCATGCGAGGATGGCGGAACGGCAGACGCGCTAGCCTCAGGAGCTAGTGGCCGAAAGGCTATGGGGGTTCAAATCCCCCTCCTCGCACAACCCTTTTCCGTTTTTCCGGGAACATCATGTCGTTGCCGTTTTTAATTCTCCTGCAATTTGTCTGGGCCTCGTCTTACGTCGCCCAAAAGCTGGCCTTGGGCGAAATGCCGCTGGGGCTTGTGATGGTTTTGCGTTACGGCATTGCGGCCTTTTTTTTTCTGCTGATCGGCCGGCTTCATTTTAGAAACCGTTTCACGGCACGCGAATGGGGATTGATTCTTTTTGCCGGGATCATTAATTTCACCGCCTCTCCTTTTTTTCAGCTCAAAGCCCTGACGCTCACCTACGCAGTGGATGTTTCCATTCTTGTCGCCTTTGAGCCTTTGATGACGGCGTTGGTCGCTGTCGCTTTTTTGGGAGAGAGGGTCCGATTTTCAACTTTGATCACTTTCTGCATAGCCACTGTCGGCGTCGTAGCGATGTCGTGGCAAAACGGGGCCGGTCCGTTTGTATGGGCCCGGCTGATCGGCGATTTCCTCTTTTTGGCGGCCCTCCTCTGCGAAGCAAGCTGTTCCGGCACCTGCAAATATCTGACTGAAAAACCGAAAAACGATCCTTTGGCCGTCATCGCCTGGATGATCTTCACCGGCTTTGCCGTCAATTTGGTGATTCATGGTTCTCTCATCACACCGCAAAATCTTGCCGCCATCCACTCCAGGGGATGGATGGCCCTCTTTTACATGGCGATTCTTTGCTCCTGCCTGGGTTACGGAGGCTGGGTTTATTTGATGAAAAAAATCCCGCTCAATCAACTGGCCCTCTCTCTTTTTTTACAGCCTCTTTTTGGAAGCATCGTCGCCATCGCGGTGCTTAAAGAACCGCTCCATCGGCAAACCCTTTTCGGCGGAAGCCTCGTTTTATTTTCTCTGTTTATCTGGATGGGCACCCGTTTAAAAGCGGTAGCGCAAAACCGCAACCAGAACGAGGGTGAAGAAAGAAAAATTGGCCAGCCCGAAAACGCGGAAACTTAAATCAGGGGTTAGCATCACCTGCGGCAGCATCAGCAACAGGCAGATCCAAATTCCAAACCCCCAAATAAGGCTGAAATCTTTGGCGCTTTTGGTCCGATAAATCTTGAACACAAGCGGCAGATTGAAAAGAGGCAAAACGAGCCCCGCCGCCATCCCCACGTACAGCGCAAGATCTTCAAAACCGTTCATGCCCTCTTTATTGCCCGAGAAACCAGACCCTGACTAGGGGAAAATAAAAAGGCGAGAAGAAAAAAGGCGAATCCGGCGACGGCAATGCCGCCCGCCACCGAGGCATCGAGACGAATCGCGAAATAGAGACCGAAAAAAGTGTTCAGTACGGCAAAAAGAGAGGCGAGAAGAAGCATTTTTGAAAAACGGTTTGTCAGCAGATAGGCCGTGGCCGCCGGGGCAATCAGCATGGCCACCACCAAGATGGCCCCCACCGATTCAAAAGCGCTCACGATGGTCGTCGATACGAGCCCCATCAGAAGATAATGGATGAAAGTGACGGGAACTCCCAAAGAAAGGGCCAGTGCCGGATCAAAAGAGGTCAGAACAAGCTCTTTGTAAAAAAGAATCACCACCAAAACCACAACAAGGCAAACGCCGCTCATGATCACGAAAGGATACGGACCCAAGTCTAGATTCCCGAGATAAAAATGGGGTTCCAAGGGAATGAAGGTGATCTCTCCGTACAAAACACATTCCTGGTCGAGATCAATCTTGTCGGCAAACAGGCTGATCAGAATGACGCCGATGGCAAACAGGCTTGTGAAAACAATGCCGGTGGCCGCGTCTTTTTTGATGAAACTTTTCTGGCTCACAAATTCAATCAAAAAAGAGGTGGTCATTCCCATCGCGATCGCGCCCAACAGCATCGGAATCGTGGCGCGGCTCCCCGAAAAAAGAAACGCGATGGCCAGACCGGGCAAAACAGCATGACTGATGGCATCCCCGATCAGGGACATCTTGCGCACGACCAAAAAAGAACCCAAAACGGCGCAGGAGAGAGAAACGGCGATCCCCATCGCCAAAATCCAGCCATAAACCGGCCCGAACAAATTTTGAATTTCCTGGATCATGAGGGTATCGGCTTTCCGTGCGGATCGAATTTCGCGTGTTTCAGCGAGTCTTCCAATTCCCGCATCACCGATTCGGGCAAAATATGTTCCAGCTCTTCGGCATCCGCGTGCACATGATCCGCCGGCAGCATCGCCTCTTTGACCAGAAAAAGTTCCCAAAGCCTGTGTCGTCGGACCAATTGAACCGCCAAGTCTTTTCCGCCTTGCGTAAAAGCAATCCAATCCCCTTCTTTTTGAACCCATTTTTTCCCGACCAAGCTTTTCACGCTTTTTTTAATTTCCAAAACGGTTTCGGAACGAAAAGCGGCCAGATCTTCAAGCGTAACCCTCTCTTCCGCGAAATTTTTTCCCTCGAAAAAATGATAAATCGATTTCAAAATATTTTCGCGGATTGTCCGGGAACGCCTGGCCCTTCTTTTAAAAAAGACGACGGCAATTCCGTGGGCCGGAGCGAAAAGAAAAGCGAGCCCGAAGAAAAAAGCGGCGCAGACCACCATAAAAGGACCGGTCGGCAAAGAAGGCCCCAAAAAACTTAAAAAGGCCCCAAAAAACCCGGAGATCATGCCCAAAAAAATGGCCAAAATCAGCATGGAGGAAACCCGTTTGACAAAAAGCAGTGCCGTGGCCGGCGGAATGATCAGCATGGCCGAAACCAAAACGACGCCGACCGCCTGAATGGAGGCCACCACCGCAACCGTCGTCAGGATCATCAGCAAGGTTTGCAAAAGCCCCACCGGCAATCCCAAGACGGCGGCAAAATGGGGGTCAAAACTGGCGAGTTTCAGTTCCTTGTAAAAAACAAGAACCAGAAAGAGACAGATAAGGGTGACGACGGCCAAAGCCGTCACATCCGACCGGCTCAAGGCCGCGGCCTGCCCGAATAAAAACTTGTCGAGGCCGCTCGCGTTTCCGGTCCCTGTTTTTTGGATCATGGTCAAAAAAACGATCCCCAAACCGAAAAATGAAGAGAGAATCATCCCCAAAGCCGCGTCGGGTTTGATGCGGCTGTAGCGCACAATCCATCCGATGAGCAAAACGCCCAAAAGCCCGCTGATCATCGCGCCGGCAAACGTGGACAGCAGGGCCTTCTGGCCCGTCAGCATGAATGCGACGCAGATCCCCGGCAAAACGGCATGGCCCAGCGTATCCCCCATCAGAGACATTTTTCTCAAAACCATGAAGGAACCCAAAAGACTCAAAACGGCCCCCAGAAGAACACAGCCGAAGAGCGACGTCACAAGGGACGGATCCTCAAAACGGAGGAACCGGACGATTTGCTCCAGAAAAAAAGTTTCGGTGATCTCCCCGATTTTTACCGCCAATATTGAGAGCATAGAGTTGTCAGCCTTGAGCGTTTTCAACCGCAGCCGCGGCATCGGTCAGAATTTTAAGCCGTCCGCCATACGTTTTATGGAGCCATTCCGTGGTCATTACCTGGCGCGTGGGACCAAACACAACCACCCGCATATTGAGCATGAGAATATCGTCATAGTAGCTCTGCGCCGTCTGCAAATCGTGGTTCACCACCAAAACGGTTTTTCCCTGATTTTTGAGTTCCTTCAAAAGAAGAATGATGGCGCTTTCCGTGGCGGCATCGACCCCCACGAACGGTTCATCCATCAGATAAATTTCGCTCTCTTGAGCCAAAGCCCTTGCCAGAAAAACCCTCTGTTGCTGGCCGCCGGAGAGCTGGGAAATCTGCCTGTCGGCAAAAGAGCTTATTCCCAGTTTTTCCAAACACGCCCCCACGATCCGGCGGTCTTGTTTAGAGGCTCTTTTGATAAGGCCTATTTTTCCATAGCGCCCCATCATCACCACATCTTTCACCGTGACCGGAAAATCCCAGTCGACCGATTCTTTTTGCGGCACATAACCCAAAATGCCGCGCTGTTCTTTGGCCGATTTGCCGTAAACCTGAATCCAGCCCGAAGAAAGCGGCAACAGCCCCATGATCGCCTTGATCAATGTCGATTTTCCGGCGCCGTTGGGCCCGATGACCCCGATCAGCTTTCCCTCCGGAATCTTGAGGTCGACATTCCACAAAACCGGGCGCCGGTGATAACTGACCGTGACATCGTGCAACTCAATCGGCGGAAAATTTTTTAAAATCATTTCGATGCCTCCACAATGGTGTTGAGATTATGGCGAACCATTCCTTCATAGGTCCCTTCGGGCGTCCCCTCTTTCCCCATCGCATCTGAAAAAAGTTCCCCGCCGATTTGCACATCCCACCCCCTTGCTCTGGCGTCATCGCGCACTCTCTGAATGGCTTTGGGGGAAACGCTCGTTTCGACGAAAATCGCCTTTATTTTATTCCGCATGGTGAAATCGACCATCTTGGCAATGTCGGCAAGGCCGGCCTGCGTGACGGTAGAGATTCCCTGCAACCCGACGACTTCAAAACCATAGGCGCGTCCGAAATAATTATAGGCATCGTGGCTCGTCACCAAAATCCGTTTCTGTTCGGGTAATTCCTTGGACCGGTTGCGCGACCATTGGTGCAGGTCTTTCAGTTTTTGCGCCAATTTGGCGCCGCCCGCTTTGTAGTCCGCCTCTCCCTTAGGGTCCAGCTCGATGAGCCCCTTTTCAATCCGCTTCGCGGCCTGCGCCCAAAGCATGACATCAAACCAGACATGGGGATCATAGTGCCCCTGAAAAGCGGGGGGTTCCAAAAGGGTGTTGGGGTCCATCTCTTCTGTCACCGCAATCACGAAAGGATTGCCGCGGCTGATGCGGACAAAAAGGTCCCCCATTTTTCCCTCAAGGTTGAGCCCGTTGTAAAAAATAATATCGGCCCCGTTCAATTTGGTGATGTCGCTCGCGGTCGCCTTGTACAAATGGGGATCGACGCCCGCCCCCATGAGGGCTTCCACGCGCAAACGTTCCCCGCCGATATTTTCGGCCAAATCGGCGATCATCCCCGTGGTGGCCACCACGCGGATCGGCAGTTTTCCCCCCCATTTTTTTTGCCCCCCGCGCGCATTTTTACCTTCTCCCGTGCAGCCATCTCCCGTGCAACCGGCAAACAGGAGAATCATAAGGCCCAAAAACATCCGTTTCATTTTTCACCCCTCCTTTTATTTAGCTCCGGCTAAAAGACCAATTTAGCCTTGGCTAAAAGATGTTCCTGTGTATACAAAGACACCATGACTGTCAAGCCGCTTCAATTTATCAAATTGCGCCATGCCCATACTCAAGAGACTGCCGAGGATTATGTAGAAATGATCCTGGACCTGCTTGAGGAAGAAGGCGAGGCGCGGGTGACCGAAATTGCCAAACGGTTCGGCGTGAGCGCCGTCACCGCGCATAAAATCATCTTGAGGCTGCAAAAAGAGTCCCTGATCGATTCCAAACCGTACCGCGCCCTCTTTTTGACCCCCAAGGGGAAAAAAATGGCGACCCAGAGCAAAAAACGGCACAATATTGTTTATCAATTTTTGAAAAAACTGGGAATCCCCGACAAAACGGCCAAAATCGACGCCGAAGGGATCGAGCACCATGTCAGCCCCCAAACATTAAAGGCCTTCCTCAAATTCATAAAAAGGGATTAAGAGGTTGTTGACAAAGTCCTTTTTCGTCATCCCGACGAAAGTCGGGATCCAGTAATTTCAAGCACTTCTGGATTCCGGCTTTCGCCGGAATGACGTTTGTCAAAAGACTGCCAGCTTACTCTTCCACAATGGTAAATTCTGTGCGGCGGTTTTTGGCGCGGCCGAGTTCGGTATCGTTGGTGGCGACCGGCGTCGATTCGCCATAACCCGCCGCTTCCAGTCTTTCGGGGGCAATGCCCTTGGCAATGAGATATTGACGGACCGATTCGGCCCGTTTTTGGGAAAGTTTTTCGTTATAGGCGTCGGAGCCGATGTTGTCGGTGTGGCCTTCAATGCGCATTTTGCGGATGTTCGGATACTGATGGAGCACTTCCACGACGTCATTGAGAATGGGATAGGAAACCGGCCGGATTTCCCATTTGTCAAACGCAAAGTGAATTTTCTGCGTGATAATGATTTTTTCTTCGAAGGGTGCTTCAATGGAAACCGGCGCCCCCTCCCCGGGGAGTTCCACGACCTTCGTCTTTTTATAGGTTACCTGCCCCCACGCGCGCCATGCCGGCGCCCCAAAGCCTTTGTCAAGGCCTGTTCCACCGGCCAGGGTGAACATCCAACGTTTGATATTCCCGGGGGAATAGCGAAGCCCCGCCATCGCCTCAAAGGGAGACTGAATTTGATGTTTGAAAGGACTTTCCGCCAAAGTCTGGCCGTACACTTCGGCAATCGCCGCGAAATTTCTGCCGATCGGAACATTAGCGGCGCCCGAAACCAGTATGAGATCATTGATCTTGGCATTGGCCGTATCGGGAGCATAGCGCCGCTCTTTCAAAACCTGATAACCGACGTTCAACGCCAGATAGACGCGGTCTTTGATATTCAGATCGAAGATCGCCTTGGCACCACCCGAAAATTGCCCGTAGCCGGTCAGATAGTAACCGCTCCCCGTGGGAAAGCTGATAAACGGCTGGAGAGAGAGCCCAAACATCGACCGATCCGAATCGATCAACCGCACTTTGGCCGCGAACAAAATATCCCCCAGTTTTGTCTTGGTCTGTTTGGGACAAGCGGCCGTCACAACGCATTGGGAGGCATCGGGATTGATGAAATTGAAAAAGGTTTCATAGGCGACCAACGGAACATCGATGCCGACATTGAGCCAGTCGAGAAGACCCAAAGAGGCTGTGAAATCGGCAACCAAAAGATCATCCACAACCCCGGCCACGCGCCCCCCGCCGGTCGCCGGGACCAATTCTGCCGGTTCAAACGCGTAGTTGAGGTTCATCCCGATGTTATAGCCCCATTGATAAAGACCCTGCGATTGTTCGGTGACAATGTAGCGGCCGGCATCAATGGAGGGACGGACATAAACAATGCTGTTGTTGGGGTAACGGGCAAAGGCCGTGACGGACAGAAGAGAGAAAAAAATGGACAAAGGACAAAGGACCGAGGACCGAGGACCAAAAACAAAACTAAAAAAAGAAATTCTCTTTCTCAACCCCTTCCCCCTATTGGCGCGGATAATAAAGGCGGCCTATCTTGAAGTCAACTTCTAATCAGGCTGTTTCGGCAACTTTGCGGAGCGTATTGATAATGGAAGAAAGCTGCGGGACCGAAGCCTGTTCAAGCGGTTCGGACAAACCGATGCCGGGAACGTTGGCGCCGGCCAGAAGGGTCGGCGGGGCTTCCAAATAATAAAAACAGTCTTCGGTAATGCGCCTTAAAATATGCTCCCCGTAATTGGTCACCTCGGTATCCTCATTCACCACAACAACACGCCCCGTTTTTTTGACCGAGTCAAAAATAGTCTTTTGGTCATAAGGAAAGAGGGTCCGCAGGTCGATCACTTCGCAGTCCACCCCCTCGTCAGCCAATTGGCGGGCCGCCTCCATGCACAAAGGGAGCATGCGGCCATAACTGATGACGCTGATATGTTCCCCCTCCAGGCGGATTTTTGCTTTTCCCAAAGGCATTTTGGGGTCGCCCAAATCGGGCCATTTTGGTTTCCACTGGGAGCGGTCCCCCAGCGGGGCATCGATCATCTTGGAGAGTTCTTTCGGGTTTTCCGGCTCCCCCGGGATTTTTTCCTCTCCCTGGCTTCTAAGCAATGCCTTGGGAATGAGATACATGACCGGATTGGGGTCTTGAATGGCGGAGAGCATCAATCCATAGGCATCATAAGCGCAAGATGGCATGACGATTTTCCAGCCTTGAATGTGGGTCATGATCGATTCAAAGGAATGGGAATGATAAATGGAGCCGTGAATGCCGGCGCCGACCGGTGTCATCACCACCATCGGAACCTGCCAAATACCATTGGAGCACCAAAGGGTGTTGCCGCACATTTTCAACAGGTCGATGGTATTAAAGATGTAATCGGAAAACTGGATTTCGGCGACCGGCCTCTGGCCCGCTATGGCCAGCCCCATGGCACAACCGATAATCCCCCGCTCATCGAGCGGGGAATTCCACGCGTTTTTCAAGCCCTGCGTACAGGTAAAAACGCCCCCGAGCGGCGGACCGACATCTTCTCCGAAGATGTCTTTTACACCGAGATTTTCTTCTCCGTAATGGAGTGCAAGCCGTATCGCCTGCGCCATGGTTGCCATATTTATTTAAACCAGTTCGGCATCTTTCCTGTCGACAAAAACGTGATTAAAAATGGATGCCGGATCGGGTTTTGGTTCTTCCAAAACTTCAATCAATGCTTTTTTGGCCTCTTCTTCATATTTCTGCCGAATTTTTTGAAAATCGGAATCCTTCATGATTTTTTTCTTTTTAAGCTGTTTTTCAAATTCCCGAATGCAGTCGGCCTCCCCGCCGACCCAATTGGCGCCGGATGCCGATGAATGTCCGTAGAGTCTGGAGACAAAAACCTCCATCAAAAATGGTTTTCGTTCTTTGCGGACATAATGCATCGCTTTCTGCAAAGCCTCGTAAGATGTCAGCGGATTATTTCCATTCACGGCGGCCGTCTTGATTCCAAAACCCTTTGCTCTCGCGGCAATGCCGCTTTTCGGATGGACCTCATTTTGCGGCGTGCTGATCCCCCAGCGGTTGTTTGTAACGATAATCAAAATAGGGAGTTCGCGATTTTTGCGGGAAGACCACAAGAGACAGCTTTGAAATTCCCCCTCGGCCGTTCCGGCATCGCCGCCGGTTACGATGGTAATGCCTTTCGCCTTGTTGCGCGCTTGTGCCACGCCGGTGCCGATGCAAAAAGCGTATTGAACCTCAATGGGGCTTGTCACATTGACGACGTTCCATTCCTTGACGGCAAAATGGTTCACGAAATTGCGCCCGCCGGAATAGGGATCTGCCGCCACATTGTGCATTTGGCGGATCACATCGATCATCTTGGCCCCCATCGTCAAAAGAGTGGCCGATTGGCGATAATGAAAATGGAGAAAATCGTGATTGAGGCCTTCGCCTTTGTTGATCAACAACCCCAGCGGTACATTAAAAGCCTCTTCACCGGGGCCGCCGATCCAGAAAAACCCCTGCCCCGATTTGTTCATTTTGATGAGACGCTCTTCCAAAACGCGCGTCTTTACCATCAGCTCATAGATTTTTTTCTGTTCTTTAGAAGAAAGCATAATTTAATTTTTCGATAATATTCTTTTTCAAATCCACTTTGCAAACAGCGTGCCCCAATTCTTTGAGTGATGTGATGTTGTCCCCCGCCATGCCGCATGGCTGCGCGTTTTTAAACGGGGCCAAATCGCAATCGACATTGAGCGCGAATCCGTGAAAAGCGACCCACCTCCTAACGGCAATCCCCATGGAGATCAACTTTTTTCCGCCCCCCCCTTCAGGGCCGACCCAAACACCGGCACGGCACTCTTCACGATAATGAGCGGTCACTCCGTAATCGGCCAACACAGAAATCAAAATATTTTCAAGTTTTCTTAAATATTGAGGGATGCTCATCTTGCGCTTTCCCAAATTCAAAATCGGATAACCAACAATTTGTCCAGGACCGTGGTAGGTCAAACCTCCTCCTCTTTCGATATCGACCACCGGGATGGAACTCCCCAAAGGACGTTCATGAGGCTTGGTGGAACGCCCACAAGTATAGACAGGAAAATGTTCCGTAATAATAATGAGTTCGCTTCTATTATTTAAAGCAATATCTGAGACAATTTGCAGTTGTAATTGATGCACCGAAGCATAGTCCGACTGTCCCAAATCTAAACAGGGGACGTTCCCTCGGATTTTTGACGCTTTTTGAAAAACCGTCAAAATTTTGGGGGAACGTCCCCTACTTTTGGAAAATGTGGATTGCTGTTCCATGAATGGCCTCCGCCGCCTCCATTAAAGTTTCTGTCAACGTGGGATGGGGATGGACGGTCCTCGCAATATCTTCCGATGTCGCCCCCATCTCTATCGCCAAAGCCGCTTCACCAATCAAACTCGATGCCCCCGCGCCGACAATTTGCACACCCAACACCAAATCCGTTTTGGCATCCGCTACGATTTTTACAAAACCGTCGGTCTCTCCTGCCGCCAAGGCTTTTCCGGAAGCAACAAACGGAAATTTCCCCGATTTTATTTCATAGCCTTCGGCCTTGGCCTGTTTTTCATCCAGCCCAACGGTTGCAATTTCCGGCGTTGTAAAAATCACCGCCGGCATCGCGCGTACATCGTACAATTCTCTTTTGCCGGCAATGACCGCCGCGGCAACAAACCCCTCTTTGCTCGCCTTGTGGGCCAGCATCGGTTGACCCGCGCAATCGCCGATCGCGTAAATGCCATCGATATTGGTTTTGAGTTGGTCGTTTACCTTGATGAATCCTTTCCCGTCCAACTGGACCCCTATTTTTTCGAGCCCCAAATTTTTTGTGTTGGGGATTCTGCCGACCGCCACAATCACTTTGTCCGCCGAGAGGGTTTCTGGCTTCCCTTCTTTTTCAACCGTCACCTCGGCCTTTCCCTGCACCGCTTTCCAGCCGACCGCCTTTGTATTCAAAAAAACTTTTACATCGCGGCGTTTCAGTTCTCTGGCAACGACTTGTACCAAATCGGGGTCGGTTCCCGGAAGCAGCAAAGCCGTTGCTTCCACCACCGTCACCGCGGAACCCAAACCGGCATAAAGAGAACCGATTTCAAGACCGATATACCCCCCCCCGATCACGCAAAGCTGTTTTGGAATTTCGGTATAATTGAGGGCCTCGGTCGATGTGCCGATGGATTGCCCATCCGGTTTAAAACCGGGTATCTGGATCGAAGAAGAGCCGGTCGCCACAATGGCGGCATCAAACGCAACCGTCTCTTCTTTGTCCCCTTTAACAAGAAGCTCCCGTCTCGTTTGAAATGAGGCTTCGCCTTTAATCAAATCAATCTTGTGGGCTTTAAGCAGGCCTGCAATGCCGCCGGTCAAACGCTTTACAATTCCCTCTTTCCACTCTTGCAACTTTTTTGGATGGAGGGTGATTCCCTTAAGGGTGATGCCCATCTCCTCTGTATGATGCATTTGATGATAGACTTCAGAGGCGTGGATCATCGCTTTGGAAGGAATACAGCCGACATTGAGGCAGACCCCGCCGACATTTTCTTTTTCAATGATGACCACTTTTTTGCCGTATTGCGCCAGGCGGATGGCGGCGACATAACCCCCCGGGCCGGCGCCGATCACGGCGACATCATATTTCAACATAAAGTTCTCCGGGATGCTCGATGCAGGCAATGACTTCTTTCAAAAAAGCGGCGACTTCGGCCCCGTCAACCACGCGGTGATCCCCGGAAATCGAGATAAACATCATATTGCGAATGACCACTTCTCCCTCTTTTGCCACCGGGGTCGGCTTGATTTTATGAAGGCCCATGATGGCGACTTCGGGATAATTCACAACCGGCGCCGAAAAAACACCGCCGATAGAGCCGATATTGGTGATGGTGAACGTCCCCCCCTTTAAATCTTCAAGGGAAATTTTACGGGCGCGTGCCGCGTCGCTCAATCGGCTGATCTCTTTTGCAATGGCGATAATGCTCAATTGATCGGCATTTTTCACGACGGGGACAATCAGCCCCTCTTCTGTGGCTACCGCCACTCCGATATTAAAATATTTTTTCAGGACGATCTCGCCGCTCCCTTCATCCAGAGAAGAATTCATCATCGGAAATTTTTTCAGGCCATGAATCACCGCTTTGATGATGTAGGGAAGGTACGTCAATTTGACCCCAGCCGCTTGGGCGCTTTTCTTGGCCTCGTCGCGCAACGCCATCAGCTCCGTAAAATCGGCTTCATCGACATGGGTAAAATGAGCGGCGGTCTTGCGAGACAAAACCATATGTTCCGCAATTTTGCGCCGCAGCCCTTTGAGAGGAATGCGTTCTTCTTCCCCGAAGGAAGGAAGTTTTGGCCCTTCGACGGGCTCAGGGCGAGCGGTTGTAGAAACCGCTCGTGGTGAGCCTTCGACGCCCGCTCGTGGTGAGCTTGTCGAACCACGACGCACATAAGCCTGCACATCCGATTTGGTAATTTTTCCCCCAGCCCCGCTCCCTTTCACGGCATCCAGGTCGACATGCATTTCTCTGGCCATCTGCCGAATCATCGGAGAGGCAAGGGCTTTGGTGGCCTTGACTTCTGTTTCTTTGTCATTGCGAGCGGCCGCAGGACGCGAAGCAATCTCTCGTTTGTCATCGCGTTTTTCCACTAGGGATTGCTTCGGGGCTTCGCCCCTCGCAATGACACCCGGTTCTCTCTCTTCTTTCTTTTGGTCCCTGGTCCCTGGTCCCTGGTCCTTTGTCCCTTCCGTCGCAATTTCCGCCATTGCTTGCCCTACTTTGGCAATCTCTCCCTCTTTCACCAAAATTTTTTCCAAAATTCCGTCTCGCGGCGAGGGAATCTCCATGGTCGCTTTGTCGGTCATGATTTCAACCAAATGCTGATCGTGGGAAATTTTATCCCCCTCCTTTACCAGCCATTTGACGATTTCTCCCTCTTGAACCCCTTCACCGAGATCCGGCATTTTCCATTCCATACTACCTCCAGAACGTACGCTAGTACGATCGTACGATCGTACGATCGAGAGTACGAGAGTCCGAGCGTACGAACGTACGAATAAAATATTCCCCTGCTTTATAGGAACTGCGCACCAAAGGACCTGAAGCGACATATTCAAACCCAAAAGTTTCTCCCCACTTTTTGAAATAATCGAATTTTTCGGGACTCACATATTCTTTTACCGGCAAATGTTTTGAGGATGGCCGCAAATACTGCCCTAAGGTCAAAAAAGAGACTTGCGCTTGACGCAGATCATCCATCGCTTCTAAAACTTCGTCGTCTTGTTCCCCCAGCCCCAGCATGAGCGATGACTTGGTAAAAATATTGGGATATTTTTCCCGCACAAAGTTCAAAACTTTTAAAGATTGATCATAAGCGGCCCTTGGGTCCCGAACGGTCGGCGTTAAACGGCGCACCGTTTCCAAATTGTGGGCAAAAACATGCGGGTTGGCATCGGCAACTATCGCGGCTTGGGCGCAATTTCCCATAAAATCGGGGGTCAAGACCTCCACAATCAGATCGGGATGGTCGTCTCTTGCCTGTTGGATGACCCTTGCAAAATGTCTGGAACCGCCATCGGGCAAATCGTCCCGATTCACCGATGTGATGACGACATATTCCAGATTCATGATGCCGATCGAATCAGAGACTTTTTTCGGCTCCTCATTATCGAGGACAATCCCATTTTTGGCGGTCTTGACGGCGCAAAAACGACAGCCACGGGTGCATAAATCCCCCATAATCATGAAAGTGGCGGTGCCGCCGTTCCAACACTCCCCCACATTGGGACAATGGGCCTCTTCGCAGACGGTATAGAGGCGGCGCTCTTTTAATGTCTCCTTGATGCGGCCGTAATTAAGCCCGCCGGGGGCTTTCACTTTAAGCCAATCGGGTTTTCTTTGAGGCCCATTCGGCTCGCGTCGCTCGCTCAGGGCAGGTGTAAATGCAGGAAGTTGCATGAGTTTCCTTTGCGCGGCGCAAGGTAACCATACCTTCCGAACCCGTCAACCCAAAACTCATAAGGTGTGGTAGCTCAATGAAAATGTCAGGGTTTAACAGATCAGTGATTATGTCAGGGTATG
>JAUYJH010000116.1 GCA_030688705.1 Deltaproteobacteria bacterium
TTGAATGCAGAATTACGAGCAACCGGCGGGGTATTGCGATCTTCGGTCTATCGCCGCATGTAGCGGCGATCAAGACCAGGGTGGCTGATCTGGACTCCCTCAAGCACACTCTTGGACTCCGTAAAGGCCAAGACTCCGGCTTGAAGCTCTTTACTCCTGTAAGGGAGTGCTGGGGCGACGCCGACAACGAAGACGCGACCCGGAACCCTATATTGTTGTTGCGATTCTCGGGGTCGTTGTTGTTGCGGTAAGACGCGCGCAGGTTGTCTGGATTATTGTTGATCCACGAACCGCCGCGAAGAACCTCTTTCGATCAGCCCCCCTTCTGTCGCCGGAAAACAACCTCCGGCAACAAATTGTTTCTTAATCTTGCCGTATCGGCATGGGCCGCATGGCCAATCCATGATTGAACAGATTGGTTGATGTGCGGCCATTCCATGCAACCTTCGGCATATTTTTTTTGAAATTTTTTTAATCTTCTTTTAAACCGAATGATGTTTTGTCTTTTGAGGCGGCGCTTATATGGAAAAATGGCCATTCCCAAGAAGGGAGTTCCATAAGCTGTTTCGAAAATCCGGCATTTTGTTTCGTGTAGATGCAATTTTAAACTGGCGAGGTGCTGAACGATCTCTTCTTTCACAAACCAGAGAAAATCCTTGTCATCATGAAAAACGGCAAAGTCGTCCATGTAGCGAAGATAAAAACGACATCCGAGTTTTTCTTTAATGAAGTGGTCGAGGCCGTTGAGATAGACGTTCGCAAAGAACTGGCTGGTGAGATTGCCTATAGGAATACCAACTAATGGCTGGCTGGCTGGCTGGCTGGCTGGCTGGCTGGCTGGCTGTGCAATTTAGTTGCCATCATGTGATGTGAATCGAGCACTTTTTGAATTAGCCACAAAGTATCAGTGCACGCAATCTTTCTTTTGAGCAATTGCATCAAAATTGGATGGTTGATGCTCGGAAAATATTTTTGAATGTCGCATTTCAAAACGTAGGTATTCTTTTTGGCAAACTCCTGAAAATGGTTAATCGCCGCATGCGTTCCCTTTTCTTTTCGGGTGGCATAAGAGTCATGGATAAAAGTCGGTTCAAAAATCGGTTCCAAAATATTGTGAATGGCATGATGGACTATTCTATCCCGATAGGGTGCCGCACTAATGATTCTTTGTTTCGGTTCATAGATGGTGAAATGGTGATAGGCGCCCGGTTGGTATTTCTTTTCAACAAGTTCGTAATGCAACCTCCACAACTCCCTTTCCAGAAAAAAGTTGAAACGAGCCACTGGGTTTTTAAACCGCTTACATCGCTGGGCTAAACGAGCGGCTTTAAGGAGATTTTGGAACGAGACAATTTTTGGATAAAGATCTTTGTGCGTTTTCACTTTTTTTGTTTTTGCTGTTTGATCCAACCGCCTAATTGAACGCCTATTTCATCCAGCTTTTTCGAAACGACTTCATAGCGGTGGAGATCAAGCAATTTCAAGTCTTTGCACAAGCGGACATAATGGCGAGCCTGTTCCAACTTGATATTGGTTTTTTGTAAGAGGGGCAATTTTTGAATGGAATAAACGGCTTCCAAAAGAAGTTCGAGCGAATCAAAAGAAACGTTTTCTAGCCGTTCTCCCAGCAAATATCTTTCAGACTTCGGAAATTTGGCAACCTGAGGGAGAAGATACAGCAGGAAATCATACACCTTTGTTATGATTTGTGGAGACTGTTGCATAAAAAACTTGGTCCCATTTGTTTGCCACAAATGGGACCAAGGGTAAAAGAGTAAAAGGACAAAGGATAATGATTAGTCCTGGGGCGACGCCGACAACGAAGACGCGACCCGGAACCCTATAACGTAGAGGCGATCCTCGGGGACGAAGCCGTAGCGGTAAGACGCGCGCAGGTAGTCCGGAACATTGTTGATCCACGAACCGCCGCGAAGAACCTTATACTGGCCATGAGCAGGACCAATCGGATCCGTTACAGATCCATTAGGATAGCCACCATACCAATCACCCTGCCATTCCCAGACTTGTCCCATTAAATGTCTTAAACCATTTGCAAGTGTCGGATATTTTGGATCATCTACTTCAATGGTTGCTCCAGCATCAAAATGGGCTTCTTCCTTTTTCATTTTTCCGCTCGGAGTTGCATAGTCGTGAAGTTTTCTTTCACCTTGAACAACACGGGCCGCATATTCAAATTCGGCTTCTCTCAGCAATCTCACATTATGCAATGCCGCATATACAAAAGCACCATACCAACTGACATTCACTGCCGGTTGTTGAGGGCGATCAAAATTGGCGGGGGGATTGTGATCCGGAATATGAACCATTTTCAAAGCACCCATTAATATTCTCGATCCTCCAATGGCCATCTCTTCATCTTGAGAAAATAACGAATCCAAAACGCTGCCTGCCGCAGTCCGTATCTCGCCCATCGAACCACCCAAGGCCAATAGTTTTTCTTCGCCAGTTTGGACATGAGAGCCGATCAGTGCAAAACGATTTGTTTTTAAACTATCGACAACAAAGGTTCCATAGGCGTCATTCGTCACCGGATTGCGACCCATTTTGAAGGCAGAAACGGTTACTTCATGAGGATTGGTATCTTCAAAATCTCTTCCCCCCATCGTGAAAGTGCCACCAGGCAACGTTACTAAACTCGGGGCCAGTGTCGCAAAATTTGCGGCCCCCATACCTGCCAAATCCGCTCCCATAATAATGCTCATGATATTTCTCCTTTTAAAAAATTAAGGCAGAACTCCTCTGCCATCAATCAAGTTGTCGTCTGCCACAAAATAAAGTTGCTAACTATTTTGAGTTTTTTTGATTATTTTTTCTTTATTGAAATCAATCACTTACAAAGGCTCTGTGACAAGGTGACCGGCCTTATAATCAACAGTGACCCGAAACCGTCTGAAAAAATCGAGACCGATGAGGGCTTTAATTCCCCACGATTTTTCAAAGTGAGAGACATAAACTGTTAGGTCGGAGATCAAATGGGAACAAATCTCAACCTGAGGGAGAACAATTCTGCCATATTTTTGAGTTTGAAGACCGGGTTTTAATGCGACATCTTTTTTGGTTTCTTCCAGAAATCCGGCAAATTGAAGGGCTTCGTCAGAGAATTCTGTTGCTGGAGCCCCCGTATCAAGAAGTGCGAGAAAATCACGAATAATGCCATCCTTGCCGGCAACAAAAATCGTCAAAAAAATATAACGCTGACTCGAATCAAAAGTGGTTATGTTCTGCATGCGCTCTCAATCCTCCTGGAAATTGGCACTCTCCTGTATAGCGAAAAGCACAATCTTTATTTATTGCCGGCAGTCGAAACACCTCTTGATCATCTTTGGAGTGCCTTACAACAACACCTGCTTTAACGCCGCCAAACTGATCTGTTTCATACTCCACAATCAACAGCCACTCATCCGGATATGCCTTTTTCATCTCTTCCCATGTCATTTTTTGTTGGTTCATGTGTCCTCCCGTTATTTGTCCCCTCACCCCAACCCTCTCCCTCAAGGGGAGAGGGAGATTTGAAATGTGCTAAATCCTAACCCGAAAAGAACCAGTGGGCAATTTTTGTTTTAACCGATCCAAACTGCTATAAAATCTCTCCCACCTTTCAGACTTGGCGGTTCGAAATAAATCAAGTTGCGGCGTTTTCTGAATTAAATTTTGCGCCGTAAAACCGATCAGACGGACCGGCTTACGGCGGACCACCAGAGGCTTCATCAATGTTTCAGCCTGACCTGACAAAACGCGATCAAAATGACTCGGTTCCGGAATGGTTTTGGAAACCCCGCTGGTTGTGAAATCAGCGTAACGGACAAAGACGCAAATACGTCTGGCGTAGAGATTTTCTCCTCGCAATTTTTGGCCCACTTTTTCTATCAAACAAAATAATTTGCGCCGGATCGTTTCCCAATCGCTCACATCTTCTTCAAAAGTCTCCTGTTTGCCGACCGACTTGATGACTTCCGTCACCTCCAGCTCCCAAGTATCTTTCCCCATCGCCTTGGATTTTAAAAAAGGACCATAAATTCCAAAAGAGGTGCGGAGCAATGAAGAGGGAATGGCCGCCAATTGCCCCAGCGTTAAAATCCCCATGCTCTTGAGCCGCTCCCCTATTTGGGGACCGATCCCCGGCATTGTTTCCACCGGAAAGGGGGACAAAAATTTTGCCTCGGCCCCTTTGGGGACCTCCATCATGCCGCACGGCTTGGCTAGTTTGGAAGCCATTTTGGAAACCGACTGCGAACCGGCAATGCCGATGGAAACGGAAAGCCCCGTGTCGGCAAAAACAGCCCCGTGGATTTTTTCAGCCGCCCTCCGAAAAGTTCCGTAAATTCTTTCACAGCCGGTTAAGTCAAGATACGACTCATCCACCGAGGCTTGCGCCACCACCGGCGCCATATCATTCAAAATATTTTGAACCTTTTCGGAATATTCGGCATAGGCCTCAAAATCGGCCGCAAGAAAAATGGCGTTGGGGCATTTTTGCCTTGCTTGTTGCCACGGCATGCCGGTTGTCACCCCAAAACGCTTGGCTTCGTAAGAGGCCGCCGCCACCACACCCCGCCGGGAGTTGCGGCCGCCAACGATTACCGGTTTATTTTTCAATTTTGGATTTTTGATCTGTTCGACCGAGGCAAAGAAGGCATCCAAATCGACATGAAAAAAGGTGCGATGACTCCCCGCCGAGACGGTGCAGGCCCTGGGGCGGATTTGTAATTTTTTGTCGCATTCCATCATCTGAACTTTCTCAAAATGGCGATGACCACTCCCTGAATTTGACACTCTTCTTCTTTGCAAAAAATGGGGGCCATGGTCGGGTTGGCCGGCTGGAGGCGGACCCCCCCCTTTTTTTCCCGATAAAACTTTTTGAGAGTCGCCTCGCTCCCGTTCAGCAAAGCCACCACCGTTTCACCGGCATCGGCGGTATCGCGCCGCTCCACCACCACGTAATCACCATCGCGGATATGTTCTTCGATCATCGAATCTCCCCGCACCCGCAAAACATAAGTGTCTTTGCGCCCAACCAGCGACGGCGGCAGTTCGATGGTCTCTTCTTGTTCAATGGCCTCGATCGGATGGCCGGCGGCAATCACCCCCAAGAGGGGAACAACCAAATTCAAGGAGGAGGATTCGTGGTCAACCACCTCTAAGGAGCGATTCGCGTTCCACCGCCGGCTTAAGTAACCTTTTTGAACCAATTGACTTACATGATGGTGGATAGTAGAGACGGCGGACAATTTGAAATGTTTGGCGATTTCTTCAAGGCTTGGGGCATAATCATGGGTTTCAGTAAATTTAACAATAAAATCATAAACTTGGCTTTGTCTTTTGGTCAACATGCGTCGAGAATATTCGAATACAAATCGAAAGTCAACGGCCTTTTTTTGATAATCTTTTTACTGACGGGGTGCGGGCCAGAAATGGAAAGCGGTGTCCCGGACGTCGGCAACAATCAGGTTGTGTCGACCAACCCGGTGATTCTCACCGTCGCCCCCACCGCGGCCCCCAGAGGCGGCACGGTCATTATTAATGGCATCGGCTTTTCGATTGTTCCGGAAGAAAATATTGTCTTCACGGGGGGGGCCGGCGTTTCCGCGCAAAGCTGGGGTCTTCTCGATCCGCCGGTTAACGGCGCTTCAGAGACCATCACCTTTCAAGTGCCGCAGGGAGCCGCCATCGGCACCGGCCCGATTTTTGTCACCCTCACCTCCGGCTTGACAACCAACACCGACATACAATTTACTGTGGCCCCTTAATGAAAATTCTAAATCCTAAATTCGAAACCCTAAACAAATCACAAATCCTAAATTTCAAATCCCAAACGGTTTGGAATTTGATGAATTAGAATTTGTTTAGAATTTAGAGATTAGAACTTAGAATTTTTATGCAAGAACGCCTGACAAAATTGCTGGGCCAGCCGGTTGCCGATATCAAAAAATTATTTGGGGATGCCTCCTACAGAACCTATTGGCGCATTTTTTTGGAGAATCAGACTTTGATATTGATGACAATGCCCAAAGGAAAAATGAGCGTCTCGGAAGAGATCACGAATCTCAAAGAAAAACCCGAAGAACTCCCTTTTATCAATGTGCAAAAATATCTGGCCTCACTGCAAATTCCGGTTCCCAAAATTGTTTTGTTCAGCGAGGCCGATCGCTGGCTGATTCTGGAAGATATTGGCGATACTAAATTTTTTGATGTTGTCATCAAGGCCGACGAGGAAACCAAAATAAAATGGTATAAAAAGGCGATCGACTTACTGGTACAACTACAACAGTCTTCGGTCCTCGGTCTTCGGTCTAAGAATTGTATCGCCTTCCAGCGCTCCTATGATGCCACCCTTTTCAACTGGGAGTTTGATCATTTTTGGGAATATTATGTCGGGACCAAGGACCATGGACCAGGGACCGAGGACCAGAAGCTATTTAAAAAAGAAGCGCGCAAGATCACAGAAGAACTTTGCAAACTGCCGCAGGGGTTTACGCACCGCGATTATCAGAGCCGCAACCTGATGGTCCGTAAAAACCAGATCTATATCATCGATTTTCAGGACGCGCTGGCAGGCCCCAAGGTCTACGACATGGTCTGCCTTTTGCGGGATTCTTATGTCGATGTCACCCCTTTTCTAAAAGAACTCGGCGATTATTACTGTGAAAAATCGGGCTACGACCCGAAAAAATTCTGGAGGGCTTTTCATCTGCAGACGGTGCAGAGAAAATTAAAAGACAGCGGAAGGTTTGTTTTCATCGACCAAGTCAAAAAGAACCCGAATTTTTTGCCGTTTATTCCGCTGTCGATGAACTATGTAAAACAGGCGCTGGAACAATTGCCGGAGTATGAAAAATTATATGAGCTCCTCAAAAAATACTTCGATTAAAAAAGCGATGCTGTTTGCGGCGGGGCTCGGCGAGAGAATGCGGCCGCTCACGATTAAAAACCCCAAACCGCTTTTACCCTTGGGGGACAAAGCGATCATCGACTATTCCCTTTTTTATCTCAAAAAATACGGGGTGGAAGAAGCGGTCATCAACACCCATTACTTGGCCGAAAAAATTGAACAACATGTCGGGGATGGAAAAAAATATGGGCTTAAAATCATCTATTCTCCCGAACAGCAGCTGCTCGGCACCGGCGGCGGATTGAAAAAGGCGGAAGAATATTTTAAAAACGAAGAAGTTTTTTTCACTTTGAACAGCGATACGCTCATCAACTGCGACCTGGAAGAACTGACTCAATTTCATCTGGAGCGCAAAGCGCCGGCAACACTGGTGGCGGCCCCCTGGCAGGAGGGATACACCAAAATTCAGGTCGGCCAAAATCGCCTGCTCAACGTCCGATGCGGCGATCATCTTTTCACAGGGTTGACCATTTTATCGCCGAAGATTTTTGAAGTTTTGCCCGAAGGAAAATCAAATTTGATCCTCGACGGAATTGTCCCTCTGATGAATCGGGTTAAAGAGATTGCCTGTTTTGTCCATGAGGGCTATTGGCGCGACATCGGCTCACTGCAAAACTATCAAGCCGCCCAAGAAGAATGGGCCAGCTCTCATCACAACAGGTTGGGATAAATCCCCCCAATGAATTACTCCACAATGATCTTGAGTTGGGGCCCCAAAGAGAGGCGGACTTCGGTTGTTTCAGGGTAGAGCTCTCCGTCGAGCATGAATCCTTCGGGCTCTTTTGTTTTGATCACCACTTCGCCGGCCATATCATCGAGCCAGTTTTCAGAAGGGACCGGTTTGCCGAGAAGCAATCTTGGAAAAGACCAGACCACCTGACGCGGCGGCAGGGAAAAACTCAAAAGCTGGAATTTTCCGGGAACTTTTCTGGCCCGGTATAGGGCATCAAACCCAAGCCCCAGCGTTTCAACGGTTCCGGCAAAAATGGTGGTGTAATTTTTGAAGGGCCACAGCTTGCCGTCGACCGTCACCTCGGCATCCACCTTGCGGCAGAGCTCGCATCCCCTTTTGGAATTGGCCAGCGCGTGGCACATGGCCTCCAGCAACATCCAGGCGGCGGTCCATTGCGTGGGCCCATCCACTTTGTTGAAATCACATAAAAAACGGTAGAGAAGCCCGTTGCCGAAAAGAAATCCGTATATCTCATTGACCTTCAAAAGAGGGCATTCGGACATTTTAGAGGGGGTGTCTTCATGATACTTATAGATGAGCCGGCTCAAAATCATCTCCGGCGTGCCGCGGATCCCCATGCAGTGGACCACGTTGTTCATGGTGCCGCCCCCCAAAAAGGCGATCTGCGGCAATGGGGTTTCTCCGTATATTTTGATGAAGGTGGTCAGCGTTTTTTGATAGGTGCCGTCACCGCCGGAGATCCCCAAAATTTCAACGCCTCTATCCTTAAACTCCTGCGCCAACCGTTCCACATCGGAAATATCGCGCGTCGCATGGCACGAGCCTTTGTCGCCGACAATAAAGCCGAGCCTTTCCGCGCGGCCCGGGTTTTTCCGGTTCGAGCGGGAATAGGGATTTAATATGACTCCGATGCCTGACATAGATAACCTCAAGTCATCCTGAGGCTTTAGCCGAAGGATCCCCTGGATTCTTCGCGTGCGCTCAGAATGACAGCAACAGGGTTTAGATAATGAAACGATTTTTGAAAAACCGCCTCGCCCCCCGCTTTTTTCCCTTCCTGCTCAAAAGCCTTCCATAAAGTCAAATGCTGAAGTTCTTTGAGATACTTCCAGCTCTGGTCGAGAATCTGGTGGGCCTCGCGGGCGATTTTGCCGTAAGTGTTGAGTGAAAACTCATCCGCGAAACCTTCCGTTTCGTTCAGAATTGCTTTCGCCGCTTTCATCAATGCCTCATCGGGATTTTTCAGCTCCAAGACATCCTGCTCCGTAAAGGCGGCGATCCACGGGAGAAAGGGGTCTGCCTTATTTTCAAGCCCCATCCAGAGAAGCGACTGAGAGAAAGCCTCACGGATAATCTGCGCCAAGGCAATCTGGGCGAAAGGCCCCTTCATTTTTTCCAGATTTTTCGGGAAATATTCGAGCATGATTTTTTTAAACTCAATCCCCTGCCGTTTGGCATGCTGTTCATAGAGCAAAAGATAGGCCAAAAGCCGGTGGGGCGGCATTTCGGGGATGGAGTGATCGTTCAGCACAAAAGATTTAAAGCGCCCGCAAAGTGAGAAGGCAAAACTCAAATCAACCAAAGCCCGCTTCGGATCCACCTGGCCTTTAAGGGCCAAAGACCAGCCGTCGAGCAAAACGGAATGAAACCCTTTGGACAGGGCAAAGACCGCCTGCTCCGGAAGGTTTAAACCGGCCGTTCCCCAGACAGTCTGCTCCGGTTTCAAATGTTTTGCCGGCTGTTCCAGCTCGCCCGCACTCCAACGGTCTTCGTGAAAATGACGGAAAGAAAACGGAACGACGCAAAAATGGCCCCCCTGCTTCAAAGCCGCGTCCGCCCGGGCCGGAATTTTTTTTGTTTTTTCTTCTTCAATGCGAACGGCGAGGTGCGGCTGTGCCAGGCGCTCTTCAATTTTTAAAGGCTGTGACCGCCGCTGTACGGCATCCAGTTTTTGGAACTGCTCTTGGGCCAGGCCTGTCACTTTTTTCTTTATCTCTTGCGAGGGAGCGTCTGGAAT
>JAUYJH010000056.1 GCA_030688705.1 Deltaproteobacteria bacterium
AGGGATTTGTTGCCAATACCCTCTATTTGGCCGAATCGGATTACGGCAAACGGGATGAAAAAATTCCCGGCTTAAGCATCGGCCTGTGGGCCCAATATTTTCTCGACAATTTTGCAACGGTGGATGAAGCGGTACGCCATATTCGAAAACATCCCGTTCAGATCGCAACAGGAATGCTCGGAAATTCCGGAAAAAAAGCCCAGGGCCATTTGGCTCTAAGCGATGCCAAAGGCGATTCGGCCATCATCGAATATGTCGATGGCAAAATGAGGCTCTATCACGGCAAACAATACCGGGTGATGACCAATTCCCCCACTTTTGACAAACAGCTGGCCAATCTTAAACGGTACAAAGGCTTTGGCGGAACGCAAACCCTCCCCGGCACAACACAGGCGGCCGATCGTTTTGTCCGGGCGGTTTTTTATGAACAGCACCTTCCCCAACCGCATAACACGCGGGAAGTGGTGGGAGGCGTTTTAAGCGTCATGCGCAATGTAGCAACTCCCTTTGGCAAACCCGATCCGGAATATCCCAATATAGCCGCAACACAATGGACTTCCGTTGCCGATTCCACGCACCGGATCTATTTTTTTGAGAGACAGTTAAGCCCCAACATTGTCTGGATAAAATTGGATGAACTTGATTTTAAAAAAGGGGCGTCTATTTTAAAATTCGATCTGGCAAAAAATCTCGACCAGGTCGGCGATGTCACCGGCGATTTCAAACCGGCCTCTCCCTTTCAATTTTTAAGCCCCTAGTTTGTCTGGTTAAGGAAAAATCGTCATGCTGTTGAGATTTTCCGACTGGCTTGTTTATAACGTGCTGCATCTGGCGGCAGGATCGCGTTTGGGGGAGACCGTTTCGTTTTTTATCTACGACTCCGTCAAAATTCTGCTCCTGCTGTTTGTTCTCATTTTTGCAATCGGGGTGCTCCGCACTTATCTGCCGCAACGCAAAATAAAACGGTGGATGGGCCAGAGGGGAATCGCTGGCAATTTTTTCGCCGCCATTTTCGGCGCCGTCACCCCGTTTTGTTCCTGTTCTTCCATCCCACTTTTTTTGGGCTTTCTGGAGGCGGGCATTCCGCTGGGAGTCACCTTTTCTTTTTTGATCGCCTCTCCGCTCATTAATGAATATCTGGTTATTTTGATGATCGGGATGTTTGGTTGGAAAATTGCCGCCGCCTATGTGGCAAGCGGAATCCTCATCGGCGTTGTTTCCGGATTCATTCTGGGCAAAATGAATTTGGAGCTCTATTTGGTCAAGGATTTGATTGCAAAGCGTGACAATACGGAAGAAGTGGTCACGTATCAAAATTTTTCCCGGCGGATCCGGTTTGGATGGGACGAGGCACTCTCGATCACAAAGAAAATATGGCTTTGGGTCTTGGCCGGCGTTGCCATTGGCGCAGCCATTTACAATTACGTCCCGCAGGAAACCGTCCAAAACATCATCGGCAAAACGGGCATTTTTTCGGTGCCGGCAGCCACCCTGCTGGGGGTGCCGCTTTACGGAAACTGCGCGGCTATTGTTCCGGTGGCGTTGGTCCTTTTTCAAAAGGGGATTCCTCTGGGAACCGCACTCGTTTTTATGATGGCAATGTCCGCCTTGAGCCTGCCGGAAGCGGTGATGCTGTGCAGGGTCCTGCACCTGAAATTGATCCTGATTTTCTTCGGCATTACGACACTGGCAATTATCTTCACGGGATATCTTTTTAACGCATTACAAGGCTATTTGGGATAATATGCGGACTTTATGTTTGAAAAAAAGGGTCATCGTGAAACCGAGCGGAGAAAAAAGCTTCGGCTCGGAGCTGATTCAATGGAGGGGAGAGGCCGGATGGAAACATAGAACCCGGTCGTTGTTCGCGCGCGCCGAACATCTTAACGTGATGCCGACGGAAGGTTTTGACGAAATAGACTACTATGTCGGCGCCAAATTTTTCTTCTCCCAAGAGGCCTTCTAACCTTTTGCCTCTTCAAAACGGCGTTCCACTTCGGGCCAGTTGATGACATTCCAGAACGCAGCAATATATTCAGGCCGGCGGTTCTGATATTTAAGGTAGTAGGCGTGCTCCCAGACATCGAGGCCCAACAAGGGGATATGACCCTTTATCAACGGCGAATCCTGATTGGGTGTCGTCACAATTTCCAGCATCTTGTTTGGTTTGAAAACCAGCCAAGTCCAGCCGGAGCCGAAAAGATTCGTGGCCGCTTCTGTAAATGCTTTTCTAAATTCCTCAAAACCGCCGTAACATTGGACGATAGACTCGGCCAATTTTCCCTTCGATAATTC
The DNA here is from genome assembly GCA_030688705.1 of Deltaproteobacteria bacterium. GTDB lineage: Bacteria > UBA10199 > UBA10199 > SPLOWO2-01-44-7 > SPLOWO2-01-44-7 > JAHFSU01. The sequence continues at coordinate 2,296 of JAUYJH010000056.1, forward strand.
CGATTTTTTTCCGAGAATTGTCCAGAAGAGGGAATGATTGGCGTGGCCTCCCCCGTGATTTCTAACAGCGGCCTTGATTTCCTGCGGCACCGATTCCAAATGCCGCATCAAATCTTCGACCGATTTTTTCGCCAAATCGGAATGGCCTTTCAATGCCGCGTTCAATTTGTCGACATAAGTCTGATGGTGCTTTGTGTAATGAACCTCCATCGTTCTCGCATCAATATACGGCTCAAGCGCGTCATACGCATAAGATAACTTGGGCAGGGTATACATAAATGCTCCTTTCTTTTTTTC
>JAUYJH010000060.1 GCA_030688705.1 Deltaproteobacteria bacterium
GAAGCCAAAAAATTCGGGGCCCATCATTTTGTCTCTTTGACCGAAGCGGCCGATCTGGAAAAGCAGAAAGGCTCGCTCGATTTTATTATTTCCACCGCCTATAAAGATTTGAATTGGGGGGCCTTTTTGGAAACATTAAGACCCGACGGCAAACTCTGTTTTGTCGGCATTCCCGGAAAAGCGCTCGATATCCCCATCGTCTCTCTGCTCGGCGGCCGCAAAAGCATCTGCGCCAGCCCCATCGGGCCCAGGCGTCTCATCACAGAAATGCTGGAGTTTGCCGCGCGCCATAAAATCACGGCCAAAACAGAGAGCGCCCCCTTGGCGGAGGCACAAGCCGCCGTTGAAAAAGTCCGCTCGGGCGAAGCAAGGTATCGGATCGTCCTCAACATCTAAAAATCATGCACTTTGCCCAATTACTTCCGGAGATGATTTTTCAAACGGTCGAAGACCAGGGGTTTATCCCCACCGGCTCTCTGACCCCGCTCAACAGTTATGAAAATCGCGTTTATGAAATAGGCATTGAAGAGAAAGAACCTATCATTGCCAAGTATTATCGTCCGGGGCGGTGGAGCAAAGAGGCCATCATCGAGGAACACCAGTTTTTGAAAGCCCTGCAAGAAGCCGAACTCCCGGTGGTGGCTCCTTTTGTGCTGGATCAGATAGACGATATTCATTACGCTTTTTTTCCAAAGTTTCGGGGCAGAGAACAGCCCGAAATTACCAACGACAACCGCCGCTGGCTGGGGCGCACTCTGGCCCGTCTTCATAATTTGGGGGATCATTTCAAGGCAAAACACCGGCTCCATTTGACACCAAAGACTTATGGCTATGACAGTCTCTCTTTCATTTTGACGCAGGAATTTTTACCGCCCGATCTCAAACAAAATATCGAGGCCCATCTGGTGATGGCGCTGGAACGGGTGGACCCCTTTTTCAAGACCGATCTCAAAGCCATTCCGCTCCATGGCGACTGCCATCCCGGAAATATTTTATGGAATAAAGACGGGCCGCATCTGGTTGATTTTGACGATATGGTTATCGCCCCGCCGGTGCAAGATGTCTGGATGCTCTTCAACGGCGATGAAGAAGAGAAAAGAGAACAGCAAAAAATATTTTTTGAGGGCTATGAAATGTTTCGAGCCTTTGATCATGCCACATTAAGACTGGCGGAGCCGCTGCGCACCCTGCGGATGATCCGCCATGCCGCGTGGATCGGCCAGCGGTACGAAGAGCCTGCTTTTCAGAGGGCCTTTCCCTATTATAATCAACGCCGCTATTGGGAAGGTTTTCTCTTGGAAATCAAGGAGCAGATCGGACTGCTGTCAGACCTTTTTTAACTTCCAGCCAAAAAAAACCGGCTTTTTGAGAGGACTCAAAAAACCGGCTTAAGTAATTATTTCCAAAAGGCTTAATGATTCAAGTTGGCGTGCGAAATCTGCTGCCAGCCTTGGGGCGTCATCTGCCACACGCTGACCCTGGGCGTGGTGGAAGTGACCCGTTTGCCGTTGATCGTCTCTTCGGCTTTGGCCTCGTAGGTTATGATCTGGGTATCGCCGCTCTTGGTAACCTTGAACTTGGAGAGCTTGTATTTGCCCAGGCTCAATTTCTTGAGCTGGTCCAAGGCCTGGCTCCGATCGGTGATTCCCTCGACGTAAACTGACTGATAGCCGGGGGCCAGCATGGTCTGCACGGCATCCCAGTTCTGCTTTTTCACTTCGGACCAGAGCTTCTTTTCCAGCTTCTGCGCGTTCACCTGCCCCGGGTCCTTGAATTTGGCATAGGCGTTAGCGCTCCCCTGCAACATCGTAAAGGCAACAGCCACTGCGACTGCGTACAAAATTTTGCTTCTCATGGTAATCCTCCTTGTAATTTTTGTGATTATTTCATAATCGACGACGCGTTGCAAGAAGAGCGAAGATATATTATAAAAACGGGCGAAGCTGTTTTATATGACACAAACTCTCCAAAGAAAATTAAGCAAAGACGGGAGCATTCATGTAACAGACGAGGTGTACAGTACCGCTATTTCCGCGACAGGGACTCTTTTGGCCGCGATCGGATCGGCCATCTTGATTTTTAAATCGTTATCCGAACAAAAACCGTGGCATCTTCTGGCTTTTTCCATTTACAGTTTCGGTGTGGTCAATCTTTTCCTGTTAAGCGCCCTCCATCATGGAATCAATTCCACAGAACGGGTCGAAAATATCCTCCGGCGGCTCGATTATTACGCCATTTTTGTGATGATCGCGGGAAGCGTTACCCCATTTTGCCTCATTGTAATCCGAGATACTTACGGCATCAGCATTTTGGGGATGATTTGGCTGGTGGCCATTATCAGCATCGTTTTACAAATCCGATATCCCCATTTTCCCCGTTGGTTTACGACAGCCCAATATATCGGCATGGGGTGGCTGGGAACTCTGATTGTCTTTAAAATCTGGAATTTATTGCCGCCGATGGCCCTGTTTCTCTTATTTTTCGGCGGGTTACTTTATACAATCGGGGCTGTACTCTATACTATTGAAAAACCAAATCCTTTCCCCGGAAAATTCGGTTTTCACGAAATCTGGCACCTCTTTGTCATCGCCGCCTCTGCCGTCCACTTCAGCATTATGTATTTCTATCTGCTCCCTTATTGATGATTGCGCAGAAAGGTGATGACAAAGAGGATGGCGGTGCCGAAGCCGACCCCTAAGGAAAACCAGGGGAAACTGGAATGGGTTGAATCGGGAATTTCTTCCTTGAAAATATTCATCAAGATAGAGCCGCCGACGAAAGCCGTCAAAAGGGCCACGACAAAAATGTTGTCCGGCTCCGTAAGATAGGCTAAAAACCACCCCAAACAGAGACAAAGCATCAATGCAAAACGCCCCAGATGATCAAAGTGGGCGGCATAATGGCGCTCCAGAGTCCGGTCGACAATCAGAAACTGCAAACCCATGACCACGGTGAAGAAAGCGGCATAGGCAACTCCCCCCGCCTCCACGTTGACCGGAAGGGCATACGTCATCAGCCCGTTTTCAAGACCCAGCGCAGAGAGATGAATATAAAAATCCGATTTTTGCGGAGAAATTCCCAGCCGTTTGCGCCGATGGGCCAGTTTTTCAAGGCCGAAAAAAAGCATGAAACCCAAAAGCCCCACCACATAAACAGTCAAATCCATCAATGGAGTGACCGGAAAAGATTTGGAAAGAAGGGCCCCGATCGTCTCCTTGTTTTCGGCAATGCCGGGAAGGAGTTCCAGAAAGACAAAGGCAACCGCAAAGCCTCCGGCAAAAGAAGAGGTATAGCGTTCGGGAATAAACGGCAGTTTGCGGATGTGCGGGGCAAAATAGGTGAGCAAAACCAGAACGAGGGTCAAAAAAAACGCAATCCAGAGCGATGCTTGCAAGAAATTGGCAAACATGACAGAGAGCTTCTATCATATGCGCACTTTTCTGGCCATTCTTTTGCTTTTCTCCCTCACTTTGTGGGCCAAAGAAGACGCAAGGCCCGATGTGGCATGCCGTCTGGAGTTCCATTTAAAAAATCGCTGGGTCCCCGTGGTGGCCGGCAGGGGGGAAGGGAATATTATTTGCGATGACGGCGTAACCCTCCCCGTAAAACTCCGTATCTATGGCGGGTGGGTCACCCTTTTCAGAAAAGAGACCTTTGAGGCAACGGGCCGGTTTTCGAAAGTGAAAGACCCCCAAAAATTATTCGGCCGCTACGGCGTGGAGAGCGGCGATGCCGGCATGGAAACCGGAAAATTTTTCAGCCCCACCGTCTGGAAACAGGGCATTGCGCTGACTTTCGATAAAATAGAGGGCCAACCTCAAATCGGCCTCTCTTCCGGCTCCTTCACCATTAAACACCCCAAAAAATAGGCTGGACGAAAAAGACGCATAACGCTAAGGGATGTCGGACCGAGGACAAAAGACCGAAGACTAACAACAAAAGGAGGCATCATGATCAGCGGCGGAGAAAAAATCAGAATCCCCAACATCAGCAAACCGGTGCAATTGCCGATAGACCTCGATTTTCCCAAAAAAGATTATCCTCCCAATGTTTCGGTCTTTCCCGTGGCACAAGACACCTGCAACGATTTTGCCGACCTGCGCACGGTCACTTTGAAGGAGGGGGTCCGGGCCTTGAGAGTGCAATTTTTCAGCGAAGTCGACAGTCTTTTTGGAAAAACGACCGAAGGAACGCCGGGTAGAGACGGCTGGTCCGATTACGCCATTTATCTGGAGGCATCGGGAAAAATCTATGCCCGCCAGGTGATCAGCCGGACCAGCGGCGCGGATGACCCGGTGTCTTACAATCTGGAAAACCCAAAGTGGCCCGGATTCCCTGAAAGAATCACAACCATTCTGGCAGAAGTCGTGGCCGGATGGGAACTGCGGCAGGCCATTGTTGCCAACAGGCCCGAAAATTCTTCACTGCATCTGGCCCGCTGGCTTGATGGAAACCGAAACCTGGCCAAAAACGGCATTCCCGCGACATTACTTGCCGGTATCGATTCCTCTGCATCGGCAATTCCGGTGGACCTTGACGACAACAACGCCCTCCGACAACCGCCGAGCTTGGGCACGGTCATCTTGGCCCGGCAGACCACCAACGACAGTGTGCTGATAGAAAAAACCGCTCTGGACGGGAAAGAGGCCGTTCGGGTCCGGTTTCGCAGTGAAGTCGATCATCCGGAGCTGGGAAGCAAAACAAAAAATGAAAAATCGGGCCTGGATGATTTGGCCCCCCGTTCCATCTATCTGACCCAAGAGGGAATCAAGGTGTTTGAGGAACAAAACGGGACAAAAAAGCAAGTCGGCTCTTTGAGCATGACGAACGAGCGTCTTGCGGCGGTTTTGGCCGGCGCTTTCGCCGCGGCCGGGGCCCAGCATCTTGAATTTCCCTTTGCAAAATCGGTTTTGGCCGCAAAGATGGAGGTTCGCACCTTTGGATACGATCTGCCGATTTGGGAGCGGCTCAAACCGACCTCGACTATTGGACAAATATTGCAGTACATGTCCGAAGGGGGTTTCGGCGATCCGTATTGAAAAATTTTTCCTTCCGGTCTAGAAGGAAACCCTTATGAAACTTGGGTTTGACGTCGCCCTTGGGCCGGCCATTTATTTGAATACCCCCTTGTCTGTCTGGGAAACCGGTGCGGCCGTTGTTGAGACAGCCGCTGAAACACCTGCCGTCACTGCGATTTGGATTCCGCCGAAACCCGA
>JAUYJH010000065.1 GCA_030688705.1 Deltaproteobacteria bacterium
AATAATAAAGGAAGGTGTGCTATGGTTCTCTCATGTCCGAAAGAAAAAAAAAGGTTGTCATGAGTCGGTTGGTCCATTGGAAGGATATGGATGACTCCTTTGATATTGAATTTTGGAACAAGATTGGAACTCAAGGTAAGCTGGAAGCCGCATGGCAAATGGTGGAGGATTTAATAAATTGGAATCCAAAATATGCACCTGAACCAAGACTTCGAAGATCTCATACGACACTTAAACGCCGCGAAAGTTAAATATCTTGTTGTCGGGGCCTATGCTGTCATTATTCACAGCTTTCCCCGATATACCAAAGATATCGATTTTTTGGTGCAGCCGGAATCCGAGAATGCACAAAAAGTGTATGATGCCTTGAAATCCTTTGGAGCTCCTATTCAAGAACTTTCATTGAAGGATCTTTGCGATCCTGACATGGTCTATCAAATGGGTGTGGAACCGAACCGCGCCGACATTATCATGAGCGTCAAAGGTGCCTCTTTCGAAGAACTTTGGAAAAACAAAAAGGAATTCCAATACGGAAATGAAAAAATTTTTGTTGTGGGGCTTGAAGATCTTATCAAAATAAAAAAAATGGCCGGCCGTCCGAAGGATTTACAGGACGCAGAGATTCTTTTGCAAGCGGCAAAAATGTCAAAAAAATAACTTTTACTATGCCGCCAGCTGCCCGCAGGCGGCTAGGATGTCGCGGCCGCGGTTGGCGCGGACGTTGGTCTGGATGCCGGCTTTGAAAAGCAGGTCGACCCATTTGAGGATTGTCGCTTCATCGGAGGGCTGATAATCGACCGTCGGGAATGGATTGAAAGGAATTAAATTCACCTTGGAAGGAACCCCCGCAAGAAGCTGAATCAATTCTTTGCAAAGTTCCACCGAGTCATTCACATCTTTCAACATCACATATTCAAAAGTGACCCGGTTTCTGGGCCCTTGGGAATAGTTCCGGCAAAAATCGATCAATACTTTAAGAGGGTAACGCTTGTTGATCGGCATCAGCTGATCGCGCAAAGCATCGTTGGTGGCGTGCAGAGAGACGGCAATATGCACATTCGACTGTTTTACAAATTCCGCCATTTTGGGAACCAGCCCCGCCGTGGAGACGGTGATCTTGCGCTTGGAAAAATTGAACAACTTCTGATCCTGCAAAATTTCAAGGGCCGAAACCAGATTGGGGATGTTGGCCATCGGCTCCCCCATCCCCATGAAAACAAGGTTGGTGATCTGCTCTTCCGAAAAACAGCGTTGGATGGCCAAAACCTGTTCCAAAATTTCGCCCTGTGTCAGATTGCGCATCAGCCCCATTTGCCCCGTTCTGCAAAAAGTGCAATCCATGGCACAGCCCACCTGCGTGGAGAGGCAAATGGTTTTACGGCCTGATTCGGCGGTAATATAAACCGCTTCGATTTTTTTGCCGTCGCTTAATTCAAATAAAAAAAGGCAGGTCCCATCGCTGGAATTTTTTACATCGACCACTTTAGTGGAAGATATCGAAAAATATTCCGCCAATTTTTTACGATTTTCCGCCGAAAGATTCGTCATCTCGTCAAAAGTGGCCGCCCGTTTTTGATAAAGCCACTGCAAAATTTGGGCGGCGGTAAAAGGTTTAAGACCAAGGGTCTCCATCTCCCCTTTCAACGCGGAAATATTTAAATTCGTGATCGTCTTCATGGGATTTAGGTTTCAACCGCCCGCACCAGCTCTTTGGGGGTGTATTTGGCCTTTTTCTTCTTCTCCACCACCGCGTGGTAGGAGAGAAAAATGATGGCGGCAAAAATAAGGGCGAGGGCTTCCAATTCATCCGACCCGGGGAATTTGGAACCGTAAAAAATGGCCAAAAGATAGGTGCCAATGACACCGGCCAAAACGCTGGAGACGCGGCTGGCCGGAACGGTAAACGTATTTTCACGGCGATCGAGAAAAATGAGGCTTCCAAACAGCCCCGTGCCATAGGAAAAAATGCCGATCAAAAAAGCATAGCCAAGATAGCCGCTGAAGGGAAATTGCGTTAAACCGACCCAGAGCTGGCCCGCAAAAGAGGCCGGCTCCATTTTGGCGCCGATGAGGGCCAAAACCATGATCGAGACCCAAAACGCGGGGTTGGCCACCATCTGCTCTTCCGTGAAAAACCCCCTCTTTTCATCCACATCTGTGCTTTTGGCCCAGTTGCTCATGAAAAAGAAACGTAAAAAATAACTCATAATGTAGCAGACGATATTTATGATGGCGACCAGCGTTAAGGCGGTTCCGGCCTTGCCGGAAAAAGTGACAAACAGCGCGGCCAAACTCAAACCGGCCGCCACCCACGAGGGCCAAAAAATCTTTCTTTTTCTTTTAACCGCGATCAGATCAACGATCGGCGCGATCACGAGCGTGCCGCCGCGCATCAAGAGCATCGCAAAAACGATGCTGATCCCTTCAAAAGTGTAGGCCAAAGTGGTTGTAACAATAACCCCAGCCGTGCAGAGACCGGAGACAAATGTAAACCAGCGGGGCCACGGAACGGAAACCCCAAAAATTTTTCGATGGGTTGCGTATTTCCACCAGCCCGACAGAGTCAGATAGAGGTACATCGCCATAAAAGTGGCCGTGGCCACCATGGGCAAAATCACAAAACCGCTCATCCTCTGCCCGTTCATGCCGGGCAAAAGACCGCTGGTCAGCATTTTGGTCAGCATGGAGTAGGGAATATAAGAGGCAAAATATCCGAAACAGAAAGCGGCGATCCCTATCGACAGAAAAAATTTCTTCATGATTTTTCTCCAAAATAAACCGAAGCCAGTTTATCAAAAGCGTCTTTATAGCGTTGGTGCAATTCAGGCCCTTCTTTTAATTCCGGTTCATTGTTCAGCGTGACAAAAGGGAGTTCCAGATCGCGGATTTTCAAAAGACCTTTGCAGCGTTCCCCGGTTAATCGCAGCCAATCGGTCTCTTTGCCAAAGCGTTCCATGTCTTTGGGAGGTACTTTGTGAGCCAAAACGCTGTGCTTTAATTTTTCCCGATAGCGGGCCTCATTGCGCCGGCACGATTCTTCATAAGAGGTAAATACAAAAAAGATGGCGGCCTCTTTCAAAACATCATCCGACAATTTATTGAGCGCATAGGCATAGCCCCCATCCCCCGCCCCACGCGCAAATTCAACGAAAATTGTTTGGTCCTCGGCCCTCGGCCCTCGGTCCTTTTTTTGAATTTCAACATTAAATTTTTCGAGACAAAAATCGAGCACCGCTTTCGTGGTGATGGCATATCCTTCTTCATCTTTTTCGGAATAAAGGCGTTGATGCCCCGATTGCTCCCACAGGTCATCTTCAACAAATTTTTGCCAAAGCCAGACAAAGTCATCCAGTTCGAAAATGGGGCCGATATGAAAATCGCCCGTTCTTTCGGAGTCAGGAAGTTTTTTCAAAAAATCGATCAACTCCGACTTTCCGGAAGCAGGCCGTCCCAAAAGAATTAATTTTTTAAACACCGGCATTTTTGATCTCCATAAGACGCCTTAAGGCTGCGCCATATCGTTTGTTGAGCAAAACGGGATCGGTTGATTCCGGTTCGTTGTTCATGGTGACAAAGGGGACGTTCCCCCCCTGAAGGTTCAGGGAACCGCTTTCCTGCCCGTTTGTCAGTTCCAGCCAGTCATGCGTCCTGTAAAAATTCTGCATCGTCTCGTCGGGAACCTTGTGTGCCAAAATACTATGCTGGAGCTTTTCCTGATAGCGGGCATTGTTGCGCCGGCACGATTCTTCGTAGGAAACCAAAACAAACAAAATGGCGGAACGTTTAAGAACCTCTTTTGAGAGCTGATTTAAAGCTTTGCCATAGGCATTTTGCCCGCCGCGCGCGAATTCAATAAACAGCGTTCCCTCTTTATAAAAAGCCTCATTATTCAAGTAATGCTTTGCATATTCGGCATTGAATTTGGCCATGCAAAAATCGAACAATGGGGCCCCCTCTTTGCTTAAACCGGGGTTCTCACCGCCAAAAGAAAAACGCCGTGGATATCCTGCTTTTTCCCAAAGAGCGTCCTCTATGAACTTTTCCCAGATCCAGGGAAAATCATCCATCTCTTTAAAATTGCCGATGTGATATTGCGCCGCGCGATCGGCATCGGAGACCTTTTTCATGAAATCGATAAACTCCGACTTACCCGAAGCCGGGCGCCCCAGCAAAAGAATATTTTCAAAAAGTTTCGTCATAAAGAGTTCCTTTTCAAGAGATGAGGACTATTGAAATCCGACGCAATGCGCAAGCGCTAATTCCCTGACTGCAATATTTTTGGATTTTTGTAATATTCCTGCACCTTGGTAATCCACCAGTTGTCATCCGAATCAAAATCGGTTGAAAGGCCGGTACCGGCCCCGAATAAAATCCCGGCCACCCCCGCCCCGATGAGATCGTCCAGATGGGGCTGAACCGTGACCGTGGAACCGTTCTTGCCTGTCCCGGCATCCGAGACATTGCCGAAATAATCGACCCGCGCCGTTGTGAAGGCCGTAAAGGCATCCCCAAAAACAAACGTGGCGGCCGAATCTTCATGGCGTCTGGCAATATGCTGCAACACGGGAAATGTCTGTCCGGTGTCCGGGTTGCGGTAGAGGGAATCATTCAACCGCCCGATCGGAATCTGCCACATCACCACCGGCGTCTGCAGCTCCTTGTAAATTTCATCCACAAAAGCGACATAATTGTTCCAGTGATCGGTGTTCCAAAACCAGATGCAGGCAGAAGGATTGTTGTCGGGGTCGGAGCAGTAATTGCCGGTGCCGTCCAAACCGTATTTGTCGATAAAAACCCATTTGGCGTTTTGGGACAAAATGCCGGCTTTTTTGTAAAAGAGGGCCACTTCTTTGGCTTCCTCGCGCACCGCGGATCGTCCCGCCGCAATCCCCATGGTGTCGGTAATCCGGCACAAGCCGTTGTTGGGAATTCCGTGGTGAACCCCCGGGGAGGCCCAGATGTTGACCTGCCAGCCGAACAGGGCGTTTGGGGCCTGTTTGGCAATGGTGTAATTTATGGCCTCCACCAACCCTTTCAGCGTGTTGGGAAACTGCGGGTCCTCACTCGTCAATACCCCCGCGGCATAGGCCGGCGCCACCTGTGCGGCCAGCGCGGATGGGTCCAAAGTGTAATTTTGCATCATGTATCCCAGAAAATCGGGTTCCAGAATAATCCCCACTTCTTTGCCGTTCCCCTCTCTTTTCACGATATCGAGAAGAAATTTAAGGTCTAAAAAATAATCTTTCATGAATGTCGGGTTTTGTATGTTGGCCAAGTCCCCCGCCGCGCTTTCTCCCCCGCCGCCCGGAATTTGGTAATAAACAAAGAAGGGAATCATCCCCATGGAAAAACTTTTGCGAATATAATTGATGGCCCGGTCACCGTCTTGCGCCCCCCACGTCCGCCAACCACCGTTAAATCCGCCGTTGATATAAATATACCGGGCCGGAATCTGCCGGGCGGTATCCGGGTCGGCGGCATAGGCATTCCAAAAATCAAGGTCGGTCGTGGAATCTTCGCTGACAGAGCCGATAAAGAAATGATCGTCCAAAAGGCTCGCCTTGGCCGCGGATGGTGAAGATGCGGGAGAAGCCGCCGTGCTTCCGGTTTGGGTATCGGAGGAGCCGGTCGTGACCGTATCCGGCCCCGCGTGGCAGGCCGCAAGGGAGCAGGCCGCAAGCATAAGCAATAAAAGGGGTAAAAATCTTTTCATTTCGCCCCTTTCTTCGGCAATGTCCAAAAAATGTTGCCTGAAAAATTTAAAAATATTCAAGTTTTACGGCAAGGAGTTTTTCGATTTTGGGAATGGCCTCTCGCGCGGCAAAAAGAAGAACCTTATCATGGGGATAGATCATGGTCTCCCCTGTGGGGATAATCACCTCTTCGCCCCTTTGCAGGGCCAGGGCCAGAGATTGTTCGGGCCAGTCAATGTCTTTCACCTTTTTTTCCACAAGCTCAGAGCTCTCCAAAGCCTCCACTTCAATCAGTTCAATCTCATCGCGCAAACTGGCCACAGACAAGACTTTACCCCGCCGCACATACTGCAAAATGGCCCCGGCCGCCAAAAGCCTTGGGTTGATCACCACATCGACGCCGATCGTGGTAACCAACGGCACATAGGCGGTCTGATTGGCCAGGGTGATCACCCACGGAGCCCCCAGCCGTTTGGCCAAAAGGCTCGACAAAATATTGTTTTCGTCATCGCCGGTCACCGCCACAAAGGCATCCATGTTTTTGATATTTTCCTGATTGAGCAGATCCTGATCGGTGGCCGTGCCATTCAACACCACCGCCTTGTCGAGATTGCGGATCAAAACAGAACAACGTTGGGAATCGCTTTCGACGATCTTGACGCTAACCCCCTCTTTTTCAAGATTTTTGGCCAAATCGAGCCCGATTTTGCCGCCGCCGTCGATCATGACCCGTTTCACCGGTTCAATGCTGTGCCCCAGATATTGCATGATCTTGGGCGCGTTGTCCTGGACGGAAATGTAGTAGATAAGGTCCCCCGTCTTTAAAACATCTTGTCCTTTGGGAACCAAAAATTGTTGGTCACGGAAAATGGCGGCCACAAGAATATTAAGCTCTTGGCGCAGGCCGGAAAGTTCTTCAAAGGGAATCCCCAAGAGACTGCATTTTTCCGTCACCTTGGCGCCGATCAACCGAACCCGGTCATCCAGAAATTTGAGGATTTCCACCGCCCCGGGAACCGTCAAAATATTCAGAATTTCCTCGGCCGCCTGCCGCTCCGGGTTGATGATCAGGTCTATCCCCAGTTTATCGATCTTGAATTCGGCCTGCGCTTCGGGGTCTGAAAAACTCTCCTGCCGGACACGGGCGATCTTGATGGGAACGTGCGACTGAAGGCTGGCCAGCGTACAGGCGGTGATGTTGACTTCGTCGGAGTCAGTCACCGCGATGAGCATTTCGGCCTTTTCCACCCCCGCCTCGTTCAAAACGGCGGGGTTGGAGCCGGAACCGGTAATGGCCTTGCAGTTTATTTCATCGGTCAAACGGCGGATCTTTTTTTCCTCTTTTTCAATCACCAAAACATCTTTTTTTTCCGCCACCAATTTTTTGGCGAGATGAAGGCCCACATCCCCCGCCCCGATGATGATCACACTCATAATTATTATATCGGGGGGAACGACTCGCTTCGCTCCTTCCCCCCGACCCCCTTTCGTTCGCACCGGCAAAGCCGGATGCTCACTCACATTTCCTTTTTTATTTCCTTGGCGATTTTGTCCAAAACGCCGTTGATAAAGGACCCGGATTCTTCACTGCCGAATTTTTTGGCGATTTCGATCGCCTCGTTGAGTGTTACCCTTAACGGAATATCTTTGCAATTCTTCAATTCAAAAACGGCCATGCGCAAAATGTTTTTATCCACGGCCGCCATTCTATTGAGCTTCCAGTGGGTGGAGTATTTGGCGATAAAAACGTCGATTTCCTCTTTTTGGTCGGCCACCCCCCGCACAAGCGTTTCGGCAAACTCGCGGGTCTCGGCATCTTCTTCCGCCTGACGCCGCCAATAATGTTCAAAAACATGCGGCAGAGGATCTCCGGAAAGATCCTGTTGGTAGAGCATCTGCAGCGCGTATTCTCTCGAATGGCGTCTTGATCCCATATTTTTTATAAATACTAATATCTAAATCCTAAACAAATCCCAAATTTTAAAATCCAATGTTCCAAACATGTTGTTTGAAATTTGGAATTTGAAATATTGGAATTTGTTTAGAGTTTAGCATTTAGTATTTAGAATTTGTCTTTAATAAACGGGCCATTTCGATTGCGGTACGGGCCGCTTCATCCCCTTTGTTGCCCATGGCGCCACCCGAGCGCTCCAAAGCCTGTTCCGCGTTTTCGGCCATCACCACACCAAAGGCGATGG
>JAUYJH010000070.1 GCA_030688705.1 Deltaproteobacteria bacterium
GAGCCTATCCTAAAACCTGTTGCGCGTCCCAATGGCTTCGTTGGGCCACCCCAAAATCCGCACGTACATCCGTGTAAGCTCCGGGTTTGGGGGCCCCGGCCCGCCTCGCCCTCGGGCCGCTCACGACGGTTTTAGGATAGGCTCTTAGCGGGTCTGTTCCACAACCGTTTGGAGGTTTTGTTCGAGCCTTGCTAATTCGGGTTCCTTTATGCTACTGGGCCCCATCGAGGAGATATTTTATGCACAATTTGGCGCAATTTGATTCCGATATCGCAAAGGCAATTCAAAGTGAAATCAACAGGTTGGAAGAAAATCTCGAATTGATTCCGTCTGAAAATTTGGTGAGCCAAAATGTTTTGGAAGCCCTGGGGAGTGTCATGACCGTCAAATATGCCGAAGGCTATCCCGGCAAGCGCTACTACGGGGGTTGCGAATTTGTCGATCAGGCAGAAGAGCTGGCCAGAGAGCGTCTCAAACAAATTTTCAAGGCGGAGCATGTGAATGTCCAGCCCCATTGCGGTTCCGGGGCCAACATGGCCGTTTATTTTTCCGTTCTCAAACCGGGCGATGCTATTTTGGGGATGGATTTGAAGCATGGCGGCCACCTGACTCACGGCTCGCCGGTCAATTTTACCGGGCAACTTTATAATGTCGCGTTTTATGGGGTCGATCCCGAAACCGAAAAAATAAATTATGATGCGGTGAAAATTTTGGCCCATCAGCATAAACCAAAATTGATCGTCACTGGCGCTTCGGCTTATGCCAGAGACATCGATTTCAAAAAATTCCGCGAGATCGCCGATGAGGTGGGGGCTTTATTGATGGCCGATATCGCCCATCCGGCGGGCTTGGTGGCGGCCGGCCTTCATTCCGACCCCGTTCCCCATTGCCATTTTGTCACCTCGACCACCCACAAAACCTTGCGGGGCCCTCGCGGCGGTTTGGCGATGTGCAAGGCCGAGTTTGCAAAGGCCTTGGATAAAACGATTTTTCCGGGAATTCAAGGTGGGCCGCTGATGCATGTGATTGCCGCAAAAGCGGTTGCTTTCAAAGAAGCGCTTCAGCCGGAATTTAAAATTTATGCAAAACAGATTATTGCCAACTGCAAGGCTTTGGCGAAATCTCTCCAGGATAATGGCTTTCGCATTGTGACCGGCGGCACCGATACCCATCTGTTTTTGGTCGACCTGACTGAAAAAAATATCACCGGCAAAGAGGCGGAAGAGGCTTTGGGCCGCGCCGGCATGACCGTCAACAAAAACACCATTCCCCGCGAGACCCGCTCGCCGTTTATCACCAGCGGCATTCGGATGGGAACCCCCTGCGTGACCACGCGGGGGATGCAAGAAAAAGAGATGCAGCAAATAGGCAATTGGATCGGGGATGTATTGAAGGATGTGAACGATACATCAAAACAAATGGCTATTCGAGAGGAAATTAAAAAACTATGCAAGCTGTTTCCTTTTTATATAAATTAATTTTTGGTCCTTGGTCCTCGGTCCCTGGTCCTCGGTCCCCTTTATGAATTGTCCCTTTTGCCATAATCCCGACAGCAAAGTCATCGACTCCCGCGAATTGCAGGAGGGCGAGATGATCCGCCGCCGCCGCGAATGCGAAAAATGCGCGGAACGCTTCACCACTTATGAACGGATCGAAGAGGTCCTCCCCGCGGTCATCAAAAAAGATGGGCGTCGCGAGGTTTTCGATCGCGCCAAAGTTTTGGGAGGGATCCGCAAGGCTTCCGAAAAAAGGCCTATCAGCATGGCCACCATGGAGGCGGCGGTCGATAAAGTGGTTCGCTCGGTGCAGGAACAGGGGGTTGAAGAGATTGAAAGCGCCAAAATCGGCGAGAGGGTGATGGAAGAACTGCACGCGCTGGATGAAGTCGCTTATGTCCGCTTCGCCTCGGTCTATCGCTCTTTTAAAGATATTAATGAGTTTATGAAGGAGCTCAAAGATTTGTTAAATAAACAAAAAGGATAATGTGGCAAGACCGTCTCATGCACAATTCATGTCCCGCGCGATCGAGCTGGCCCTCAAAGCCAAGGGGCACACCTCTCCCAACCCGATTGTCGGCGCCGTTGTTTCCAAACGGGGAAAAATCATCGCCGAGGCTTTTCATAAACAGGCCGGTGCCGATCATGCCGAAGTCGCGGCATTAAAAAAAATCGGCAAATCGAAAACCAAGGGAGCAACACTTTACGTGACTTTAGAACCGTGCTGTCACCACGGCAAAACGGGACCGTGCGTTCCAAAAGTAATTGAATCGGGAATTCAACGGGTGGTGATTGGAGCGAGAGATCCAAACCCAAAAGTCAACGGGCAGGGGATTCGCTGGCTCAAAGAGGCGGGGATTGAAGTGATCGAGGGAGTTTTGCAAGATCGCTGTGAAGAATTGAACCGCCCGTTTCAAAAACATATTACCACCCACATTCCCTATGTGACCTTAAAGGTTGCAATGACTCTGGACGGAAAAATCGCAACGGCCTCGGGAGATTCGCGTTGGATCAGCAATCCCTTAAGCCGTAAATATGTTCATCAGATGCGTGATGAGGTCGATGCGATTCTTGTGGGGGCCAATACGTTAAAAACCGATGACCCTCTGCTGAACATCCGCTTGGTTGCCCCAAAAAACGGCCGGCACCCGATGGTGGTTGTGGTCGATCAAAAACTGGATGTCCCCATAAACCGGAGATTGTTTTCGGTAAAAGGGCGCCGCGTTGTTTTTGCAACCACATGGATGTCGCCCGAGGAAAACCGCCGGGCCCTGATCAAAATGGGGGCCGAAGTCTGGCCTCTAGATGCCGATGTCACCGGCCGGGTGGATCTCAAGGCTCTGCTAAAAATGCTCGGTGAAAAACAAATTGTTCATGTGTTGATAGAAGGGGGCGGCGGCATCTTCTCATCGTTCTTGTCCGAAAAACTGGTCGACCGCCTTGTCTGTTTCATGGCCCCAAAATTATTAGGAGGCCAAGCCATGGACTGGCTCCCAGAACTGAACATCCGCACGCTCGATGAAGCTCTTGAACTCAACACCCTCTCCGTCAAAACCTTGGGGGACAATATTTTGGTGGAGGGAGAACTAAAAAGGTTGACCCGTTAAAGCTGTCTTTTGAGTATGATTTGGCCGGTCCGAAGATATTCGGAAGAGGTCTCTTTTGCCTTGCGCAGGTCCATAATATCCATGCTCAGAATAGAAGTTGGGTGGAGGTGAGTACGCAGGCGAGCGTTCTCAATCTCTCCGTCAATCGTGCTTCTTTCCCAGTCTGGTCCCAAATCAAACATTGCAGGAAGATCCCTTTCCCGACTCATGCGGGGAACTTTTTTGATCTTTAATTTTTTTCCCTCTTCACCGAGCAGTAAAAATTCAAAACCGTACAATTTTTCAAACATCATGATATCCACACTCTGACGACTTGTGAAAGCAGGGTCATTGTTCAGCTCCCTTCTGAGCTTATAGGCCCAGTGGGTGTCCAAGGCGGGGACGTTGTCAAAAGTGGAAAGCTGGAGTTCGATCGGGATTTCCGTGACGGGGTCCAGGCGGGTCATGATAAAAAGTTTGAGGTGGCTTTCAGGAATTCCGGGGACGATAAAACCCTCCTCCGGCAGTATGCCGTTTTGGAAAAGGGAAAGAAGGCGGGATCGAAGTCTCTTCGTTGCGGCACCGGCTTCCGCCAATCCCTTGAAATTCTCTCGGATGATCTGAACCACCCTTTCAATTTGATCGGTGTCTCTCACAAGGATTCGCAGTCCAAACAAATCATTAAGATCTTCTATGTCCTGAAATTTTTTTTGAGTTTGATCGTTTATTTTCAAAAAGAGACTGTAGAGATTTTTGATCCGCCACGTTATTTCAAACTCATC
Organism: Deltaproteobacteria bacterium; assembly: GCA_030688705.1. Classification (GTDB taxonomy): domain Bacteria; phylum UBA10199; class UBA10199; order SPLOWO2-01-44-7; family SPLOWO2-01-44-7; genus JAHFSU01. Next base: position 3,865 of record JAUYJH010000070.1, read on the forward strand.
CCTTTTTAAGCCCAGTGTATTCTGAATGGCCTGCTCCAGTTTTTCTTTTGCACCTTTTAAAATTGCTTCCACCGCCTCCATTTTCATCCCGGCAAGATATTCCATTTTTTCCTGCAGTCTTTGATAATTTTCCGGGTGCCCTGTTTTAAAATAGGCAACCTCCATGAAAAATTGTGCCAGTTCGTGGCAGTCCAAGTAGGAGGCCAGGGGGGACAATAAATATTTTGTCTCTTGTGGACCCAAAGCTTCCCCCTCGCAAAAATCTAAAAATCGGGAAAAAAGCCAAAAAAGCAGAATATTCCTTCGCTCCTCTCGAAATGGTGGAAATAAATTGGAGGCGTACTTTACAAACAGGCTTAAGAAATCAGGGATGACATTCGGCTCTGTGAAGTCTAGTTTCTCAAAGAGAGAAGCCAAAGCCCGAAGTTGCGTGAGCGCGTCTTGATATTTTAAAACTTTTCTCCGATAGTCATCCAAGAGTGTTCGTGGGGCTCCTTGGATTTTCACGGAAATTTTGCCTCCATGAGGACCGGGCATATAAAAAGACGGGGATAAATAATGATCCGGATCCCTTGCATTCCTCAAATATAAAGCAGCCGTCATCGTAAAAGAGTCGAGATTCATCCGGGAGGCTAGAAGAAAAAGATAAGCATACCGATGTGGCAACTGTCGGTTCTCGCCAAAATAGACCTTCCCCGCGGAATCCGCGTGAATGTGTCCAAGAGATAACGATTCGCGGGCAAAAAATGAATTCAGACGCCACGGCCGCACCTCATCAAACAGGGGATGCCCCCTTTGATGTTTTTCATGGTGAACCCGATCCAGAAACTCCCTGATCTTTTGGCCCTCGCAGTTTTGGAGGATTTCAATGAGAATATCCGTAATCGGTTTTCCATCCAACGCCGCCTTTTGCGCGGCCAGAATGTTTTTCCAGACGGAGACGCCGCGTTTCTGGAAGCGTTTGGCTGTGTCGATGGCCAGGACGATCTCACGCCGCCAGGCGTAGAGAAAATGAGAATCACGTTTTATATATTTTCTTTGGCTTTTTAATTCTTTGCCTTCCACAATAAAATCGGTTTGAAATTTTGAGGTGTAGGGATTGACCTCAAAGGGGATCACAGCCTCCGTTACTTTAAATTTTCCATCGGAGGGATCGTGGTGCCAGATTTCAAAATAATCCCAGCTCTTCACAAGATTTTTGGAGGTGGCGTTCAAAAACAGAATACCTCCCGGCGCCAAAAGACTCAGCAGGTTTTCAAGAATTTTTTTCTGTTCGTCGGGAGGAAAATCGATGGCCAGCATGGAAGAGATAACAATGTCGAATTTTTTAGAATGTCCCAAGGCGAATTGCGGCGATACAACATTGAATTCCGACCGGGAGGCGTCCAAATAGCGTTCTGTTATTGTTGAGCCCGATCTTCCCTTTATTTCAAGGCGTGCGATCCCCTTTGCATCAAAGTTAAAAACCTTCTCCCAACCTTTAAAGCGGTATTTTTCATCAAACTGGGGATAGACGCTCCTTTTTGGAAAATGGATGTCAATTCCCGTTGCCTCGATTGCCGGGAGTTTTTTTTCGTCATCCTCTTCATTCAAAACTTGAGCCAAAATATTTATCAAAAAATTCATTGTCACGGAGCCGGAACGGGTAACCCCGCATCCTATATCGGCAATCCTAATTTTATTTGGATCTTCCAATTTTAAGGAGATGTGTAAGGGAACTTCCTGGGCCACGGAACCGAAATGAGGATCAAAATAAATCGTGTCACAATGGAAATCCATAGCGTGGTCCAAAACTTCGCGGTGAAAAGCCGGACGCCCCAAGACCGAATTGGCAATCACCGCGGCTAAATTGGCAAGACGGGAAGGATAAGTAAAACCGTATTGATAATCCGAAAAAAATAAAAGAAAGGCCCTGCAGGTTTCCGGATGCCGCCAGACAGCGGAAAATTTATGAAACCAAGAAGGGGAGACATGCACCTGACCGTCGATCTTGAGCCCTTCGAGCCTTTCGTCTTCTCCATCATCACCCATAAAGTCGATCAGACCATTTACTAAAATAGCGGCGGAGCTATTCAGACCGTTGAGAGCCCTTTGATAAACCAGTTCATGAATATAATCGTGTAGCTTGGGGTTCTGTACGCCATGTTCTTTAAAATAACGGATAATGCGGGAGGCCTTGTCGGCCCCAAAATGTATGCGGGCTTTTTGAACCGCCTGGAGATCAAATACCATGTTGTAACTTATGGCGGCCTTTTTTGCGGCCCTCTGGAAGGTTTTTTTGGGTGTCTTTCTCAGCACCTCGGCAATTTCTGAAAGGCTCCGAAACTCCGATATTTTCACTCCGGGGAGATGTTGTTCCAAGGCGGCAAGAACATATTCTGCTTCGCCTTGTTCCGTTTTCCCAAGAAAGTCAGTTTCACCCAAAAAATTTTTCAGGCCCTGTGGAGAGGAGAGTATGGCATTTCCTAAAACACCGATAAAATAACACGACATAAGGATCCCTCTATCAGGCCTCATCGGCAGGTATCAAAAAAAGTTGTTTATGATAATTTTTCTTTCCTTTATTGCTAAAATTTTCATGATTTAGTAAGATTTGTCTAGATTTAGGAGGATTTGATTATGTCACGAGAAACGGCCTTTGCAACGAAATTGCCAACTGATTTAAAGGAAACACTTGATGAGGTCTGTGAACGTCTGGGGTTGCGGAAGAGTTTTGTCGTGGAACAGGCCCTGCGGGAAAAACTGGAAGACCTTTTGGATTCGGAAGACTTGAGAGCCGCCATCAAAGAAGCCAGTGGTTTTCACTCCTGGGAATCGATCAAAAAATCATTAAAAATCGTTGAATAAAGCCATGGCTTATCGAATCGAGTTTGAAACCCACGCTAAAAAGGAATTTTCAAAACTTTCTAAAGAGATTCAAAAACGTTTGGCCGATGTTATTGATGATCTGGCATCGGACCCCAGACCTCCCG
>JAUYJH010000073.1 GCA_030688705.1 Deltaproteobacteria bacterium
GCCAATATCCATCGCGGCATCTATACGATTGCCGAAGAGGCCACTGAACTTTACGAAAGGGCGCGCACCAATACGGCCAAATTCGTAAACGCCGCTTCCGACAGCGAAATTATTTTTACACGCGGCACTACAGAGGGGATCAACCTCGTCCGTTTTGCTTGGGGCCGCAAAAATATCCGCACCGGCGATGAAATTCTTCTGACCGAAATGGAACACCATTCCAACCTGGTCCCTTGGCAAATGCTGGCGCAAGAAAACGGGGCCAAGCTGAAATTTATTCCGATCGATTCCCAAGGCCGTCTGCAAATTGATTTGCTCGATTCCCTTTTGACCCTGAAAACAAAGCTCGTCTCTTTAACCTATGCCTCCAATATGCTGGGGACCATCAATCCGGTTGAAAAAGTGATTGCGGCCGCACACGCAAAAGGAATTCCAGTTTTGATTGATGCCGCACAGGCCGCCCCCCATTTTAAAATCGATGTTCAAAAACTCGATTGCGATTTTTTGGCTTTTTCTTCCCACAAAATGCTGGGGCCGACCGGCATCGGTGTTTTGTACGGCAAAAAAGAACACCTGGAAAAAATGGATCCCTTTTTGGGCGGGGGCGAAATGATCAAAACGGTGGAGTGGGATAATTCCACATGGAATGACCTCCCCTGGAAATTCGAGGCCGGCACGCAAAGCATTGCCGAAGCGGTGGGGCTCAATGCCGCCATCGAATATCTTTCTAAAATGGGGCTTGAGAAAATTTTTGAACATGATCGAAGCCTCGTCCGCTACTGCATGGAACGCCTGCCGGAAGTTGAGGGGCTGACTATGTACGGCCCTCCGCCCGGAGAAAGAACGGGGCTCATCTCTTTTGCGTTCAAAGATATTCATGCGCACGATGTCGCCGCTGTTTTGGATCGCAATGGAATTTGCGTCCGGGCCGGCCATCATTGCACCCAGCCGCTCCATCGCAAACTGGGGCTGGAAGCCACCGTCCGGGCCAGTTTTTATTTGTACAATACAAAAGAAGAAATCGATTTGTTAATTGAAGGATTGAAAGACACAGTAAAGATGTTTCGGGTGTCATCCTGAGGGAGCGAAGCGACTGAGGGATCCCGGGATTCTTCGCTACGCTCAGAATGACAAATGTCATATGGACACACTCTATCGCGAAGAAATTTTAGAGCATTATAAATTCCCGAGAAATCGGGGATGCCTGCCTCACCCCGACATCACCTACAAAGACACCAATCCCCTCTGCGGCGATGAAGTACAAATTGATTTGAGCGTCAAAGAGGGAAAAATCGCCGAAGTCAAATTTCAGGCGAAAGGGTGCGCCATTTCGCAGGCGGCAACCTCCATGCTGACCGATATGATCGAGGGAAAATCTTTGGAAGAGATCAAAAAATTGGGAAAAAAAGAAATTCTCGAAGTGCTGGGGATAGAGTTGGGTCCGGTTCGTTTAAAATGCGCCCTGCTTTGCCTCAAAGTTTTGAAGAGCGGTGTTTACGGAATCAAGGAGTGGCCTACGTAATGGACCAGGGACTATGGACCGTGGACCATGGACCAAAAGAAAAAGAGAAAAAAATATGACAAAAGAATATGAAGTGGCAAAAGTGAGTGAAATCGCCCCCGGCACTGCAAAACAAGTTGAAGTCGATGGGGAACCGATTGCCATTTTCAATCTGGATGGCCAATTTTACGCCATCAGCGACACCTGCTCCCATGCACAGGCCTCTTTATCCGAAGGTGAAATTGAAAATGGGGTCGTGACCTGCCCTTGGCACGGCGCCAAATTTGATATCAAAACCGGAAAAAATTTAAGCATGCCCGCCCCAGTCCCCGTTCAAGCATATCCCATCAAAATTGAAGGTGACGTTATCAAGATTGTGGTGTAAAGAGCGCCGGTTCTTCTATGAAATCCGTTCGGCGTAAATACAATATCTTGGCTGGCCTCTATGACCGCATTTGGCCGGGCTATATCCGAAAAACAGTTGCCGCCGCCATGGAGCCGCTTCGCCTGCAAGGGGGGGAGACTCTTCTCGATATCGGCTGCGGCACCGGGGCCCTTGAAAAAACCCTGGTGGAAAAATGGCCCTCTCTTAAAATCGTCGGTGTCGATATTTCGGACGATATGCTTAGGCGTGCACAAAAAAAAATGGCCGCGTTTCCGGACATTGTTTTCAAACAAGGGGATTTTGTGGAAACTCCCCTTGAAAAAAACTGTTTTGATATCGCTTTTAGCCTCTCCAATTTCCATTATTTTGCAAATCCTGAAGCCGTCTTGCAAAAAGTAGCCTCTCTTTTAAAACCGGGTGGCCTTTTCATTTTGGTCGATTGGAACCGCGATTCCTTTCAGGGAAAGCTCTACAACTGGTACATGGACAAGGCCGATCCCTCTTTTGTCAAATCCTACACATTGAACGAAATGAAGACACTTTTGGAAAAAGCCGGTTTCCGGCTTCAAAACAACCACTTCTTTAAGGTCGGTCTCCGCTGGCGCATGATGCAAATTGTCTCCCAAAAGCCTTAAACATGGGGAAGAAAGACCCCGAATAGGGACCATGGACCATGGACCATGGACCATAACTTATTGATATTACTTAATTTAATTTAAATATGTTTGGCAACTGTTTTGCATTCATAGCCGGGCGATGAGTAATATTAACCATAAAGGGCCCAATAAACCCCATTTACCGGCCTCCTTTGAACCGTTAAATAACCGCAAGAACGCGAAACCCAAAAGCGAGACCATCGGTCAAACGTATGGAGAACGGCGTCAAAAGGCCTCTTTGCACGAAGAAGGGTGGATAAAAACGGGGCTCAATCGGGCAAAAGATTTCTTTTTGGGAACAGGTAAAAAATCAAATAATATCAGTGAGTTTTTCAACAAAGAAGACCGTTACGAAGAAGCCGGAAGCCGCTATTCAGCCATGGCTGTTGAGAGAAAAACAAGGCTCGAAGCCGGCATAAAGGCGCCGAACACCCCCAAACCCCCTGCCGAGAAATATGTCCATTTTCTCGATTCGGTGATCACCTACCTCGCCCCCCAAAAAGCGAAAAAAACCTAGAAATTTAATCTTGTTTCCCCAAAAGTGCTATGCTAGTAGCCACTTCACTATGAAAACAGACATTCACCCCGAAATGCACCTTGTCACCATCTCTTGCGCCTGCGGCAATCAGATTGAGACGATGACGACCCTTGCCAAGAACTTCGCCATCGAAATCTGCTCCAAATGCCACCCCTATTTTACCGGCAAACAAAAGCTGGTCGATGCGGCAGGCCGCGTGGAGCGCTTCCAAAAGAAATACGCCAAGTTTCAAAAGAAAACCAAACATTAGCAATCGGGACTGTGGACCAAGGACTATGGACCAAGGACCAGAAGCAATAACAAGAAATTTTTGGTCCTTTGTCCACGGTCCATGGTCCCTGGTCTATTTTTATGTTCACAAAACTCGACAATTTTTTGAAACGCTACGACGAGCTGATGCATAAGCTGTCGGACCCGTCTGTCATCAGCGACAATCAGCAATTTCAGAAACTCTCCAAAGAGCGCTCTGATATGTCAGAGATTGTCGAAACATACACGGAATACACATCGGTCAAAAAACATCTCGAAGAGAGCTGCGATCTTTTGAAAAATGAAAAAGACGCCGACATTCGCCAGATGGCCAAAGAAGAAATTCCGGGGCTTGAAGAAAAATTAAAAGTTCTTGAAGAAAAAATAAAAATCCTCCTTTTGCCCACAGATCCCAATGACGAAAGAAATATTTTTTTGGAAATCCGCGCCGGCACCGGCGGCGACGAAGCGGCGCTGTTTGCGGCCGAGCTCTTTCGCATGTATTCCCGTTATGCAGAAACGATGCGCTGGCAGTTAGAGGTGATTGAATCGAGCGGCAGCGGCAAGGGGGGTTTCAAAGAAATCATCGCCCAGATTCGGGGCCATAAAGTGTACAGCAAAATGAAATACGAAAGCGGCGTTCACCGGGTGCAGCGCGTTCCCGAAACGGAGCAGATGGGGCGGGTGCATACTTCGGCGGTCACGGTTGCGGTATTGCCGGAACCCGATGAAGTAGAGGTGCAGATTGATAGAAAAGATTTGCGCATTGATACTTATACGGCCGGCGGCCCCGGCGGCCAGCATGTCAACAAGACACAATCGGCAGTGCGTCTGACGCATATTGCATCAGGGCTTGTGGTCGCTTGCCAGGAAGAACGCTCACAACATAAAAACATGGCCCGTGCGATGAAACTTTTGAAAGCGAGACTTTTTGATTTGATGCTTCAAAAACAGCAGGATGAAATGGCCAAGACCCGCAAGGGGATGGTGGGCACCGGCGACCGGAGCGAAAAAATCCGGACTTACAATTTTCCGCAAAACAGACTCACCGATCACCGGATCGGCTTAACTCTTTATCAATTGGACAAAATCATGGAAGGCCATCTGGAAGATGTCGTCTCCCCCATCCGTACTCATTTTCAAACCGAAGCGTTGAAGGGTGGGTGATTTTTATCAAAAACATGGAGAACAGAGAGCGGAGACACAGAGACACGGAAAACGGAAAACAGAGAATCCGATTTCTGATCTCTGTTCTCCGATCTCCGTGTCTCCGTTTTCTGTTTTCTGTTTTATCCCCCCGAAAAAAGCTCTGGACGAGACTCCAATAAAGCATCCAAAATGCGACCGATCTGCAAATCAATGAAAATCTCCCCTTTTATATTTGCAAGATCTGCCACATCTTTTGCCGTAAAGGCCCACGGTGTTTGATCGGCTCTAATTCTAAGTTGATCAGCTGCCTCTTTATCTCCGGCAACTACTTCCTCAATCAAAATGCCAATAAAGTCCGGAGCATCAGGATCAAATGGGGTCAAAATGGCAGGAGCAGACGGCGTTGCATTGGGAAATGTCACCTCACCGGAAACAGGATCAAACCAAGCATTGGCAGGAGCAGACTGCGCCGCAGACTGCGCCGCATGGCCGAAGACGGCAAGACCGGATTGAAGAGCGGCTTGTGCATAGTGTTGATAGGCGTCGTGATTCATTCTCAACAAGTAACGACGCAAATCAAAGCTAAAGTCTGTTTTCAAAACGGGTACTGAGTTTCTGCTACTGGATCTTTCCAAAACCTCCGAAGCTAGCCCCAAAATATCTTGACTGACTGGACTTCCAATATTCCCAGTAACCCGTGAAGATATTTTTTCCCGCATATGAAGGGCCATAACACCTACGACGATTGCAAAATTTGTTGCTTCGACTGGATCCCCCAAAACAGCTGCATCCGTCACCGCCGCTAAAGCCTCCTGACTCGTCAACGCGGCCGTGGCCAAAACGGTTCCGGGAACTGCGGATAGTGCGGGTATAGTTGTCATAATTTTCTCTTTTTTTTGTCATCCTGATCCGCCTCTGGCGGAGAAGGATCCCGGTCATATCGGGATTCTTCCTGCCTGCCGGCAGGCGCTACGCTCAGAATGACAACTCGTGATAGTTATCGTCACCCCTCCAAAAATGTTGCTTCCAAAAGGGAGATTTTTTTGTTACAGTGTTTCACATCAGAAATACTCAATTATATCAATTACTTTATGGCTATAATTATGGAATGGGAAGAGATTAAAAATAATTTTCCTGACGAGTGGATTGCCGTTGCTGAATATAGACGAACGGGTGCCATTGGAGTGAATGGAACGGTGATTGCCCATAATCCTGATAAAAAAACTTTTCATAAAGCAGTAAAAAATCTCATGCCGCAATATCACAATATTGCCGTTCGTTATACCGGCAAGCTCATCAAAAATCCTGAAATTCCCCTCCTATGGCAGATTTTGGATACCAACTAGACGGAGATCTCATTGTAGTCCCAGTTTATCTGGCCGGAAAAAGCGGAGTTTATGACGGCCTGTTCATATGGGACACGGGTTCTTCCGGTATTATCATTGATCATAGTGTTGCCGCTGATATCGGTTATTCCGCCCGAGATGGTATCGGATTTTCTACGGTAGCTTCTGCCGTCGGCAAAGAAAAAGGATACAGACTGGTTATAAAAGAACTCGAAGTTTTGGACAAAAAACTCAATGCTGTCGAAGTTCGCTGTCATGATTTGAAAGACCAAGGAGTAGAGGGTCTCATCGGAATGTCTTTTTTAAAACAATTCAAATGGTGCCTCGATCCGAAGAAGATGATTATATCCACTCCTTAGCATGATCTCCATTTTACAAAAAGCCGGTGAACAATTGAAAAAGGCCGGCATTGAAACGCCCAAGCTCGATGCCGAGGTGTTGCTGGCACATGCGCTCGGTTGCGAACGCTACGAACTTTATACAAAAACTGTCACCCAGTGCCAGGCACCGGGTGACAGTTTTGCAAAATTTCGGAGTTATATCGAGCGCCGCATAAAACGCGAACCGGTGGCGTATATCAGGGGCTTTAAAGAGTTTTGGTCGCTCAATATTAAAGTCACACCGGCGGTGTTGATACCAAGGCCGGAGACGGAGGCGCTTGTTGAAAAGGCGTTGGAAAAACTGGTCCATAGTCCATTGTCCATTGTCCCTGGTCCAACGATCCTCGACCTCTGTACCGGCAGTGGGTGCATTGCGGCGGCGCTGGCGACTGAACTGCCGGAAGCGCAAATTACCGTGGCCGATATTTCAAATGAGGCACTCGATGTTGCCCGGCAAAATCTTGAATTTGCCAAAGACCGCGTCACTTTCATCCAAAGTGACCTTTTTGAAAAAATAGAAGGAAGGTTTGATCTCATCGTCTCTAACCCCCCCTACATCCCCTCCTCCCAAATGAAGCAACTTTCCCCCGAGATCCTCCGATATGAACCGTGCCTGGCGTTGGATGGGGGCCCGGACGGACTTGATTTTATCGCTAAAATCAAGCAGACTGCGCCACAATTTTTAAACCCGAAAGGATGGCTGGTAGTAGAAGCTGGCCCGGAAATATTCACATGGACAAACTCATAATTGAAGGGGGCATTTCGCTCCACGGCACTGTCAAAGCCGGCGGTGCAAAAAACTCCGTTTTGCCGCTCATGGCGGCCACCATTTTGGCTGAAGGAAAACACCGATTTTCCAATGTTCCCCATCTGCGCGATGTCGTCACCATGCAACGCCTGCTGACGCATATCGGTGTCTCTTCGGAACTTAATAATTCAAGTTTGGAACTTTCCTCCAACGGTCTTCAATCTTTCGATGCCCCCTATGATCTGGTCAAAACAATGCGCGCCTCTGTTTTAGTGTTGGGTCCTCTTTTGGCAAGATGGGGAAAGGCGCGTGTGAGCCTCCCGGGCGGGTGTGCTATCGGCGCACGCCCTATCGATCTCCATTTGGATGCCTTGAGAAAAATGGGGGCCGAAATCGAAATCAAAGAGGGTTATGTGGAGGCCGCCGCTTCCAAACTGAAAGGGGCCGAAATTGAATTCGCTAAAGTGACCGTCACCGGCACCGAAAATATCCTGATGGCCGCAACACTGGCCGAAGGGACAACTGTTTTGAAAAATGCGGCGCAAGAACCAGAAGTGGTCGATCTGGCCCACTACCTGATTAAAATGGGGGCCGAAATTGAAGGGGCCGGCACCGATACGATCACCATCACCGGCATGCCCTCTCTGAAAGCCACCACCCACACTGTTATCGCCGATCGGATCGAGGCCGCCACATTTCTGATGGCCGGGGCCATCACGCGCGGTGAAGTCACTGTTGAAAACTGCGCCCCCTCTTTATTGGAAACGCTTCTGCAACATTTGAAAAAAATTGGCTGTAAAATAAAAACAGGCCCGGAATCGATTACCGTTTCGGCACCGGATCGCCTCAAAAACCTTGATGTCACAACCACCCCTTTTCCCGGTTTTGTAACCGATTTGCAGGCCCAGTTTATGGCCCTCATGTCTTTGGCCGATGGTACCAGCATCATCACAGAGACCATTTTTGAAAACCGTTTTCAACACGCGCTGGAACTCAAAAGACTCGGGGCCGATATCACCCTGGATGGACACACCGCCACGGTTAAAGGGGTTGAAAAACTCTCCGGCGCCCCGATGATGGCAACCGACTTGCGAGCTTCTGCTTCATTGATTTTGGCGGGCCTCGCCGCCGAAGGAGAAACGGTGATCGACCGCGCTTATCATATCGATCGCGGTTATGAACGGATTGAGGAGAGACTCTCGCAGCTCGGCGCAAAAATTTTGCGAGTAGGCTGAACGGGATTCTTCACTTCGTTCAGAATGACTCCTGTGATATACACCCAACGCATGGAACTGATTCCTCTTATTTATCTCAAAAATGGCAAGGCGGCGCGGCTGGCGGAGGCGAATCCCGTCTGGTTTCAGGATGATCCTTTGGAACTGGCGCAATATTTTGCCAAGCAAGGGTGTGAGTCTCTCTACATCAACGATCTTTATGTTTCGGCCACCGGCAAAGGGGAAAATTTCGGCGCCATTTTGGCGATTGCGGAAAAATTGAAATTGAAACTGTGGGTCACCGGCAATTTCAAATCGCTCTCTTCCGTGGAAACTTACGTTCAAGCCGGGGTCGAAAAAATCGTTTTTGGGGCCAACGCTTATCAAGACCCCAAACTGCTCAAAGACTCGGCGCAAAAATTTCCGCAAAAAATGGCGGTGTTGATCGAGGTAAAAAACAAAAAGGTGGTTATCCCGGGACTGGTGGCCCCCAGCCATAAACTGGCCGAAGATTATGCCGCCCGTTTTGAGGCAGACGGAGCCAGCGCCCTTTGCTACGCCGATGAAAGTCTGGAGGGAATACAGCAATTCTGCCGTCGGGCCAAGGCACCCGTCCTGGCGATGGCGGATATTCAGGTGATGCAAGACTTGAGAAAACTATTCGAAGCCGAAAGCGCCGGCCTGATCGGAGTGGTCATCGGCAAACCGCTCTATGAAAATAAAATAGACCTCCATAGTTCCATCGCGTTTCTCAATGATCTGGCCGTGGCCGGCACAAAGGAGGCAACCATCACATGAACGACTGCATCTTTTGCAAAATCATCGCGGGGACCGTCCCCTGCGACAAGCTGTTTGAAGACGAGGACGTTTTGGCCCTCAAGGACATCAACCCCAAAGGTCCCGTTCATATCCTTTTGGTCCCAAAAAAACACTACCCCACATTAAACGACATTCCCGAAAAGGAGCTTCCGGTTGTTTCAAAAATATTCGGAATCGCCCAAAAACTCGCCAAAGAAACGGGGGTGGCGGAAAGCGGCTTTAGGACACTTGTCAATACGAACAAAAACGCGGGCCAGGTTGTGTTTCACGTTCATTGGCATTTGATCGGCGGAAAGCCGCTGGGGATGATGGCGTGAGACGGACTATAGACCATGGACCATGGACCAAAGACCTAAAAACAAAACAGAAATAACAACAATATAGGTTAAAATGACAAACCATCTCACGGGGCCTTTGTGACGGCGCAGGGGGCCGAATTGCCACCACGGGACAAAGGCGCCCGGCTGCTCGCCGCTTGAGCCGTCCGCCTCTTCTCCCCCGCCAAAAAGTCCCCCGCCCCCCCTTTTCCCCTGCCCCGCTTTTCTTAAAAGCCTCTGTTTTTCTTTCAGCTGTTCTCCCAGCTGCAATCCCAGATCGGAGGCCACTTTTTCTTCCATCTGTGCCGTCCCCAAAAATTTCCCCTTTGTCGGGGCTTGGGTAAAGGCAGCCTCCGTCTCGGCGTTTTTGATGGCGAGATATTCCAGCTCTTTCGCCGCCTGTTGCTTTAACGCCTCTTGCGGCAGTTTCGTTCCGGGATCGAGCAAAACCAAACGCTCCGCCAAGGCGGCGGCATTTTGGGCCAATTTGAACCGGACAAATTTTTCATGCTGTCCGTTGGCCAGCACCAGATCCGAAATGACGGTTGCCCGCGCCTCTTTTTTCACCAAGCCTCGGAAGGTCCACTCCTGAACCATTTCCACGGGGACGCGCCGCTTGACCGTTCTTTTGGCAAAGTGGGCGAAAAAATCGCGCCAGGCCGCCGCCGTTTTTTTCAAAAAAGAAACCCGCCCCTCCGGTGCGCGGCGGGCTGTCTGTTCGCCCCCTTCAAACCGCCGCAACAGGGCGTTTTCAAATTTTGTGAAAAGCCTGGCCAGCCGATCCTCGGCGGCCTGCTGTTCCGGCGCTTTCATTCTTGAGGCGGGATCGGCAAAATAGTTGGGGTATTTTCCTTTTTGTAAAACCAGTTCTTCCAGAGGCGTCTTGGCCTCCTGCGCTATAGTCTTGCGCGGCTCCGGCTGGGCGGGCTCTTTCTCCACTCCGGTTTTTTCTCTTTTGTCGTGAACGATGCGGTCGGTACCGGCCAATTTGAAGGTTTGATAAACCTGCGCGGCGTCGATTTTCTGCAATCTTTTCTGGATTAAAGCCGGCAGCGTTCTGGAAATCTGCACCAGCGTTTCGGCATCAAGGGTTTTTTTCTCTTCTCCCGCCTGCCGAGTCAGCGTTGCTTCTTTCTGAATCAACGCTTCCAGCTCTTTTTGGAGATCGACGCTTTTGTCGCCGCGCCCCACCGGCTGGATGGGACCTTGTTGTTTTGAATCGGCCATGGGCGGATTATACAACTTTAGCCAGACATTTTCCTTCACTAAATGTGATTTGCAGATCGTCCCCTTTTTTCAAGGCAGATGCTTTTTTGACCGGCATCGCACTCCCAACCTTTTGAACCAAAGAATAGCCTTTTCCCAAAATGTGGAGCGGCGAGAGATGATCAAGATTGCTCATAAGACGCTTCAAATAATCCCCCCTTTTTTCCAGCCCCACCTGTAAACCGCGTCCCAGCCCCTCGGTCAGCTGATCCACCCGCATCATCCATTGGGGAAAATCTTTTGAAACCGCCTGATTCAAACGTTCCCGCATGTTTTGTAAAGAGGCTTCCAGATCTTGTTTGCGGGGGATCACCAGTTCGGCCGCGGCCGAAGGAGTCGGCGCCCTCATATCGGCCGTAAAATCGGCAATGGTAAAATCGACCTCATGCCCCACGGCGCTGATGACCGGAATGTTGGAAGCAAAAATGGCGCGCGCCACGACTTCTTCATTAAAGGCCCACAAATCTTCGATCGACCCGCCGCCGCGCCCCACGATCATCACATCGACATCGCCTTGTTGATTCAAAAGACGGATCGCCTCTGCGATTTCTTCTTTGGCGCCGTCGCCTTGCACCTTCACCGGCACCAAAAGAACACCCGCTTCCGGAAACCGGCGGCGCAAAATATTCAAAATATCACGGATGGCGGCCCCCGTGGGAGACGTTACCACGCCGATTTTTTTAGGCAAAAACGGAAGAGTCCTTTTACGGGCGGCGTCAAACAGGCCCTCTTTGCCCAGTTTTTTCTTGAGCTGTTCAAAGGCCATCTGCAGAGCCCCGATCCCCTTGGGTTCGATATGATCGACCACGATCTGATATTGGCCGCGCACCTCATAAACAGTCACTTTGCCGTGGCAGAGGGCCTCCATGCCGTCTTCCGGCTTGAAGGCGAGCCGGGAATTGGAGCCGCGGAACATCACCGCGTTGATCTGCGATTTGTCGTCTTTGAGCGTGAAATAGAAGTGGCCGTTGGTGTGGGCCTTAAAATTGGAAATTTCTCCGGTGATCCAAACTTCGGCATAACTCGTTTCCAGCAAAGACCGAATCTGCCGCGTAAGTTCACCAACCGAAAAAATTTTTGGCGATATTGTCTCTTCGGGTCCATGGTCCACGGTCCCTTGTCCCTGGTCCCGCTTTTCAAAATCAAACCCTTTTTGTTCCATATTTTCTGGTTTTCTTTTCTTCCAAAAGTTTTTTCAGCATAAATGGGTCCGGTTTTTCGGATCGCATTTTTCTGTATTCGGCTTCGACCCCTTTTCGATTCATGTCGATCCCATAAGAGGCCAAAATCGGAGCGATCTCATCATATTTTTCTTCGATCGAATTACGGACCGATTCAAACCCAAGCTTTGCGGCATGAAGCCGGTGCCCCAACGCAAACGGATTCATCGAAAAAAAGGCCTGATCATCGGCCCTCGGCTCAATCAAAATGATGTCGCCGTCAAAGGTGGGGCTCTGTTCATACATCTTCAATGCCGCATGGAGACGGGTATGAAAAACGGTCCTGAAAAACTGGTTTAACACCGCAAAAACCCCTTCTTCAGTGAGACTCCGGGTTTTTTCTTTTTTGCCTTGCGAAAGATATTCGACAAACGAGCGGTTTTCATAGGGGCGAAAGGGATTGTAGGCGATGATAAGCCTTGCCCCTTTTTCAACGATCAAATCGAGATTCGCCGTGTGCTTGACCCCGCCATCGACAAAATATTCGTCGCCAATCTTCACCGGCTTGTAAAAACCGGGCATCGCAGAGGAAGCCTGCACCGCCTTGGAAATGGAGACATCATTTCTTTCATCAGGCCCAAAGACCACCTCTTCGGCCCCATCGAGCGTCATGGCGGTAATGTAGAGTTTTTTATGCCCCATTTTTTCGGCCATTTTGAAATTATTGGTCATCCCGTTTTTGCGGATGTTCTGGCGCAGATAGCGTTCTAAGGGACCGTTATCAAAAAGGCCCGAAGGGAAACATTCGAAAAACGAGGGAAAGGGATGATCCTGCAAAGCCGATTCCTCCACCATTTCCCAGAGAATTTCATAGCTGGAGAGATTGGGATGGTGGACAAAATCCCAAAAAAGTTCCTTCAAACCGTCTTTTTTCTCCGGAAGTTTGGTGAGCAAGCGCCACAAAAGGCCCGGAACCCAGCCGGCCGCCCGCGCGGCGTAACGAAACGGACGCAACGCAAATTCTTCCCAGTTGGGCCAGTAAAAATGCCACGGCTCCAGCTTGGAAAATTTTTTGGAAGTTCCATCAAGGCTTTTGAGCATCTCTTCGGGGGTCAGCCCCCCCATAAGGGAGGTCGCCAAAAGCGATCCGGAGGAAATGCCAAGAAAAATGTCGAATTGGTTGATGCTGAAATTGGTGAAATAATCATTGAAAGCCTTCAAACCCCCAATCTTGAACGCGGCGCCGGTCAAAGCACCCCCGGCCAAAACAAGGGCTTTTTTGGCCTTGGGCTTTTTTTCCCCCAGATTGGACTTCTGTACGATCGTAATCCCCATAAAATACCCACCTTTCTTGTAACATATCCTAAAAACGATTGACCAGCATAAACAAAGTCTTTATAATTCAAAAATCTTTAAAATATACACACTTATCCACAGTTTTTGATGTAAGACTAACATTATGGCTTATTCCAAAAGTGCCCGCCGCGCAGCCCCCCCCGGTTATCGCAAAGAAATATACGGTGTTCTGTTTTTTTCACTCGGTTTTTTCATCAGTCTTTGCCTTTTTTCTTATAACGCAACGGATCCCGGTTTTAATACCGCCTCCAGCACCCAAAAAATTGCCAATCTCGGCGGTATGGTGGGGGCTTATCTGGCCGATCTTCTCTTCACCACGCTGGGCTTGTGCGCTTATGTGGTTGCGGCTTTAAGTTTTTTGATTTCGACGCTCAAGTTCAAGGGACACAGTTTTGAAATCCGCGTTAAAGAAATTCTCTACTATCTTTTGCTGTTGGCCAGCGTCGCCACGCTTTTACAGCTTCATTTTCCGATTATTCGCATTTCAGGACAAAATTTCGCGGGGGGCGGCGTTTTGGGCTCTCTTTTCAGCCAATTTATGGTTTTATATCTCAACAAGGCGGGGGCCGAAATCGTGGCGATCACCGTTTTACTCCTCTCTTTTGTTTTGGCGACAGAGCTTAAAATCAGCGCCCTGGCTGTAAATGCCTGGCGTCTTTCAAAATATTTTGGGATCCGTTTTTCGCGATGGGCCGTCGTCAGTTTCGAGCGGAGCAAAGTGTGGATGGGGGGACAGTGGAAATCTATTTTTGCAAGGACCGAAGACCAAAGACCGAAGACCGAGGACACGGAAGAGGAAGAAGAGATTGAAGAAGACGAGGAAGAAGAGGATGAGGAAGAAGAAGCGGAAAAGATTGTGAATAAACCGGTATCGGACGATATCAAAATTTACGAACGGGCTGATGCCGGCAAAAAGCCCTCCCCAGAGGAACAGCTCCATTTTTTAAGAATTTCCAGCGGCAGTTTCACCATCCCCCCCATTTCTTTACTCGATTCCGACCAGCAAAAATCGATCAAGATCGATGAAGATATTTTAAAAAAGAATGCCCAATTGCTCGATAAAAAGCTGAAAGATTATGATGTGGAGGGGCATGTCACCGAAATTCATCCGGGCCCGGTGATTACGATGTATGAATATGAACCGGCCCCGGGGGTGAAGGTGAATAAAATCGTCAATCTGGAGAGCGACCTCTCTTTGGCGATGGGGGGAAAGTCGATCCGCATCGTCGCGCATCTTCCCGGCAAGGCGGCGCTGGGGATTGAAATTCCAAATCACGAGCGGGAAATCGTATGGCTCAAAGAAATCATCGGCTCCAACGTATTTCAAAAAACCAAATCGAAGCTCTGTCTGGCGTTGGGAAAAGATATCGAAGGGCGCCCCATGGTGACCGACCTGACCAAAATGCCGCATCTTTTGATCGCCGGCGCCACCGGTTCGGGAAAAAGCGTTTCGTTAAACGGCATGATCGTCAGCATGCTCTACAAGGCAACGCCGCAAGAGGTCCGTTTCATCATGGTCGATCCGAAACGGCTGGAGCTCAATGTTTATGAGGGGATCCCCCATCTTCTTTTGCCGGTGGTCACACAACCCAAGCAGGCGGTGGCGGCCCTGAAGTGGGCCGTCCGCGAAATGGAGCGGCGCTATCGCCTTTTGGCCGATGCCGGAACCCGCAATATCACCACCTATAATGACAAAATCGATCACGGACAGATTGAATTGATTTCTGAAGAGGAGGCCAAGGCAAGATTGGAGATCAACAAAGAAGCCGTCTGCCACACAGCCAAGCTTTATTATCTGGTGATTGTGATCGATGAACTGGCCGACATGATGATGATTGCTTCGCAAGAATTTGAAGAGACAATCACCCGCTTGGCGCAGATGGCCCGCGCCGCGGGCATTCACCTGATTTTAGCGACACAACGGCCGAGCGTCGATGTGATCACCGGCCTTATCAAGGCCAATTTTCCGGCGAGAATTTCTTTTAAAGTTTCATCGAGGCACGATTCGCGCACTATTTTGGATCAGATCGGCTCTGAAAATTTATTGGGGAACGGCGATATGCTCTTTATGCCCCCCGCCACCGGCGGCTTGACCCGCATCCATGGGGCCCTCATTACCGAAAGCGAAATTGCACGGATCGTGGGCCATCTTAAAGAACAGGGAACACCGGTTTATGACACGAATCTGCTCCAGATGCCTCTTGACGATGAAGAAAAAATGATCGACGAATTTGATGAAGAAGACGACAAAATTTACGATCAGGCGGTCAGGCTTGTCTCTGAATCGCGCCAGGCCTCTATTTCCATGATTCAACGGCGCCTTCGAATCGGCTACAACCGGGCCGCCCGAATGATTGAAAGAATGGAAGCAGAGGGAGTGGTCAGCCCGCAGGACGGGGCCAAACCGAGACAAGTGTTGGTGGGGAACGCGGAGAATCCAACGTGAAGAGATGGACTATGGACAAGGGACCAGGGACCAAAGACCAATGGCGAAAATGCTTTTGGTCCATCGGTTTGCTTTTGGTCCTCGGTCCATGGTCCATGGTCTATGGTCCAGTCTTTGCCGCCCCCGACGTTCCCGCCATCGAAAAAACTTATCAAACCATCGGCACCTTAAAGGCCGATTTTGTCCAAACGACTCCGGTCATGCTGACCGCAGAAACCCAGACAAGACCGGGGCGCCTTTTTTATAAAGACGGCGGAAAACTGCGGATTGAATACGCGGGCGACCGGATGATGCACTACATTGTAAGCGGTAATACCCTCTACATGGTCGACCCGGTTTTAAAAGAGATCAAAATTTATCAGCTCAAGGAATCGGGACTCCCTGAAGAGGCCCTCAATTTTTTGGCCAACTTGGGGCATTTGAGCGATTATTTTGATGTGACCTACGACAAAAAAGACCGTCTCGTTCTAAAATCTAAAACCAAATCTTCCTACAAAGCCCTCTATTGCCGCTTCAACAAAGATAATCTTTTGGAATCACTTGGCATCGTCAACAAATCGGGAAACAACACCGACTACCGCTTCTTCAACATCCAAACCGGCATCGACCTGTCTGATAAACTCTTTAAGCCTTAAATCACGTCTGCAACGATAATTTGGCAATATGTACAAGGTGGGTATTGATCCGCTGAAGATTGGCCAGAATGTCCAAGTGAATGGAGCTGGTTTCGAAAGTTTCCGGTGTCCCCGCATGCAGCCTCTGGATGTGCGATTGCCGAAGCTGCTGTTCCAGACGGTCGAACTTTTCACCCTGATGTTCCATTCTTTTCCCCAGTTCTTCTCCGGGAGAGGCAAAAACAGAGATGGTAAGCCCAAAATTTTCCTGACCTGTCTGATGGAGTTTTTGAATCTCCTGCCAACCCTCTTCCGAAAAAGTCCGCTGTTTTTCAACCTTCTTTTGCGCCAGCCGCGCCAGTTCTTTGGAAATAACGTCCCCCACCCCTTCCAGATCGGCTGTAATCGAAAGCAAAGCCATTTCCTGCGTGGCTTGGGATTCGGTCAAGGTTTCCTGTGAAATTTTCGCCAGATAAAAACGGATGGCACGGTCCAGAAGATCGATTTTATCGTCGCGGCTTTCAATTTCGCGAAGGGTGATTTCAAAATCGCGCGTGGGGTCAAGCAGTTTCAAACAATCGGAGTACAAATCATACGTCAAATTGGCCACGCGCAGAATTTCACGCTTGGCCTGCGCGAAGGCAACGGCAGGCGCCTCCAAAACGCTTTCATCAAGATATTTGGGCCCGAAAGCGGCCTCTCCCTTCGGTTCTTCAATGATTTTTGAAACCACCCAGACGCCGATCGGCAAAAACGGAAGAAACAAAATGGCCAGGGCGATATTAAAAAGAAGATGGGTCAAGGCGATGTTGCCGGCGATATCGGGATGAATAAACGGAACCCACTGGGTGATCTTGAAAGAGACCGACCCGATGAAACCGGCAAGCGCGGGGATGAAAGGCATGGCCAAAAGAACGCCCCCCACTTTGACCAAAAGATGGGCGACGGCCACCCGCCTTCCGTTGGTATTGCTGGCCACGGCGGCGGCTAACGCCGTAAAACAGGTGCCGACATTGGCCCCCAAAACAACGGGAATCGCCGATTCGAAAGACAAAACACCGGCCATCCCCAAAGCCATCGCCATGCCGATCGTGGCCGCCGAAGTCTGGATCAAAACGGTAAAAAGAATGGAAGCCACCAAAAGGCCTATTGGGTGGCTGGCCAGCAATTCAAAAATCGTGCGTGCCATGGGGTCTGCCGCCAGCGGCGCCGCCGTCTGTGTCATCAGTTTCATGCCGTAAAAAACCATGCCGAACCCGAACAGCACCCGGCCGGCATATTTCATCTGTTTGGAACCCCTTGAGGCCCATTCCAAAAGAACGCCAAACACCACCAACAGCAACGCATAGTCGGCAACTTTTTTGATGGAGAGGAGAATCACCACGACCGTGGTGCCGATATCCGCCCCCAGAATCAGGCCAAAAGCCTGCGCAAGGCTCAAAAGACCGGTAGAGGCAAGGCTCATGAGCATCAGGATGGTGGCGGTGGAGCTTTGCAAAACAACGGTCATCAGGGTGCCGAACCCCAAGGCCAAAACGCGGTTTCCGGTGAGGCGGGTGATGGCCAGCCTCAAGCGGTCCCCCGCCAGAAGTTGAAGGCCGTTGCGGGCGTGCATCAGCCCGAAAAAGAAAAAAGACAATCCCCCGAATAAAACAATCCAGCTGAATTGTTGCATAGTGACGACTCCGTTACTAGATTCCCGCTTTCGCGGGAATGACATTTTTAGGCAACCTGCGCGGCGGGTTCTTTCTGGTTGTCGCCCAATTTGACCGAAACCATTTTGGAGATGCCGGCCTCTTCCATCGTGATGCCGTAGAGACAGTCGGCCTTTTCCATGGTCCGTTTGTTGTGGGTGATGACGATAAACTGCGAGTGTGCGGTCATTTCACGGACCATGTCGTTAAAACGGTCGATATTGGCATCATCGAGCGGCGCATCGACCTCGTCCAAGAGGCAAAAGGGCGACGGCTTGATCAAAAAGATCGAGAAAACCAGAGCCACAGCGGTCAGAGCCTTTTCACCGCCGGACAAGAGGGTGATCGATTGCAATTTTTTACCCGGAGGCTGGGCGAAAATTTCAACGCCAGAATCCAAAAGATTTTCTTCATCAATCAATAGAAGTTTGGCGCGCCCACCCTTGAAAAGTCTCGGGAAAATCTCCTGGAATTTTTCGTTGACCATTTCAAAGGTCTTTATGAAGCGCTCGCGGCTGATTCGGTTGATTTTTTGGATCGCTTTTTTGAGGCCTTCCAAAGAGGCCACCAGATCGGCCTGCTGTTTCGATAAAAATTCATGGCGTCTCTTAAGTTCATCGTATTCTTCAATGGCCCCAACATGGACACTCCCCAATTTGTCGAGTTTGTCGCGGAGGTCGTTGACTAGGGTGGTTTCTTTGTCTATGTCATCCTGAGCCGCAGGCGAAGGATCCCGGGATTCTTCGCGGAGTTTACACTGAGCGAAGCGAACGTGCTCAGAATGACATCCTATGTCAATCTTATACCTCTCCAGAATCTGCTCGATGAGATGGTTCAGTTGGTTGCGGGTTTCGGCCAATTTGAGATCGTTGGCGTGAACGGCCTTGACCATCTCTTCATGCCGTTTGCGAATTTCGCGCATTTCAACATCTTTCGCCCGGATTTTCTGGGAGAGGCTTTCATAATCGGCCTTGATCGTTTTCAATTTTTGCCCGCAGGCATCCAATTCTTTAAGCGCCGATTCAAGCTGTTCGCGTTCGTTCGTCTTCGCCCGGGCCAACTCATCAGATTGTTGCGCCGCCATATTGATGGCGGTGAGGCGTTTTTCTATCCCCTCATTTAATTCCAGCTTTGTGGTCACCCAGTTTTCCAGTTCCCGTTCGCAAGAAATAACCTGTTCTTCCCCCTTTTGAAACTGGGCACGGGCTTGCGCGAGATCTTGATTGGCCAAATCTTTTTGATCGGCCGCTTTTGCCAGTTCCATCTGCAAATCGACCCTCTTTTTTTCCAATGCCTGCTGTTTTAAAACCCGCTCTTCCAAAGCCTGGACCACTTCGCTCCGGTCTTTTTCAATTTCTTTTTTTTCGTCGAGACAGCGGGCGACTTCTAAAGAAAGCCGGTCGCGGTCTTGATTGAGCCGTGAGAGTTCTTCACGATGGCGAATTTCATCTTTCTCATGATGGATCAGTTTGATCTCTTCGCCGCGGCTGTCGCGATTCAAACCCTCCAGCCTCTCTTCCAAAGACTGAACTTGCGCCTTCAAACGCCACACTTCGCTTTCACATTCGGTCACAGCCGACCTGGCCAACCCGACTTCTTCCTTTAAATCTTCAATTTTTCTTTTGTGCCCCAAGAGGGCTTCTTCTTCTTTTCCCTCCCCGCCCGAAACAACGCCGGTCGGATCAATGACATCTCCCTGAAGCGTTACGAGTGTGGAGGTGTTTATCCCACGGCTGCGCAGATTGAGGGCTTTTTGCAGATCTTCCACCAAAAGACAGTCTCCAAAAAGATATTGGGCGATCTGTTTGTAGTCGTCTGAAAAACGGATGTTGTTCAAAAGAGGGCCCAAAACACCCTCACCGGTCACCGCCTCTTTTTGCGCCGACTCTGCCATTTGAATATCCAGAGGAATAAAAGTGGAACGCCCGGAGGCCTGTTGTTTCAAATATTCCACCGCCTCCAAGCCCTCTCTTTGAGATTTGACCACCACATACTGGAGTTTCTCCCCCAGCGCCGCCGAGACCGCCGTTTCAAATTGCGGATCGGTATCGACCATTTCGCTGACGGGACCAAAAATTCCGGGGAGCGCTCCTTCAGCCGCCTGCAAAACCGTTTTGACCCCTTCGCGGTACCCTTCCAAATTGCGATGGACCTCTTCAAGAGAAGAGAGCCGCGACTCTCTGCCGGTCAGATCGGCTTTCAGACCCTCTAAAATCCCGATGTTTTCCTGAAGTTTGGCCCGTTTCTCATCCAGATCTTTTTTGGTGAGGCCGGTTTCATCGGCCAGTTTGAAATGAAGCTGTTTTAAATCTTCCAAATCTTTTTGCGCCGCCGCAATTTTGCGTTCAAAAGTCTTTCGCAAAACATCGATCGAATCGATTTCGGACTGCCCCTTGGCGACACGCGAATTGACCTCTATTTCACGCCGTTCCAAAAATTCGAGCCGTGATTGGGATTCGGCCACCTGCGAAACGCAAAGGAGCAGCAGTTTATTCGTTTCATCCTGCTTCTGGCCCCACTCTTCACAAACAGCCGCGGCATCAGCCATGGCCGTCTCTTTGACCCGTATATTTTCAGCCCCTTGAGCCACCATCAAATCGAGCGTCAGCTTAAGCTGATTCAACCGGGTGATTTCTTCTTCCGCTCGGACCAATTTTTCGCGGGCATTTTGAATCTCCTTCGCATCTTTTTCCTGCTGAAAGCCTAAATCTTTCAGCTTTCCCTCCTGATATTCGAGGGTGGTCTCGTGCAATTTGACCGCATTCTGGAATTTATAGAAACTCTCCTGCGCCCCATTCAATTCCTGTTCCAATTGTATCTGGGTCAGGCGTTCACGCTCGGCATTCGCCTCAAATTCAGAAAGAGTCGCGGCCAGAGAGGTTTCATTTTGGCCCAGATCGGACCCTTCGGCCTCCAATTTTTCAACCCCCTCTTTCCATTCGCGATAACGGACCGAAGCCAATTTCAATTCCCTGTTTTTCAGCTCATCATAAATTTGTTTGTAGCGCTCCGCTTTTCTGGCTTGCCGATCGAGAGAATTAAGCTGGCGTTTGATTTCGGCGACGATGTCGTTCAGGCGGGTCAGATTGGTTTCGGTCGATTCGATTTTGCGCAGTGCCGCCTCTTTGCGATTTTTGAATTTGGAAATGCCGGCCGCTTCTTCAATAATGAGGCGCCTCTCTTCCGGCTTGGAAGACAAAATGTGGCCGATGCGCCCCTGCTCGATGATGGAATAGGCCTTGGTGCCGACGCCGGTCCCCAAAAAGAAATCGACAATGTCGCGCAAGCGGCACGGAACCTTGTTGATGTAATATTCGCTCTCGCCGGAGCGGTAGAGACGGCGTTCAATCTGGACTTCCGTATAATCGGTATAACCGGCCGGTGCGCGGCCGTCGGTGAGATCAAAAGTGAGGGTCACCTGCGACAGCCCCAGCGGAGGCCGGCTCGCCGTACCGTTAAAAATCACATCCTGCATTTCAGACCCGCGCAGGTGTTTTGCCGACTGCTCACCCATCGCCCAGCGCAAAGCATCGACACAGTTGCTTTTGCCGCACCCGTTCGGGCCGACGATGCCGGTGATCCCTTCATCAAAATGGATGACGGTTTTATCGACGAAGGATTTGAAACCGAATAATTCCAGTGATTTTAAGCGCATGTCCCTTCCTAACTCCTTGAAATTAGGCCGATTCTACAGGCGAAAAATTTCAAAAGCAACAGATTTTTCAAGAATTTTCGCTATTTTTTTAGCAAAACGGCATGGGCGGCGGCGAGGCGAGCGATGGGGACGCGAAATGGGGAACAGCTGACGTAATCGAGGCCGATTTCGTGACAAAAAATAATCGATTCGGGATCGCCGCCGTGTTCGCCGCAAATGCCGATTTCCATATCGGGTTTTACTTGGCGGGCTTTGGTGACGCAGACTTTCATCAATTCTCCGACCCCTTCAAAATCGATTGTCTGGAACGGATCGCATTTGAGAAGACCTTTGTGTTCGTATTCCGGCAGAAATTTAAAACCGTCATCGCGTGAAATACCCAAAGTTGTTTGCGTCAAATCGTTGGTGCCGAAAGAAAAAAAGTCGGCATAAGGGGCGATCGCGTCGGCGCGGAACGCGGCGCGCGGCACTTCTATCATGCTCCCGATTTTGCAGGCCACTTTCTGGCCGATGTCTTTCATCACCCGCGCGCAAACGGTTTCGCACAATTCACGCAGGGTTTTTATTTCACCGGCCAGACCCACCAGCGGAATCTCGATTTCAGGAAGGACCCTGATTTTTTCATTTTTCGCCAGTTCACAGGCGGCCTCCATGATCGCCTCCACCTGCATTTCATAGATTTCAGGATAGGTAATGCCCAGCCGGCAACCGCGATGCCCCAGCATCGGGTTTGCCTCTTTCAGATCTTCAACAATCGCCTTTATTTTTTCCAGCGGCAGGTCGATTTCATGATGGAGGCGTTCCATTTCTTCTTCGGTATGGGGCAAAAATTCGTGGAGCGGCGGATCGAGCAGGCGGATGGTGACCGGCAAACCGTCCATCACCCTGAAAATCCCGATAAAATCATCTTTTTGCATCGGCTTTAATTTTGCCAGCGCTTTTTTGCGCTCTTCAACCGAGCCGGCCAGAATCATCTGCTGCATTGCCTGAATGCGGCCTTCGTCAAAAAACATATGCTCGGTCCGGCAAAGCCCCACCCCTTCGGCCCCATATTCACGCGCGCGTTTGCAATCGGCCGGCGTGTCGGCGTTGGTCCGGATTTTTAATTTGCGATAACCATCGGCCCAGCCCATCAACGTATGAAATTCTTTGGAGAGTTCCGGGGCCATCGTTTCCAGTTTGCCCAAAATGACATCGCCCAGCGTTCCGTCCAGCGTGATCCAATCCCCCTCTTTGACCGCCGTTTTGCCGACACGAAATTCTTTTTTCCGTTCATCGACTTCCAATTTGCCGCAGCCGGCAACGCAAACTTTTCCCATCCCCCTGGCGACCACCGCGGCATGGCTGGTGGCCCCCCCGCGGCTGGTCAAAATGCCTTGCGCCGCATGCATGCCGTGAATATCTTCGGCCGCCGTTTCGGCCCGAACCAAAATCACCGGCTCTTTTTTCTCGTTCCACGCCACCGCTTCTTCGGCTGTAAAAACAACGCGCCCCACGGCGGCGCCGGGAGATGCCGGCAGTCCTTTGGCCAAAACTTTTCTCTTTATCCGGGGAGAGATCATCGGATGCAAAAGCTGGTCGACATGCGCCGGTTCAATTCTTAAAATCGCCTCTTCTTTGGTGATGAGTCCTTCGGCAACCATATCGACCGCAATTTTTACAGCGGCTTTGGCGGTTCTTTTGCCGCGGCGGGTCTGCAGCATCCAGAGTTTTCCCTTTTGGATGGTAAATTCCAGATCCTGCATATCATGATAATGTTTTTCCAATTTTTGATAGACGGCCGTCAGCTCCTGATAACATTGCGGGAGAGTCTGTTTCATTTTGTCGAGCGGATCGGGCGTGCGAATGCCGGCGACGATATCTTCCCCTTGCGCATTAACCAGATATTCGCCGAAAAACTTTTTTTCTCCGGTGGAGGGGTCGCGGGTAAACGCGACACCGGTCGCGCAATCGTCACCCAGGTTTCCAAAAACCATCGCCTGAACAGTGCAAGCGGTCCCCCAATCGTTTGGAATCCGGTGGATGCGGCGATATTCAATGGCTCGCGGACTGTTCCAAGAATTAAAAACCTCGGCAATGGCCTCCCACAATTTTTTTACAGGGTCTCCTTCTTCGGGTCTTCCCAAATTCAAAATCGTATCCATCATGCCGGGCATGCTCGCCTGCGCTCCGGAGCGGACCGAAACCAAAAGCGGTTTTGAGGCATCGCCGAATTTAAAACCGACGATTTTTTCAATATGGCCCATGCCTGCCGCCACGGCTTCTTTTAAACCGGGGGGATATTGATTGCTGTTGGCGTAATAATAATTGCAGACTTTTGTTGTGAGGGTGAAACCGGGGGGGACCGACAACCCTAAGCGGCACATCTCGGCCAAGCCTGCCCCCTTGCCCCCCAAAAGTTCTTTCAAGGAGGCGTCGCCTTCCGCTTTTCCGTCACCGAAGGTGTAGATGTATTTCATGTTGTCACTCTGAGCGAAGCGAAGAGTCCCGGGATTCTTCGCTCCGCTCAGAATGACAGCTAGTCAAATTTATCATTCAAATATTTCACCAGCTGATCCATGGCCACGCGGTCTTGCTGCATGGTATCGCGGTTACGAACGGTTACCGCGTGATCTTCCTCGGATTGAAAATCATACGTGATGCAATACGGGGTCCC
>JAUYJH010000083.1 GCA_030688705.1 Deltaproteobacteria bacterium
CGATCTGGTATTGCAGAACATCGCCGCGGCCGTTTTTAAAAACCCGCTGCTCACAAAAAGCCGGCGCGACCTTCTTGTCTGTTATCGTCATCTCTCCCATTGCGTCCCCTGCCTTGTGAGCAATCGATTTTTTGCCAGAAATGTCTTGGTAAGAGCCACCCGGATGGCGCTCGCAGACCCGGCACTGGATATTGATTACCGTCTGGAAACTATCGAAAATTTTCTGGCCGAAGCCTCCCGAATGTTTGAGGAACCCGTTACGCTGAAAGATGCTTGGCACACCGCCTATCACAGCGCGTGGACCGAAGCCAA
The DNA here is from genome assembly GCA_030688705.1 of Deltaproteobacteria bacterium. Lineage (GTDB taxonomy): Bacteria > UBA10199 > UBA10199 > SPLOWO2-01-44-7 > SPLOWO2-01-44-7 > JAHFSU01. Next base: position 313 of record JAUYJH010000083.1, read on the forward strand.
TGAAGGGGCTATTTTAAAGCTGGAAGAAATCGCCCGAGTCAAAAAATGGGACAAATCCGCCGATTATCGGAAAACCTGCCAAATTTACCGCCAAGCCGCCATGAAAAATGCCGTCTCAAGGCTCCATGAGGAACCCTTCAGCGCCGAGAATCTTTGTAAGCTCGTTTTCATGCTTCAAAAGGACCCTTTCTCCCAATTCGCAAGCGAATTGTTCGGTGTGTTTGTAGCCAACGCTGTTGTAAATTGGGTGAGCATCGACGCCTTTACCCATTTTCTCTTGATGCTTTGGGCGGGTGAAAAGCACTATCAAATCTCACGTGACACAGCGGAAAGGTATCAGAATGTCGTCAACATAAAGCTGAGGGAACAACTGCAAAGGCAGCTGCCGGAGCTGATGGCTGTAAGTCTTAGCGCCGTCATGGCCATGAAGGTGAGCCTTGCCCATGCCGACAATCTTTTGCAGGCCGCCGGGCGCCAAAGGGTCTTTCTTGAGATGGCCCGAACCATCGCTAACGAGCAGATACAAAAAATGGTGCGAAAAACATTAAACGATGGAGACGATGAAAAAGAGACCGTCACGCACCTGGCAAATCGCTGGAAGGTTTTTGAAGAATCTTTCCTGCAATTGGCCGGCTATTCTCCAATCCACCAGGTCATGCCCACTGTAAAAGAGATTGTCTCTCAAAAAGCAGACGACATCTTCTTCGCCACAGAGACCAGAAAGATAGGGACAGCGCTCCACCGGCTCTATGCCAGAGTCGCGCTTTTCACCGAAGACCGGCAAGCCGCTGAAATAATTTCTGAAAAAGTCTTTGCGATTCTTCGAGGAAAGCTTTTCGACGGCAAAGATAATTCTTTACGCAACGCCTTTATCAAAGAATTTTACGAGGGGCGCGACGCTCTCTCTTTTTTAATTGTCAACGGTCCCCTTAAATACCCGTGGCTAAACCCGGGGGCCGTCTTAAAACACCCCAGCTTGTATACTGGTCTGTCCTATCTGGAGGGGAGTTATCTTTTGGCCGTTGTCTTGAACGCCGAAGACCGGTTTTTGGCCCTTATCCGAAGGACGTTGGTTGTCGAAATAGGATGCGACGCCGGGTTTCGAGGGGAGGCCATTTTGCGAAATCTTTCCGCTACAGAACATACCCCCCTGAAAGAAGTCATCCGAGAGATTGCGGAAGAGTTGAGCATCGTGCTACCTTGACTCCCCCATGGACCATCACCTTGTTGCCGCACACACGCCAGAGGCCATCCGCCGCCGCCTTGAGGCGAGACCCACGCACAGCTATCTGCGCGATTTTGTTTTCGGCGCCATCGACGGCATTGTCACCACATTCGCGATTGTGGCGGGTGTCGCGGGGGCCGAACTTTCCTCCGGCATCGTCATCATCCTCGGCATGGCCAATCTTTTGGGGGACGGTTTCAGCATGGCGGTCGGCAATTTTTTGGCAACACGCACCGAACGCCAGCAAAAACACAAGGCCCGAAGGATGGAAGAAGAACATATCGCCGAAATTCCGGAGGGGGAAAAAGAGGAAATCCGCCAGATTTTTCTGCGCAAAGGTTTTACCGGAAAAGATCTGGACCGGGCTGTCGAAATCATCACCTCGGACGAGCGCCTCTGGGTGGAGACCATGCTCAAAGAAGAACTGGGCATGACACTGGGAGGGCCATCCCCGGTGCGCGCAGGGCTTTCAACGTTTATTGCCTTTGTCCTGTTCGGGTTTCTTCCCCTTTTGACTTTTATCGCGGCCTATTTTTACCCGGCCGGAATAAAGGATCCTTTTTTAACCGGCAGTATCATAACCGGCATCGCTTTTTTCGCTGTCGGCGCCCTTAAAAGCCGCTTTGTTGATGAAAAATGGCATTGGTCGGGCCTGGAGACGCTTCTTGTCGGCGGCACGGCAGCTGCACTGGCCTACAGCGCCGGTTATTTTCTGAAATCGATCCTCACAATGTGAATTTTTCAAGATGGTCCGGGATAGTGCAGTTCCAGCCGAGCTCTTTTTCGATTTTTTCCTGAAGCACTTCGGCGGCGGGGAGCTCCCCGTGGGTGATGAAAGTCATCCGAGGCGGTTTTGCGAATTTTTTAAGCCAAATCATCAGCTCTTCCTGATCGGCATGGGAGGAAAGGGTGTCGACGAGTTCCACACGTGCCCGAATCGGCACCTCTTCACCGTGTATTTTGGTCGTCTTGGCCCCCTTGAGCAGGGCATCCCCCCTTGTTCCGGGCGGTTGAAAACCGGCAAAAACAATCGTGTTGTTGGGGTCGGGCCCCAGATATTTCAGATGATGCAAAACACGGCCCCCCGTCGCCATGCCGCTGGCGGAAATAACCACCGCCGGCCCTTTCAAGCCGTTTAGCATTTTGGATTCATCAATGCTTGTGACAAAACGGGCCACACGGGTCAGCTCTTGTGATTCTTCACGGCTCAAAAGGGTCTCCCTAAAAAAATTGAGAAAGACATGGGTCGCCTCGGTGGCCATGGGACTGTTGAGGTAGACGGGAATGTCCGGAATCGCCTTCTCTCTTTTGAGACGGCTCAAAATAAAAAGAAGGGCCTGTGATCTCCCCACCGCGAAAGCGGGGATCAAAACGACCCCTTTTTTTGAAACGGTCTCCTGAATGATTTTTTTCAGGGTGTCATGCGGGTCTTCCGCCGGATGGCGGTGATCGCCATAGGTCGATTCCACCACCAGATAATCGGCATGGGTCAGTGCGACGGGTGGCGGCATGACAAAATGGTTTTGGCGCCCAAGGTCGCCCGA
>JAUYJH010000096.1 GCA_030688705.1 Deltaproteobacteria bacterium
AGATCGGCACCATTTTTAGCTTTCTGTGTACCGTAGGCCGTTATGCAGGCGTTGCTGACATCGGATTCAAATTGACCTTTTACAGTACTTGCGCACTTGTCGAGTTTTGCGTCAGGAACGCCGCCACTCTTGCATGTCCCTTTAATGTCTATTCCGCCTGATAACATAATTGACTCCTTTGTGTACTCCCCCCGGAATACTTTCCCCTCGATATTGTTTTCGTCACATCCAAAAAAAAGTTGCGTGGATTTGTGAAAAAAAAATGAATTATTTTCTAACGCGGTGCGGAATGATTAAAAATAGTTAGGAATTACAACAGGATAGCTATGCTATTTATTTGGGGAAAAAATAGTCGAGGCCGACGACAAAAACGTCCTCTGCATCATTTGTGTCTCCGGGGACCAGATCAGAGGCATTAGATAGAAATGCTACAGAACGACCATCGGCACTGATGGAAGCATCGCTAAAATGATAATTTGGATCATCACCAACGCTCTCTTCTCCATTACGGTTTACCGAAACACGATGGGTTTTTCCAAATTGTCGGTCGTGGACGAAAACATCCATTGCCCCATTTGTATCTTCGGGAACCAAATTTGTAGCGATAGAGACAAATGTTACAAAACGGCCATCGGCACTGATGGAGGGTGAATAACTGCCGAAGTTGGCCTCTCCTCCACTTGAGCTTACTGAAATCCGACTGGTTTGTTCTGTCTGCCGGTCGCGGACAAACACATCCGGTCTATTGTTAGTATCCCTTGGAACCAGATTAGAGGCATAAGAGTGAAATGCCACGAAACGGCCATCCGCGCTGATAGAAGCATTATAAGTACTATCATTACCCTCTTCTCCACTTGAGCTTACTGAAATCCGACTGGTTTGTTCCGTCTGCCGGTCGTGGACAAATACATCCAATTCATTGTTAGTATCTTCCGGAACCAGATTAGAAGCGGCAGATTCAAATGTCACAAAACGGCCATCGGCGTTGATGGAGATATTGCCGAGATCGCTACTGCCCCCCCTATTCCCCTCTTCTCCACGGGAGCTTACAGAGACGCGGCTGGTTTGTTCCATCTGCCGGTCGTGTACAAATACATCCAATTTATTGTTAGTATCTTCCAAAATCAGATCGTCAGCAAAAGATTTAAACGCTACAAAACGGCCATCCGCGCTGATGGAGGCAGAACCAGTACTATCATTGCCCTCTGTTCCATCGGAACTTACCGAAACGCGATGCGTTTGGCTCAATGAGCGATCACGGACGAAAACGTCCCAATGGAGATTGTTATCCCCGGGAACCAGATTGGGGGCAAGAGATTCAAACGCTACAAAACGGCCATCGGCGCTGATGGAAGGCTTTCCTACTGTCAAAACACCAACACCATTATAACTAGGATTTCTCTCTTGTTGCACTCCGTCTGAAGAAACACTCACCCTTTCAATCATGACAAAAGTATCAGGCCCATCGTTAACAGGGGACTCATCAGGAAAGCCGTTTCCATTTTCATTCTCATTTTCAGGCGGGGTGGTGGAGCCCCCGTCGCCGGCGGCAATTTTTTGATTCTTTTTTTTATCATTCTCATCACCGCAACCGGATAAAAAATAACTGCCGAGAGCGGCTCCTGCCCAGATAATAAGGGGTATTGCCATAATCAAACCTCCGTTGCTTTTGCGACTGCTAATCCGTTAAACAGGGCATGTCAATAAATTGTTACGCACAAGGTGCCTGGCACCTTATGCATAACGCGGTGCGGGAGGAGATAAAAAGGTAAGTGATTTCAGGGTATTAACAAAAAGTCTTGCGGCGGGAATTGTGATAATCTTTTAAAAGGATCGCTGATTTTTCCTGCGAACGGGCCTGAATCAGGTCAAGGATATCCTCTCTAAGCTCCTCCTGCTCAATTCGTTCGGAAAGGTTTTTTTCCTCTTTAGGCATAATTAAACTCTCGATACTCATCACGCTGGATTCCTGCTTTCGCAGGAATGACAAACTGACTAAAGCTTGCGATAAATATCAGATCGGTGGCGTACACGAAAAATCTGGATTGCCCTTTTGGCGTCGTTTTTCCAATATAGAATCCGATAATCCCCGACTCGAAATTTGCAAAGCCCCTTCAAATCTTCGGGCATCCCTTTGAGCGGGTGATGGATTACGTTTTCCACATTGACGCTTAGCCAATGAACTCTTTTGATAATCGTTTCACGAATGTCGGGAGAAAGTTTATCCAAGTCCCTTTCTGCTCGGGGAAGGATTAGGGTTTGGTATTCCATTTTTTGACTAATTCAGAGAGGGGACGGCCTTTTCCTTCTTCTGCTTCTTTCTTGATCTGTCTTAACTCTTCAATAAAATCAGCATCATGAGACATCAACCAGTCTTCGATATCCTCTTTGGAATCTGCAGACTCAAAAACGCTGACCGGTATTTGGATGAATTTTTCTGCCTGTGCCATAAAAGTAAGCTAACAGATTCATTGCTCCTTATCAAGAGAGAGAATCAAGCCGGCACGAAATAGACATCGGTCGGTTTGAATTGTGATTTGCAAATCCTTCATTGCTTCTTAAGAGAGGCTTTGCTAATTCTGCCAGTTCAATGAATCCCAAAGTTAAAACATGGCTTTCTTTGGCAGAAGACGATCTGGAGTTTGCAGGAGAGGTATTGGCCAATAAAAAGCGGCCGCATTATGCGGCGCATCTCTGCCAGCAGTCTATTGAAAAATTGCTGAAGGCGATTGTTCAACATAAAACGGATACAATCCCGAACAGAACGCACAATTTTGTCAACCTGTGCGAACAGGCAAAAATAGAACTGCCGCAGGATAAAATGGAATGGCTTCTGGACCTGGCACCCCATTATCTGGGGACAAGATATCCGGAAGATTTGGCCAAATTGCATGAAAAATATTCACAGGGTTTCAGTGAAAAACTGTACCGGGAAACAAAGGAGTTTTTTCAATGGTTAAAAGAGACTTACCTCAAATAGAACAATTAGTGAGAAGTTATGTTGAGACTTTGGCAACAAAAAATATCCATACCGAATATGTCATTCTATACGGCTCTTATGCCAAGGGGACTGCACAACCCTATAGTGACATCGATATTGTTATTATTTCAAAAGATCTTGAAAGATGGCCGATTATTGAACGTCTGCAAATGCTCTCCCGCGCCACCTTGTCTTTGAGAGCTCCCTTTGAGGTTTTGGGTTATACCCCTGAAGAAATTCAAAAAAATGGAAAGAACAGTATCCTTTGGGAAGAGATTTCGAAAACAGGAAAAGAAATTTATAAAAAAGCCGCGTAATCTACCCCCTCCAACTCCCCCTTACAAAGGGGGAGAGTCTAGGCCGGCACGAAATAGACATCGGTCGGTTTGAATTGGGATTTGCGCAAGAACTTGGCTTTGACCTTCATCCCCACCCATTTGAGATTGGCCTCTTCGGGGTCTAATCCGATCAATCTCGTGAGAAGCAATGTGTTGGCCCCTTCAAATTCGATTAGTCCCAATATAAAAGGACACTGGTCCAAAAAGGCCTCGGCGCCGAAGTGACAGACGGTAAAAGAATGGACTTTTCCCTCTTGCGGCAATTCGATCCAATCACATTCACTGCCGCATTCCATGCAGGAGAGTTTTGGCGTGGCAAAAACATAACCGCAACCGGTGCATTTGGTTCCAAGTAATTTTTTGTTGGCGAGCCCCGCAAACCACGGCGAATCTTGGCCGTAAGAATGGATATAGTCGATGGAGTAAGGCTGTTTGATGATGATGGGGGTCATCTCTTTTAATGATTCGATGTTTTTGGGGAATGGGACGTTGTACAGAACGGTGCCGTCGGTTGATTCCGCTACGGTGGTTTTTAATTGTTTCCTCATTTGATCTCCTGTCAGTACGCTCGTACGATCGGACTCTCGGACGCTCGTTACTATTCAATTGTCTGATAAAGTCTTGTCATCATTCTGCCAATATGATCCGTATTTTCCAAAATTTGTTTGTTTTGTACATCCTGTAAATATCCCAAACGAAACGCGAGTATAATTTGGGTTTCCAATTCTGCCAATGATGACAGAGCTATCGAAAGAAAATGTTTGAATTCCTTACCATGTCTGCGAACAAATCCTTCCGCAATATTTGACGGAATAGATACGGAACATCTTCTAAGTTGGGATGTTAGTCCGTATTGCTCCTGTTTTGGGAATTCGGATGTGATCTTATATACCGTTTCACACAACTCCATGGATTTTTTCCAGACATCCAAATCACAATATTTTTCAACCGCCATTTATCCTCCGATCGACGAGAGTCCGAGAGTCCGAGAGTACTATCGTACGCCTTCCAATATACTCACCGTAACATACGTCCCCGTGCCAGCATGAGAGTGGATTAGGCCGCGCTTGGCCCCTTTCACCTGCAGGGCATCATCCTTGAAATGTTTTTTGATGGTCCCCTGCAATTGCCAAAGCGCAAAAACGGCTTGCATAAGTCCGGTGGCGCCGACCGGATGCCCGCACGCAATCAAACCGCCGGAAGGGTTGACCGGACAGACCGGTTTTTCTTTGAGCTTCAATCCGTAATCGATGCCGGGCATGAATGTTTTTCCCGATGCGGCCAGTTCCCCACCCTGCCCGTAGCGGCACATTCCCAAATCTTCATAAGTCTGAATTTCGGAGGATGTGTAGGCATCGTGGAGTTCTACAAAATCAAGGTCCTGCATGGGGTCATTAATTTTTGCATGTTTGTAGGCTTCAATCGCGGCGCTTCTCCCCGCGCGGAAAGAATGAATCCCCGGATATTTTAAATTTTTATAATCCGATTCTTTTTCAAACGGAAGTAGTGGTACTTTTTTGTGGGGGCGGTCCGACATGCGCATCGCATCTGTGCCACAGCCGATCCCCGCTACTTTGACCTTGGGAAGCGTTTTGCCCGCCGCCTTCTCCAGTTTTTTAACTCCCTCTTCCGATGCCAGCACCACCGCCGCGGCGCCGTCGCTCATCACGCAAATGTCGAGGCGCGTGAGAGGCCACGCCACCATCGTTGATTTGCGAACATCTTCAATGGTCAGTTTCTGGCGTTTTTGCGCATAGGGATTATGAAAAGCGTTGCGATGATTTTTGACCGAGATGTGGGCCATCTGTTCAACGGTGGTGCCAAACTCTTCCATGTGGCGGACCACCATCATGGCGTAATAGCCGGAATAAAAACCGCCGACCGGAAAATCAAAGCTGACATCACTGGCCAGCGCGATAAATTCGTTCCCCTTCCATGTTTCCACGTGGCTCATGGTTTCGAAACCATAAATAACGCAAGTCTCCATGTGGCCCGAGGCGATATTTTTCCAACCCTCTTGAAACGAGAGCCCGCCGGTGGCGCCGCCCCCTTCCACGCGGTGCGAAGGTTTGGGACAGAGGCCCAAATAATCTTGCGCCATGATTCCCGACATTAATTGTCTTTGAAAATGATCGGAAAAATAAGAGGCCACCGAGCCGTCGACCAATTCCAGAAATTGTTTGTATTCAATCCCCAAATCTTTCACCGCATAGTCGACCGCTTCTTTGACAACCCCCTGAAAGGTCTTGTCGTGCCGCGCCTTGGTGAATTTTGAAACGCCGCCTGACACTAAATAAACATCGCGCATCTTATCCTCCCGCCTTGATATTATTCTTCACCCACTGCACAACTTCTTCCGTTGTGGCGCCGGGCAAAAAAACTTTGGCGACGCCGGCTTTTTTTAGTTTCGGCATATCCTCTTCCGGAATAATGCCGCCGCCAAAGACCATAATGTCTGTAGCCCCTTTTTCCTTCAAAAGTTCATGAATCCGCTGAAATAAAAAATTGTGGGCACCGGATAATATGGAAAGGCCGATGGCGTCAACGTCTTCCTGAATGGCGGTGGCGACAACCGCCTCGGGTGTTTGGTGCAAGCCGGTGTAAACAACTTCACAGCCGGCATCACGAAGGGCGCGGGCAATCACTTTGACGCCGCGGTCGTGGCCATCCAGCCCCGGCTTGCCGATTAAAATGCGCAGTGGTCGTTTTTTAGAAGATTCCCGGGTCATGATATTCTCCGAATACCCCTTTCAAGGTTTCCATCATTTCATTTAAGGTGCAGTACGCCCGCACGCAATCGCATAAAGGGGGCATGATGTTCTTTCCCCCCTTTGCGGCCGTTTTAAGGGCAGAAAGAGTGTCGGACACCTTATGGGGGTTGCGTTTCTTTTTCACCGCGGCGATTTTTTTGGTCTGAAATGTGTGAATGGAATCCGAAATTTTCAGCGTCTCCATCGGCGGCTCCTTGCCCGTTTTAAATTCATTCACGCCGACGATGATTTTCTCTTTGGAATCAATCTGCTGTTGATAGCGATAACTCGCATCGGCCGTTTCGCGCTGGGGATAACCCGCTTTCACCGCCTGCACCATCCCCCCCATCTTGTCGATTTTTTCGATGTAAGCATACGCCTCTTTTTCCATCTGATCGGTCAAGGCCTCGACAAAATACGACCCGGCCAAAGGATCGGCCGTGTTGATGACCCCCGATTCATTCGCGATAATCTGCTGGGTGCGGAGCGCCGTCATCGCCGCTTGTTCCGTGGGGAGGGCCAACGTTTCATCCCACGCGTTGGTGTGGAGCGATTGCGTCCCCCCCATCACCGCGGCCAGCGCCTGAATGGTGGTGCGGACGACATTATTATAAGGTTGCTGGGCGGTGAGCGAACAACCGGCCGTTTGTGTGTGAAAACGAAGCATCGTTGAGCGGCTGTTGGTGGTGCCGAAACGCTCTTTCATAATTTTGGCCCACATGCGCCGCGCGGCGCGGAATTTGGCAATCTCCTCAAAAAAATCGTTGTGGGCATCAAAGAAAAACGAAAGGCGCGGCGCAAAATCATCGACCTTCATCCCCCGTTCCACGCAGGCCTGCACATAGGCGATGCCATCGGCCAATGTGAACGCCAATTCTTGCACGGCGGTAGAGCCGGCCTCTCTAATATGATAACCGCTGATCGAAACAGTGTTCCACTTGGGGACCTCTTTTGTGCAGAATTCAATCATATCGACCACCACGCGCATCGATGGGTCGGGCGGAAAGGCGTAAGAATTTTGCGCGATGAATTCCTTCAAGACATCATTTTGAACGGTTCCGCCGACTTGCGACCAGGGGACCTTTTGTTTTTCGGCCACCACCAGATACATGGCCAGCAGTACCGCTGCGGGGCCATTGATCGTCATGGAGGTGGTCACTTTATCGAGCGGGATGCCGTCGAACAAAATTTCCATATCCTGAAGTGTGGAGATGTTGACGCCGCATTTGCCCACCTCTCCGGCGGCCCTTTCTTGATCGGCGTCAATGCCCATGAGTGTCGGAAAATCGAAAGCGACGGAAAGGCCCGTTTGGCCATGCTCGAGCAGAAATTTAAAGCGCTTGTTGGTTTCTTCGGGCGTGCCGAAACCGGAAAAAAGACGCATCGTCCAAAGACGTCCGCGATACATGGTTTCATGAATGCCGCGGGTAAAAGGAAAATGCCCCGGGTCATTCAAGTCGCGATCATAGTTGAGCGTTTTGATATCCTCCGGTTTGTAGAGAGGCTTGATGGGGACGGAGGAGATGGTGGTGAATTTGTTTTTCATATTTTTTTGTACGCTCGTACGATCGGACTCTCGGACTCTCGAGCGTACTAGCGTACGATCGTACTATCGTACTAATTCCTTTAACACCTCTCTCGCAATCACGAGCCTTTGTATTTCACTCGTCCCTTCATAAATTTCGGTGATTTTGGCGTCGCGAAAATTCCGTTCCACCGGGTATTCGCGTGAATAGCCGTAGCCCCCTAAAATTTGCACCGCCTCTTTGGTGACAAACGTGGCCATCTCGGAGGCAAATAGTTTTGCCATCGCCGCCTCTTTGGTGACCGGTAGTCCCTGATCGCGCATCCAAGCAGCGCGCCAAATTAACAGCCGTGCGGCATCCAACTGCATCGCCATGTCGGCCAGTTTGCTTTGGATCATTTGAAAATTGGAGATCGGCTGGCCAAAGGCTTCGCGCTCTGTGGCGTAGCGTTTTGCAAAATCAAAAGCCCCTTTGCCGATACCGAGCGCCTGCGTGGCAATGCCGATGCGGCCGTTATCTAATGTGGCCATGGCGATTTTAAAACCCTCGCCATCTGCGCCCAAACGATTGGCCGTAGGTACTTCGCAGTTGTCTAAAATAATCGATGAGGTTGATGAGGCTTTAATCCCCAATTTTTTTTCAACTTTGCCGACAGAAAATCCTTTGGAATTTTTTTCGACGATGAAGGCGGTAATCCCTTTATGTTTTTTTGTTTTGTCGAGGGTTGTGAAGACAATCACCGCATCGGCATGGGGGCCGTTGGTGATAAAATTTTTGGTTCCGTTCAAAATATATTTTTCTCCCTTGAGTGTTGCCGTGGTGACAAGGGCCGCGGCATCAGAACCGGAGCCGGGCTCTGACAGGGCATAAGCCCCCAGTTTTTTTCCGGAGGCAAAATCGGGAAGATATTTTTTCTTTTGTTCTTCAGAGCCGAATTTTAAAATGGGACCCAAAAAAAGCGAATTGTTGACCGACATCGTAACTGCCGTGGAGGCGCACGCGGCCGCAATTTCTTCGAGGACCAAAACATAAGAGAGCATGTCGAGGCCGGCGCCGCCGTATTCCGCCGGGGCCATCATCCCCATGAAGCCGAGCTCCGACATTTTTTTGACATTGGCGGCCGGAAATTCGGCTTTTTCATCCAGCTCCGCCGCTTTTGGCGCAATTTCTTTCTGCGCAAAATCGCGCGCCATTTGATAGATGAGCTGATGGTCTTCGTTAAGTTTAAAATCCATATTGTTCCTTTTTTGTACGCTCGTACGATCGGACTCTCGGACTCTCGGACTCTCGAGCGTACTAGCGTACGATCGTACTAGCGTACGAATAAAACCCCTCGCCCGTCTTTCTCCCCAGCTTTTTTTCTTCCACATATTTTTTAAGCAGCGGGCACGGCTTGAATTTGTCGTTCTTTAAATCTTTGTGCATCACTTCCAGAATAAAAAGGCAGGTGTCGAGGCCGACAAAATCGGCCAAGGCCAAGGGCCCCATCGGAAAGTGACAGCCCTCCTTCATCGCCGTATCGATATCCTCTTTGGTTGCCAGCCCTTCCTGCAAAGCCCAAACGGCTTCGTTAAGCATGGGCGCTAAAATTCGGTTAATCACAAAACCGGGACTATCTTTAACGGTAACCGGCGTCTTCCCCAATTTTTTGGTCAGTTCGATTGTTTTTTGATGCGTTTCGTCGGATGTTTTTTTGCCGCGAATCACTTCTACCAAAGCCATCAGCGGCACCGGATTCATAAAATGCATCCCGATAATTTTGTCGGGCCTTTTTGTCGCCGCGGCCAAATCGGTGATCGGAATGGAAGAGGTATTGGTGGCCAAAATGGTTTCAGGGCCGGTCAATTCATCCAGTTCTTTGAATATTTTTTTCTTGAGGGCTTCTTTTTCAGTGGCCGCCTCAATGCACAAAGAACATTTTTTCAAATCACCAAATTGGGTGGTGATGTTGAGATGCTGCATGGCGCTTTTGGCCTTTTCCGGTAACAGCTTTCCCTTGGCCGCCAGTTTTTCAAGCGACGTTTCGATATTTTTATGCGCCTTTTGCAATTGTTCATGGGCGATGTCGTAGAGCCAAACATCAAAACCGGCCACGGCGCAAACTTGCGCAATGCCGGAACCCATCTGCCCGCTGCCGATAATGCCGATTGTTTTATGATTGGCCATTTAGAATGCCTCCACCACCATCGCGACCGCTTCACCGCCGCCGTTGCAGAGACTGACCACGCCCCGTTTTGCTTTTTGACTTTTCATTTCATAAATCAGCGTCGTCAAAAGTCTTGCCCCGCTGGCGCCAATGGGGTGGCCCAATGCCACGGCCCCGCCGTTCGGGTTGACTTTTTCGGGATCGAGTTTGAGTTCTTTCAAAATGGCCAGCATCACGACGGAGAAGGCCTCATTGATCTCCCATAAATCAATATCCCCTGTTTTGAGTTTTAGTTTTGCCAACACTTTATGAATGGCATCGATGGGGGCAATGGTAAACCACTCCGGCTCAAGCGAAGCACCGCCATGGCCGATAATTTTTACGAGCGGCTTTAGGCCAAGCGCTTTTGCTTTTTCTTCAGACATCACCACGCAAGCGGCGGCGCCGTCATTAATGGATGAAGCATTGGCGACAGTCACCGTCCCCTCTTTCTCGAAGGCCGGCTTTAATGTCGGCAGTTTGTCAAATTTGACCCGCGATGGTTCTTCATCTTGATCGACATTGTTTGCCGCAACGATTTCTGCGCCAAATGTTTTATCGGCGATGGCTTTGAGGGCCCGATTGTAACTCTCCACGGCGTATTCGTCTTGGGCCGCGCGGCTGAAAGAATATTTTTTGGCGCACATTTCCGCACAGCTTCCCATATGAACGTTGTTATAAATATCCCAAAGGCCGTCAAAGACCATGCTGTCGACCAGTTCGGCGTTGCCGAGGCGAAGGCCTTGGCGGGCTTTGGGCAAAAGATAGGGGGCGTTGCTCATCGACTCCATGCCGCCGGCCACCACAATTTCGGCATCACCACTTTTGATCATTTCATCGGCCAGCATGACTGCTTTAAGCCCCGAGGCGCAGACTTTGTTAACGGTTAGAGCGCCAACTTTATTCGGAAGACCGGCACCCAAAAGGGCTTGGCGCGCTGGCGACTGGCCGAGCCCCGCCGTCAACACACACCCCATGATCACTTCATCCACCTGATCGGGCTTCAGCCCGGCTCTGGCGACCGCCTCGCGAATGACAATGGCCCCAAGTTGTGGAGTTTTCAGCGAAGAAAGAGCGCCCAGAAAAGAACCGATCGGGGTTCGGCAGGCAGACACGATGACATTTTTAGACATGGGTTAGATGGATAAAGTAGCGATGTTCCCTTGTCTATGACAAAAATCAGGATTCTCTGGGATTATAAGGATGTTTTTCGGACCAGGCTTTGAGCAGTTTTTCAAGTTCAGGGTCTATTTTTTTCGGCGGAACAATTTGAACGACAACGTATTGATCTCCGTGCTCCCCCTTTTTCCCCAAAATTGACGCCCCCTTTCCTTTCAGGCGAAATTTCTGGTCACTGGCCGTGTTAGGCGGAATTTTCATGCTGGCGGTTCCCTCCAATGTCGGCACCGTAATCTGCCCCCCCAATATGGCTTCATAAACGGTGATCGGAACTTCGCAATAAATATCGGCCCCTTCGCGCCAAAAAATCGGGTGCGGTCTGACGGTTACATTCAAATAAAGATCCCCCGCTTTTCCCCCCATCTGCCCCGGCTCCCCTTTTCCGGCCACTCTCACTTTGGAACCGTTATCAACACCGGATGGAATCTTTACGGTCAGTGTTTCGGTTTTGTTTCCCTTACGCAGATGCATTTGACGGCCGGTGCCGTGGATCGCCTCTAAAAAATCGATGTTGATGTCTGTATAAATATCTTTGCCGTTGATCGGCCCTTCGTCAAAGCCGGGTACGGGGCGGCCCCCTCTTTGGCCTCGCCCCCTTTGCCGCATTCCTCCCATTTGAAAGAGATCGCCGAATAGATCCCCCAGATTGCCAAATTCAAACCCTTCCGGTCCACCGGCCCCACTCCCCGGACCCTGCCTGAACTCCCAATGAAAGCCCCCCGGGCCTTGGGCTCCCTGTCCGCCAAAGGGACCCTGCGCCCCCGCAAATTGAGGACCATAAGCGCCGAATGTGTCGTATTGTTTCTTTTTTTCGGGATCGGACAAAACGTTATAAGCCTCTGATATCTCTTTGAATTTTTCTTCCGCCCCTTTGTCTTTATTCACATCGGGATGATACTGCTTGGCGAGCCTTCTATAGGACTTTTTAATTTCGCTTTCTGATGCCCCCTTGGCCACCCCCAAAATTTGATAGAAATTCTTCACGACCCCACAATACCAACTTGTTATCCGATTTCAATCAATGATAAATAAAATGCTAAATACCAGGCAACTTTTTTAGAGATCTGCCGATAGTGTTAATAGAGGGAGCAAAAGGAGGAAAGATGGGAAATGTTACCAACACGGCAGTCTATAGCGGCAGACACTGTGAAAACGGAAGTATCTGTTACAACGCAACCATTCAAAGGGAAGTGACGGCCCCAACGGAAGCTGATTTGGAAAGAGCCGCAAAGGCTCTGGCCAAAACCATCGGCGGCTATCAT
>JAUYJH010000097.1 GCA_030688705.1 Deltaproteobacteria bacterium
AAACAATTCAATTAAAGGCCCATAGACAAACGATCTCGGACGCAAACGATCTGAGGGATACCCCAAAAATGAAAGAAGGAATCATACCATGGAAACAAAATACCCTGTCACCTACCCTGACATATTGACTGGGCTACGACACATTTTCCCTTTCCTTCCCCTACCAGGTAGCAGAAGGGGGGTTCCCTACCAGGTAGGGATTTGGGGGTTGCAATTTTGTCAAATTTGTAATACATATAATATTATGAAATTAAAGAGTAATTTAAGAACTGTTCGACTGACGGGGGAGGAAAACCAAGCTTTGGATAGTTTCATAGCCTCTCACCCCAACTTAAACCATTTTTCGAGCCTTGTGCGGGTGGC
Source organism: Deltaproteobacteria bacterium (assembly GCA_030688705.1). Taxonomy (GTDB): domain Bacteria; phylum UBA10199; class UBA10199; order SPLOWO2-01-44-7; family SPLOWO2-01-44-7; genus JAHFSU01. The sequence continues at coordinate 364 of JAUYJH010000097.1, forward strand.
CTTACGGGAATACATTCGAAAAAATCGGTCTTTGGCGGCGGGACCTCCATCCCCCTCTTTTTTGTGGGAATATAAACTCAACGAAGAAGAGATTTTTGAAATCTTACAAGGCCCGCAAAAAGAGCGCCTCTGGCTCGTGGCCAAAATTCTGGAGCATGCCAAATGGGCGGAGGTCTGGCATTATTTGTCGCCTGAAATAATCGAACACGATTTGCCGCACTTGCGCCTATCGGCAAAAACAAAAAAACATTGGGAATATGCTTTCAAACGATGGAGGAAAACGGATGAAAATTCTGACCCCTCTTCAGCATAAAACATTGCAAGTTTTTTTTTCGGTGCCGGAACTAAAACGCCACTTCTATTTGACAGGCGGCACCGCATTGTCCGCATTTTATTTGCAACACCGCCTCTCCATCGATCTCGATTTTTTTACCCATTCCATTGATATTCATGAGGTGGAACCGCTTATTGAAGATGCTTTTAAGGCAAAGGGTTTGCGCATTGAAAAAGAGCGGAGTTCTCCAACTTTTCGTCGCTGGCTCATCAACAAAGAATTGCGGGTGGATGTGGTGCGAGATATCGATTTTCGGGTCGGTACCCCGCAGCTCATCGATAATTTTATGGTGGATGACCCAAAAAACATCGCGGTCAACAAGATCACCACTATTTATGGAAGGCTCGAACCGAAAGATTATGTCGATCTCTATTTTTTGAAGCCGTATCTTAATTTTGACATCATGGAACTCTTCAAACTGGGCCAAATAAAAGATGGGGGATTGGAGCCTTTCCAATGGGCCAAAATTATTGCCGATGTCGATACATTTACCCTTCTGCCACAAATGGTGAAACCGCTCACATTAAAAAAATTGCAGACTTTTTTTCACCGTTTGCGCGGTGAAGTGATTGATTCCCTCAAAAAGGACATTCCGATTGACACCCCCTATAAACAAAGTTAGTTCTTCCCCTCACCCCAACCCTCTCCCTCAAGGGGAGAGGGAAATATTAAAATGGCCAAAATAATGGATGGAAAAGCGTTGGCGCAAAAAATCCGCGCGGAAGTGGCCGAAGAGGTGCGTGCGCTGAAAGCCAATGGGGTCCATCCCGGTTTGGCATTTATTCTCGTGGGGGAAAATCCGGCCTCCCAAATCTATGTCGGCAATAAAAAAAAGGCTTGTGAAGAGACAGGCATTGTAAATTTTCTCGAAAAACTCCCTGAAAAAACATCTGAAAAAGAGCTGTTGGCGGTCATCGACCGGCTCAATGCCGACCCGAAAGTCCACGGGATTTTGGTCCAACTCCCTCTTCCGAAACACCTCAACACCCAAAATATTTTGAAGGCGATCCATCCCAAAAAAGATGTCGATGGTTTGCATCCGGAGAATATGGGGCGGCTGGCTTTAAAACTTTCAGGCTTAAAACCGTGCACGCCGCAAGGGGTGATTGCCCTGATTGAGAGCACCGGAACAAAAATCGCCGGAAAAAATGTCTGCGTGGTGGGGCGCTCCGACATCGTCGGCAAACCGTGCGCCCTTCTTTTGCTCCATAAAGATGCCACGGTAACGGTCTGTCACAGCCAGACGCAAAATCTGCCCGAAATGATCGGAAAGGCCGATATTGTTGTGGCCGCATTGGGAAAACCAAAATTTATTCAGGGCGATTGGATTAAAAAAGGGGCGATTGTAATCGATGTCGGCATCCACCGTTTACCCGACGGCAAAATCTGCGGCGATGTCGATTACGAATCGGCATCCAAACGGGCCGCTTTCATCACCCCCGTTCCCGGCGGTGTCGGCCCGATGACGATCGCGATGCTTTTGAAAAATACATTGGAGGCTTGCAAGTTGTCATCCTGTACGTAGTGAAGGATCTCGGTTATACCGGGATTCTTCGCGGAGTTTACACTGAACGGAGTGAATGTGCTCAGAATGACACATCAAGGAGAGTTTATGGCCAAACGAACGCCGCTTTATGAAGAACATGTAAAATGCAACGCCCGCATCGTCGATTTTGCCGGCTTTGATATGCCGGTCCAATATTCCGGCGTGGTCGAGGAACACAATGCCGTCCGCAAAGCGGCCGGTCTTTTTGATGTCAGCCACATGGGGGAATTTGAATTCACCGGCCCCGATGCCCTCCCCTTTCTGGAATACTTAACCCCCAACAGCGTTTCCAAATTAACCGACGGCCAAGCGCAATATTCAATGCTCTGTAATGAAAACGGCGGTATCGTCGATGACATTCTGGTCTATCGCTTCAATCCCGAAAAATTTGTGATGGTGGTCAATGCCTCTAACATTGAAAAAGATTGGCAATGGATACAAAAAAACACGGGACGCAGAACGCAATACGCAATACGCAATATCAGCGATCAGACAGCCCTGCTCGCCCTTCAAGGCCCCAAGGCAAAAGAAATTATAAAAACCGATTTAAAACCGTTTCATTTTTTTGAAGGAGAGCTGTTCGGAGTTAAAAATTGCACGATCGCCCGAACCGGTTACACCGGCGAAGACGGCTTTGAAATTTTTTGTCCGGCCGATCAAGCGGTCACGCTATGGCAGGCCCTACTCAAAGCGGGAGCCCCGCTCGGATTGAAACCGACCGGTCTCGGCGCCAGAGATACTTTGCGGCTGGAAGCGCGTTTGAGTCTTTACGGTCATGAAATCAATGACGAGACAAACCCTTTGGAAGCCGGTTTAAGCTGGGTGGTCAAGCTCGACAAGCCTTTCGATTTTATCGGCAAACAGGCCTTAAAAAAAATCAAAGAGGGAGGGTTAAAGCGCCAGATTGTCGGCTTCAAAATGATCGACAAGGGAATCCCCCGGCAAGCCTGCCCCTTAACCGACGGCAAAAGCCAAATCGGCTTTGTAACGAGCGGCACTTTTTCACCGACGCTGCAGATAGGAATCGGTCTTGGCTTTGTTCCAACCGTTTTTTCACCTATCGGGACAAAATTTAACATTGACATTAGAGGGACCCAAAAGTTAGCAGAGGTGACAGCAGTACCTTTTTATAAAAGAAAATGAGCTGTCATTGCGAGGCCCCAAAGGGGCCGTGGCAATCCCGAGAGATTGCTTCGCCCTGCAGGCTCAGGATGACAAAATGGAGGCGCCATGGAATTTCCGGATGACCTGAAATACACCAAAGAACATGAATGGGTCCGCGTCAAGGGAGACACGGCCACCATGGGCGTCAGCGATTACGCCCAGGAACAACTGGGGGATATTGTCTATCTGGAACTCCCCGAAGAAGGCGAAGAAATTGAAAAAGGGGAACCGTTCGGCGTGGTCGAATCGGTAAAGGCGGTCAGCGATATTTACGGGGCTTTGACCGGCAAAGTGGTTGAGATCAATGATCCTCTGACCGATAATCCGGAAACGATCAATGAAGACTGTTACGAGGAAGGCTGGCTGATCCGTGTCAAAATTGCCAACCCGAAAGAAATGGAAGACCTGATGGACGCCGCCCAGTATCAGGCCTACATCAAGGAAGAGACGGCCTAGTTCGACAGGCTCACCACCATGCGCTACATTCCGCATACGAACGAAGAGATTCAGGCAATGCTCAAGTCTCAAGGGAAGAGGAGCATCGACGAGCTGTTTCAATCGATCCCCGACTCCCTCATCCAAAACGAGCCGCTGAAACTGCCGGCGGCGATGGACGAGATGACCCTGCTCCATCACATGGAATCGCTGGCCGGGGAAAACCATACCCTTTCCCGTTCACGGTCGTGTTTGGGGGGCGGCGTTTATCGTCATTACATTCCTTCTGCGGTGGGAGATTTGATTCGCCGTTCTGAATTTTTGACCCCGTACACCCCTTACCAACCCGAAATCGCCCAGGGAACGCTTCAGGTGATGTTTGAATTTCAAACGATGGTGGCCGAGATGTACGGAATGGAGGTCGCCAATGCTTCTTTGTACGATGGTTCCACCGCTCTGGCGGAAGCGGTTCTCATGGCGCGACGGATCGGCAAAAACCGGAAAACGGTTCTGATCCCTTTGGCCATCCACCCCGAATACCGGCAGGTGGTGCAAACCATCTTGCAAGGTTTTGGGGATCATCTGGTGGAAACACCCTATGCCGCAAATGGCGGCATCGATCGCGGCTCTCTGAATGATTATCTGAACGAAGATCTCGCCGCCTGTATTATCCCCTATCCCAATTTTTTCGGCATCGTCGAAGAGACGCGCGATATTATTGAAAAGGTCCATGCCGCGGGGGGGCTTGTCATTTTTTGCGTACAAGAACCGTTGAGTCTGGGGCTTTTTGAATCGCCGGGGGCTTATGGGGCCGATATCGTCTGCGGTGAGGGGCAATCCTTGGGTTTGAGTCCCTCTTTTGGCGGGCCGTTTGTCGGACTCTTTGCCTCCAAAAATGAATTTGTCCGCCAGATGCCGGGGCGCCTGTGCGGCATGACGACAGACAGCAAAGGCCGGCGCGGTTTTGTACTGACCCTTTCCACGCGCGAACAACATATCCGCCGAGAGAAGGCCACCTCCAACATCTGCACCAATCAGGCTTTGTGCGCCACGCAGATGACAATCTATCTCTCGCTTCTCGGAAAACAGGGGTTTAAAAAATTGGCGGAGCTGAACTGGCAAAAAGCGGAATATGCCAAACAAAAATTGGCGGCGGTCCCCGGAGTGCGGTTGACGCATCCTGAATCAGCCACTTTCAATGAATTTGTTCTGACATTGCCAAGACCGGCTGACACTGTTTTATCTGAATTGAGAAAAAGCGGGTTCGACGGCGGCATTCCTCTGGAACGCTGGTACCGCAGTCTGCATCATTGTCTCTTGGTCAACGTAACCGAATTAAACTCCAAAGAGGATATCGACGCGTTGGCGGTGGAACTGAAAGGGGCCTTGCAATCATGAGCACACCCGGCGCCACAGGTTTGATTTTGGAAGAAGGCCTGCTCTTTGAACAGAGCGTCCCGGGCCGCATCGGCTTTTCTTTGCCGGCACCCGACGTGCCGGAGACAGACCCCAAAACAAAACTTTCCAAAAATATTCTTCGCCAAAAAGAGGCGGCCCTGCCTGAAATCTCGGAGGTCGATAGTGTTCGCCACTTTGTGCGGCTCTCCCAGCAGAATTATTGCAAAGACGCGGGGCTTTTCCCTTTGGGCTCCTGCACCATGAAATACAATCCCAAAACCACGGAGGCTGCCGCGCGCATTTCCGGTTTTGCCAATTCGCATCCACTGGCCAGCCCGGAGGCGATGCAGGGAAATTTAAAACTGATTTATGAACTGCAAAATTATCTGGCCGAAATCAGCGGCATGGATTTTGTAACGCCGTGGCCGGCCGCCGGTTCGCACGGAGAGCTGACCGGCATGCTGATGATTCGCGCCTACCACACCGCGAAAGGGAATCCGCGCAAAAAAGTGATCATCCCCGACAGCGCGCACGGCACCAATCCGGCATCGGCCGCCATCTGCCAATATGATGTGGTGACGCTTCCTTCGAACAAAGACGGGATCCTGACGGCCGATGCCGTCAAAGCGGTCATGGATGATAATGTGGCCGCCCTCATGGTCACCAATCCCAACACGCTCGGTATTTTTGAAGAAAATATTCAGGAGATCTGCGAGATCGTCCACAAAAAGGGGGGATTGGTTTATTGCGACGGAGCGAATCTCAATGCCCTTTTGGGAATTGTAAAATTGGGCGAGGCCGGCATCGATGTTTTGCACTTTAATCTTCATAAAACCTTCTCAACCCCTCACGGGGGGGGCGGCCCCGGGGCCGGACCGGTAGGGGTTAAGAAAAAGCTGGAACCTTTCCTCCCAACCCCTTTAATTATAAAGGAAAATGGAACCTTTAAAGTGGAACGGGAACGCCCCCAATCTATAGGGCGTGTGAAGGCTTATTTTGGCAATTTTGGGATGTTGGTCAGGGCTTATGCCTATATTCGTGAATTTGGGCCGCAAGGTTTAAGGCATATTTCCGAGATGGCGGTTTTAAATTCCAATTATATTCGTAAAGGGTTGGAGGGTGCGTATCATCTCCCCTATTCCAAGCCTTCGCTCCATGAATGTGTTTTTAGCGACAAGTTTCAAAAAGAAAAAGAGATCAAGACTTTGGATATTTCAAAGCGCCTCATGGATTATGGCTTTCACCCGTTCACCATTTATTTTCCGCTGATCGTTCACGGGGCGATGATGATCGAACCGACCGAGAGCGAACCGAAAGCCTCGCTTGATCAATTTATCGAGGCGATGCAAAAAATCGCCAAAGAATGTGAAGAAAATCCGGAGCTTGTCAAAAAAGCCCCCCACAACACTTTCCGAAGCCGGCTCGACGAAGTCAAAGCGGCCAGAGAATTGAAACTGCGTTGGACTGTTTAGTCAGCGACGGGTCTTGTCAAAATGGCCTCCAGGATATGAGTTTGAAAATTCAGCGCCCAGTCGGGCTATTCAGCGGAAAAATCCTAAATTCGAATATCTAAATCCTAAACAAATTCTAAATTCCAAATTTTAATATTCAAACAACGGTTTGAAATTTGTAGTTTGGAAAATTAGAAATTGTTTAGAATTTAGGATTTCGTGCTTAGAATTTTAACCATTCAGGGCTGGCGCAACAATGCCAGTCCACAACCCGCGCCCCGAGCAAATCGGCTGTTGTTATAATCGGGGTTGCATCGCCCCAATCCTGTTGGGTCGTGTAAGATTATTTATGTAAAGCTGGAGCGGATAATTTGGTTAATTTATTCTCCCTCGCCCTGGAAAGGGGCTTCAAGGGATTCCAACGAGTGCTTGGCATCGGCGTCTAAATTCCATTTAAGTTCTGTCGTTCCGATGACACTGCGCAAAACAAGGGTAAACGTTTGGCCGGCATCCACTTTGGGAAAGCGGACCCTGTAACCTTTCGACCATCTCCCCAAATAAGGAAATAAAATCTTTTCAAGCGGTTTGACATCGATTTTTTCAACGCCGATCGCCTTGATCTCTTCACCGCTTTCAGGAATCAACACCGCCTCCCAAAAAGATTCCTCGCCCATCGAAAATTCCCGATACGCCTTGATAGTATAGAGACCGATAAAAAACGCGTCGCTCGCGGCCTGTTCTCTCTCCTGCTGGGCCACGAACTGCGCCGCCTCCACGGGGTCCATATATTTTCGTTTGATGATCTCTTTCGTATACATCCGGCGAAAATCCGGGCTGAAATAAGTGGCATGCCAGAGCATCTCGGCCTGCATGGTTTTTGGCGAATACCACTGCTTGTGGCGGGTCCACTCTCTAAGAGAGCCGAGATATTTTTTATAGGATGACGGATATCCCGCAAAAGCGGCGCCGGCGACAACACTCAAAACCAAAACAAGGCTAAGAGCACCTTTCAAACCATGCGTGGATATCTTTAAAAACCGTCTCGTGGATGATTTCATTAAGCAATTCATGATACATTCCCTCATAAATCTTTAGTTCTTTTTGCGCAAGGACCAATTCGTTGTAGAAACGGCGCGTCCCGTCCAGAGAGCAATAATGATCGGAAGAACCGTGGACCATTAAAAGGGGAGTGGAAAGGAGGGTGGTAAGAGAAAAAATCGTCTCCAGATTTTTCAGAATTTCATCTCCCATTCTGGCCGTCACATAGGGAGAAACAAGCGGGTCTTTCATGAAGGTTTTTACGATTTTGGGGTCATGGCTTAAAAGTTCCGGATTGGCGGCCCCCGTTATTTTCAACCCGGGCCAGACATCCTTCATTTTTTTCCCGATCTTTTTCTGCCATGCCGGTATTTTTAGGGCCACGTCCAGATTGGGGGAGGCGGCACAGGCGGCGCGAAAAAGCGTGGGGCGCCTTGCCAGATAATTCAAAAGGATCTGTCCGCCAAGGCTGTGGCCGACCACATACCAAGGAAGCCCCTCCGGAGTCTCTTTCCGGAAAAAATGGACAACTTGATCCAAATCGTCCAGCAATATTTCAAACCGGTCCAGATAAACGCGAGGCCCTTCCGATTTGCCGTGACCCCTTTGATCATAGAGGCAGACTTTATAACCCTGCTTCGTGAAGTATTCGACAAACGGCGCGTAGCGTCCGCTGTGATCCCCCAAACCATGTATGAACAGAAGCACTTTTTCGATTTTTTGGGGGCTCCAATGCTCAAAATGAATTTTGGTTCCATCCGCGACAGACAGGGTTCCGATACGAACATCCAGATTTGGTTTCATTTTTCCTCGGATTTCAAGAATTCTTCCAAAATCTGTTTTTGTTTTTTGGAGAGTTTTTTCGGGGTTTCCACGACAATTTTTATAACCTGATCCCCGCGGCGGCCCGTGTGAACATTGGCAACGCCTCTTTTCCTTAAACGAACCTCGTGTCCGCTGTCGGTCCCCTCTTCAATCCTGATTTCTTCCTCCCCTTCCAGCGTTGGGATTTTAATTTTTATTCCCATCGCGGCCCGCACCATGGAAACCGGAAGACTGCAATGGATATCGTCCCCATGGCGCTTAAAAAAGGGGTGGGGCTCCACCTGTACTTGAACGTACAAGTCCCCCGGATGCCCCCCCTGAACGCCGGCATTTCCCTCGCCCCTCAAAATCAGCCGCATGCCGTTTTCCACGCCGGCCGGCACTTTCACCGCAATCTCTTTTTTCTTTCTCACCCTTCCCTGGCCGCGGCATTCGTCACAGGGATCCGCCATAAACTCCCCCTCCCCATGACACCGCGGACAGGCGGTTTGAATCATGAAAAACCCTTGAGAATGGGCGACACGTCCCGAACCGCCGCAGGTGGCGCAGGCCGACATTTTGCCCGATTTGGAACCTTTCCCCGCGCAGGCCTCGCACGGAGTTTCTTTATAAACTTCCACCTCTTTTTTGGTTCCGAACACCGCCTCTTCAAATTTAATTTTTATCGAGGCCTCCAGATCACCACCGTGGCGTCCCCGCCCGCGGTGTCTGCCGGAACGTGCGGAACCAAAACCGAATCCACTCCCAAAAAAATCTTCAAAAACATCGCTGAACGAAGTGAAAATATCATCGACCCGGTCAAAACCGTGAAAGCCTCTCCCCTGCAACCCTTGATGGCCCCATTGGTCATAAATTTGGCGCTTTTGCGGATCGCTTAAAACTTCATAGGCCTCGGAAGCCTCTTTGAATTTTTCTTCGGCTTCCGGGTCGTGCTGATTTCTGTCGGGATGAAATTCGAGTGCCTTCTGGCGATAGGCCTTTTTGATCTGGCTTAAGTCAGCCTCTTTTTGGAGCCCCAAAATTTCATAGTAATCCTTTTTGGTCGTCATAAGCGTTCAATATCTGTGGGCTTTTGAAAATAAGTCAAGACAAATTTCCCTACCTGGTAGGGTGAGCCCCCTTCCCTACCAGGTAGGGGATTACGGGTTGACTTTTTGAAACAGGGGCCCATATATGCCAATACTTCATTCTACATTTTAAGGAGAAACGAATATGGCAAAGATGATCGGAATCGATTTGGGAACGACAAACTCGGTGGTGGCGGTGATGGAAGGGGGCGAACCGAAAGTCATTCATAATGAAGAGGGTTCGAGACTCACTCCTTCTGTCGTGGGGTATCAGCCTGACGGACAGATTTTGGTCGGCCAGCCGGCAAAACGGCAGGCGATCACCAATCCTGAAAAAACCATTTATTCCATAAAACGTTTCATGGGGAGAAAGTTTAATGAAGTCCCCGAAGAAATCCGGATTGTCCCCTACAAAGTGGTCAAGGCCGCCAATGATGACGCCATGGTTGAAGTCGACGGCAAAGATCTCTCTCCTCCCGAAATTTCAGCGCAGGTTTTAATGAAATTGAAAAAGGCCGCGGAGGCTTATTTGGGCGAAAAAGTGACCGAAGCGGTCATTACCGTTCCCGCCTATTTCAACGACAGTCAGCGGCAGGCCACCAAAGACGCGGGGAAAATCGCGGGTCTGGATGTCAAAAGAATCATCAATGAACCGACTGCCGCGGCTTTGGCCTACGGCATGGACAAATCAAAAGAACACAAAATCGCCGTTTTCGATTTTGGCGGCGGCACGTTTGATGTCTCCATTCTGGAAGTCGGCGAAAATATCGTGGAGGTGATCTCCACCAACGGCGATACCCATTTGGGCGGCGACAATATCGATCAAAAAATCATGGAATATCTGATCGCGGAATTCAAAAAAGACACCGGCTTGGATGTCAGCAAAGACAAAATGGTTTTACAGCGTCTGCGCGAAGCGGCGGAAAAAGCCAAGATCGAACTCTCTTCCACGCTCGAAACGGAAATCAATCTCCCCTTCCTGACGGCAGACCAGACGGGCCCGAAACATATGGTCTTGAAACTGACCCGCGCCAAATTTGAAGCGCTGGCCGGCGATATTCTCGACAAGACTTTGGAGCCGTGCAAAAAAGCCCTGGCCGATGCCAACCTGAAAGCCGCGGATGTCGATGAAGTCGTGTTGGTCGGCGGATCGACCCGCATTCCCAAAATTCAGGAGATTGTGAAAACTTTCTTCGGCAGAGAGCCGCACAAAGGGGTCAACCCTGATGAAGTGGTGGCGGTCGGCGCCGCCGTTCAGGCCGGCGTGCTTCAAGGCGATGTCAAAGATGTGCTGCTGCTGGATGTCACTCCGCTGTCATTGGGTATTGAAACCTTGGGCGGCGTTATGACCAAGCTGATCGATCGCAATACCACCATCCCCACACGCAAGAGCCAGGTTTTTTCAACCGCGGCCGACAGCCAGACCAGTGTTGAAATTAATGTCCTTCAGGGAGAGCGCGATATGTCCACCGACAACCGGACACTCGGAAAATTTATTTTGGATGGCATCCCCCCCGCCCCGCGCGGCATTCCGCAGGTGGAAGTGACTTTTGATATTGATGCGAATGGCATCGTCCATGTGGCCGCAAAAGACAAGGCCACCAATAAGGAACAAAAAATTCGGATCGAGGCCTCCAGCGGACTGTCAAAAGAGGAAGTCGATAAAATGGTGAAGGATGCACAATCGCACGAAGCGGAAGACAAAAAACGAAAAGCCGAAATTGAGACTCGTAATCAAGCCGATGCGTTGGTCTACACAACGGAAAAAACATTGAGTGATAACAAAGACAAACTTCCTGCGGAGGATGTCAAAAAAGTGGAAGAGGCTTTGGCCGCCTGCAAAAAAGCCCTCGAAGAAAAAAATACCGAGTCCATCAAATCAACCACAGAGGCTTTGACACAAGCCTCTCATAAACTGGCCGAAATCATGTACAAACAGGCTTCCGCCGCGGGGGCTCAAGGGAAACCGGAACAGCCCGGTGACGGCTCTCAAGGGGGCGGGGAAACCAAAGAGGCCAAAAAAGATGAAAAAGTGGTCGACGCCGAGTTTGAGGAAAACCCGCCCAAGTGACCCTAAAGGGAATGGGCCGCATGGAGCGCGTTCAAAATCTCAAAGAGGACCTTAAGCAATTCCGCGATCGACTTTGCCTCCAGACTCTCCATGCGCAAATCGAGATGGGCTTCCCGGTCATGAATGTCCATCTGCCAATCTTTGAGGTTCTGCGACAAAATTTTCCCGCATAAATAGGGCTGAAAGACCGCTTGTGCCACGGCCGGTTCCCCGGCAAGTAAAAGAAAAGCGGCATCAAACAAATTATATCCCGTTGTCACCAGCTTCAGCTCGGCAATCGGCTTGAGAGATGTTTTTCGTTTCTCGCTCTGAATAAAGATCCGGAATGGAATCTTTTGAGGCAGGTCAATAATAGCCAAAAAACGGGATTTCTTCCGGAGGGCCCTCTCCAGAGATATTTTATAGCAAGACCATTTCCCTTTTAAAACCGGCGACGGATATTTTTTCAGCACGACATCGGTTAATCCGAGTCTTTGGGCAACCTCTGCCAAGATCATATTACTCCTTACCGGCAATGATCAGCGTTATCTCCCCCTTTGGAGGATGTTTGGCGATTTTTTCAGACAAGGCGCTCAAGCGGCCCCGCCAAAACTCCTCGTGGAGCTTGGTGATCTCGCGCCCCATGCAACAGAGTCTTTCACCCAGAACAGCCGCAAGTTCTTCAACCTGCTTTTGCGCTTTCCAAACGGAAAGATAGAGCACCAGCGTATGCGGCAGGCCCGCCAAATATTCGATCTGCTTTTTTCTTTTCCCCGGTTTTTCGGGCAAAAACCCGACAAAGAAAAAATGATCCGTGGGAAGCCCCGAGGCCCCCAAGGCCGCTATCGCGGCACACGGCCCCGGAATGGGGATCACGGTAATTCCCGCCGCAATGGCCGCCCGTACCAGCCTAAACCCCGGGTCGGAAATGCTGGGGGTTCCGGCATCACTGACCAGAGCCAGATTCTCCCCCCCTTGAAGCCGGGCCAAAATCGGTTCCAATTTGCCTTCTTCCTTGTGCTCAAAAAAACTGATCAGCGGGGTGTGGATATCGTAATGGGTCAACAGTTTTCGGGTGTGCCTGGTATCTTCGGCGACAATGCAATGGACCTCTTTAAGAATCTTCAAAGCTCGAAAAGAAATGTCTTCGAGGTTTCCGATCG
>JAUYJH010000101.1 GCA_030688705.1 Deltaproteobacteria bacterium
CGATCGCCGCCGCAGCCGAAAACGGTGACGATTTTTTTCGGATTCAAAGCCTTAAGCGCGTGCAAGACATTTTCCAGCGCCTTGGGGGTGTGCGCATAATCGACAAAGACATGAATCCCGCGGTTGTTTTTTATTTTTTCCAACCGCCCCGGCACCCCTTCAAAAGAGGCAACCCCAAGCGCAATCTGATCCAACGGAATTTCCATCGCCAAGGAAGCGGCAACCCCGCCCAAAATATTGCTCGCGTTAAACTCCCCGATCAAAGGGGATGATAAAGTCAAAAGTCCTTGCGGAGTGGCGACATCCATTTTGAGACCGTGCCAACCCGCTTCCATCCGGCGCACCCCGACTTCCACCCCCTCTTTCAAACTGTACCGCCAAATTTTTGCCGGCAAACCTCCGGCCAATGTTCTGCCGTAAGAGTCATCCCAATTCAAAACGGCAAAGAGCGATCTTTTTTCACTCACCACCAAGCGTTCGCGGAACAATTTTGCTTTGCAGGCAAAATAATGCTCCATGTCTTTGTGGTAATCGAGATGATCCTGGGAAAGATTGGTAAAAATGGCCCCATCAAAATGACAGCCGACCACCCGCTTTAAATCAAGCGCGTGAGAGGTCACTTCCATCACGCAATCACTCACCCCCTGTTTCACCATTTGCTGAAACATCTTTTGCAAATCATACGATTCGGGAGTGGTCCGCTCCGCCTCAAGCAGCTGATCCCCCACGCGATAGGCCACCGTGCTCAAAAGCCCCGTTTTCAAACCCGCCGCCCGCCAGACGGAATCAATCAAATAGGCGGTTGTCGTCTTGCCGTTGGTGCCGGTGATGCCGACCAATCTTAAATTTTTAGTCGGCTCCCCGAACATCATGGCGGAAAGTCTTGCCAGACAATCTCTGGAATCTTCCACAATGATTTTGGAAACATTTTTTGGAACCGCGATGTCCCTCTCCACAATCACCGCCGTGGCCCCCCGGCGGAGAGCCTCCCCCACATATTGGAGGCCGTCGGTCTTGAAGCCGGAAATGGCCGCAAAACAGCTCCCCGGTTTGACCTTGGCGGTATGGTAGGCCAGATCGGTGATGTTGAGGGTCTCGTCCCCTGAAAAAGAGAGCCGCTTTAATCCTTGTAATAATTGTCCCAGCTTCATTTTTGACCTCTGTGCAGTGTCAATAAAGCGGTTCAAATTCAACATAAATTTTGGCCCCCGAAGACACCAAAGCCCCGGCTGGAGGGCTCTGGGAAACTGCCTCTCCCCTCCCTTTGAACTCCATCTCCACGGGAAAATGCCCCGCCGCTTTTAAGGCATGCCTCAAGGAAACGCCGTGAAAATCGGGCACTTTGAATTGGTCCCCCTCTTTTGTCATGCTGGCATCCAGATTGGCGGGAGCCGGGGCCACACCCCCCTTGGCAAACAAAACCCCTTTTTGGCCTTGGGGCGGCACACCCAGCAGTTTAAGCGCTTTTTGCATCACCGCCTTGAAAACGGGGGCGGCAACGACCCCGCCGTAATGCCCGCCGGAAGGTTCATCCAGCCAAACGAGCATGGCCAGCCGCGGATTATCGGCAGGGGCAAAACCGATAAAAGAGGCGATATATTTTCCGTTGAAATAAGCCCCCGATTTGGGATCGACCTTTTGAGCCGTTCCGGTTTTCCCCGCCACCGGATATTCGGGAATGGCCGCAGCCATCGCAGTCCCCCCCTCTTCGACCACCCCTTGCATCATGCGGGTGATTAATGCGGCGGTTTCAGGACGAATGGGCCGGTTCAAAACGGTGTGCTCCGCTTGATAAAGAATATCCCCATTTTTGCCGACCACCTTTTCAACAAGGTGCGGGCGCATGCGAACGCCTCCGTTGGCGATGGCCGAAACGGCCGACAAAAGCTGCACAGAGGTGACGCCGATCCCCTGTCCGAAAGAAATGGTCCCCGTTTCAATCGGCCTCCATTTTTGCACGGGACGGACCAGACCGGAAACCTCTCCCGGAAAATCGATGCCGGTTTTTTCCCCAAAACCAAACGACCGGATCGTATGATAAAATTTTTCTCTCCCCAATTTTTGGCTGATTTTATAGACGCCGACGTTGCTGGAAAATTTGATAATTTCCCCCAGGTTCAACCATTCATAACGATCATGATCGTTGATAACATGGCCGCCGGCCAGGGAATAGGCCCCGTTTTCGCAAAAGATTTTTTCGGACGGCGAAATAACGCCCGTCTCCAACGCCGCCGCGGCGGTGATGACTTTGAAAGTGGAGCCCGGTTCATAAGTATCGGTAACCGTTCTGTTGCGCCATGAGCTGAAATTAAAGTCGGGTTTGTTGGGATCAAAGGAGGGATGGTTGGCCATGGCCAGAATCGCGCCTGTTTTGGGATCCATCATCAGAGCGACACCGGCCCTGGCATTGTGTTCCCGCACGGCGGACGACAGCTCTTGCTCGGCGAAAAACTGGAGATTTTTATCGAGGGTCAAATAGACATCTCCCGTTTGCACCGCCTCTTCAGAGGGGTTAGAGGTGACATAGAGCTGGCCCCTCGCGTCTTTAAGATAAACGCCGGTATCCGAGGCGATCATCAAGTAGGAATCATAGGCCGCCTCAATGCCGCCCAAAGCCTGCGAATCGCTCCCTACAGCGCCCAAAACGGTCGCGGCCAGCTTGCCGTGCGGATAAAAACGCATGTTCTCTTTGAGATTGTGAATACCGGGAAGATTCAAGCGCCGCACTTTTTCCATTTGGCTTGCGTCTATGCGGCGTTTGAGCCAGACGAATTTTTTCTTTTCGGAAAGTTTTTCCTTGAGATCCCTTTTGGCCATTCCCAAAATCGGGCTCAAGGCGCCGGCCGCGGCCGAAGGGTCTTTCACGCCGCGGGGATCGGAATAGAGCGACCAGGCCGGAACGCTGATCGCCATCTCGCGCCCTTTGCCGTCCAGAATGCGGTTTCTATCGGTGGCCCTTTGAATGGCCGCGCGGTATTGTTTCATGGCGATCTTCTCCAGCTTCTGGTTATCCTGCAGCATCAAATTCAACCCCCGCGCCAAAATCACGCCATATCCGACGCAAAGCGCGATATAAAAAATCCGAAGCCTCTTTTGCGCCTTATGTCTTCTTTCCGAAGTCGGATTCGCAAATCGGATCGACATAAATTTTATTTATCCAAAAACAATACTCTGTCGGCGCCGGGCGTTGTCATTCCCAATTTTATGGCCCACTGGCTGAGACGGTCGGCCGATTTTCCCTGCGCCACCCTGGACCGAAGCAGCGCGTTCTCGCGTTTCATTTCTGAAATTTCCGATTTCACTCTCGAAACTTCGTATCCCAGTTCCACCATTTTAATGCGGGAACCGGCGTACAAAAGAGCCAAGCTCAAAACGACCAAAATCTGGAGGATGCGCTTGTATTGTCTCATTTAAGAACACCTCAAAAGGCCCCGCAGTTTCGCGGAACGGGCCCTCGGATTTTTTTCCACTTCTTCATCGGTCGGCACAATCGGCCTTTTTGTCAAAATCTCAAAAGTTTCTCCCGCCGCCCATTTCCGAAAGGAGTGCTTCACGAGCCGGTCTTCCAAAGAGTGATAGCTGATGACCGCCACGCGGCCCCCCGCTCCCAACAGATGCGGAGCCTCGTTCAAAAAAGATTCCAGATTTTGCATCTCTTTGTTGACCCAGATGCGAAGGGCCTGAAACGTGCGGGTGGCCGGATGGGGCCTCTTGTGCCGGACCCGCGGCGGATAGGCGTTCCAGGCGACTTCGGCCAAATCAAGCGTCGTTTTCAAACTCCCCTCCTTGAGTCTCGACAAAATACCGCGTGCAATTTTAAAAGAGAGGCGCTCTTCGCCGTATCGAAACAAAATATCCGCCAGTTCTTTTTCATCTGTTTTTGAAATTTTTTCGAGCACCGTCTCCCCCGCCCGCGGATTCATCCGCATGTCGAGAGGCCCCTCTTTGCCGAAACTGAAACCCCTTTGAGCCAAGTCGAGCTGAAGGCTTGAAACGCCCAGATCGAGAGTGATGCCGTCCACTTTTTGAATATGCAAACTTTCCAAAATTTTTTTGAGCTCTGAAAAATCGCCGTGAACAACGCGAACTCTTTCCCCAAATTTTTTCAATCTCTTTTCGGCGATCTCCAGAATCGCCGTGTCGCGGTCGATTCCGATCAGCTTGCCGTCCGGAGAAGATCTTTCCAAAACTTCAAGGGCGTGTCCCGCGCCCCCCAGCGTTCCATCGACATAAATCTTTCCAGGCTTGACATCGAGCAATTCCAAAATTTCAGGAACCAAAACCGGCTTATGGACCTCTTCTTCTATTGCCATTCTTCCTCGGACATGGGCGCGAAGCTGATCACCGCGTCTTCGACCGAAGGATAGAGCTCTTCTTCAAAGCCCATGGCTTTCAAAATATTGGAGATGTAGTTATTGCCGCCGGCCAGCTTGATTTCCCCCCCTTGGCATTGCACCTCTATCATCCGGTCGACCAGATGGGGGACCAATTTATAATCAAGATGGGAGAGATTGGAAAAATCAACGACCATTCTTCCCACTCTTTCTCGAAGGACCTGCGTTAAAAGAGTGTCAAATTGCCTTACATTTCCGATCCCCAATTCCCCGGAGACATCCATCACGAGAATGTCGTTGAGCTGTTTGAGTCCGAACATGTCCCCCCCTCCCTAACTGCTGACCATGGACAAAGGACCATGGACCAATGACCTACAAACCCAACTCGGCTAATTTGTCGGGCTTCAATTCCAAAGTTTTTTGCGACTCGGCTTCTTTAGGGGCTCGCGTCGCCCCCTCCGTGGGCAAAGCCCACGGAGCCTCCCCCTCTCGCCCGCTTTGCGGGCTAACCCACCACATCATAGTCCCAGCTCCGCTAATTTATCCGGTTTCATTTCCAAAGTTTTTTGCGACTCCTCAAATACTTTTTTCCAACGATCGGCGGACCAGATTTCGATCCGCTGGGTCATGCCGACCAGCACCGCTTCTTTTTGAAGACCGGCGTAATCTCGCAAGGTGGGGGGCAACAAAATTCTCCCCTGTTTGTCCAAGGGACACTCCGACGCGGCAGAGACAAAGACTCTCTGCAGGGCTTTGACCTCTTCTTGAAATTGAGGAAGTGCGGCGATTTTTTTCTCCAACTCCTGCCAGACTGGAACCGGATAGGCCCAGAGGCATTGGTCGAAATGGGTGACGATAAGGCGTTCGTCGAACTTTGCCCCCAGAACCTCGCGAAATTTGGCGGGAATTGCCAAACGCCCCTTGGTATCGACCCCGTATTCGTAGCGTCCTCTAAACATAAGTATTATCAGTTAGTTATTTTAGATTCCCCACCATTCCCCACTATATGGGAAAGTTAGTCAAAAACTTTAACATCGTCAAGACAAATTCCTTCTAAATGCTTGAAAAAAGGGCTTTTTTCCGATTTTGCACCCCGTTTTTTATTGAAAAAAATCGGGTTATAAATCGGACAATTAGCAGAAGGAGTGTAAGTAAAAGATTTAAGATTATAATAAAAAGCGTCACCCGGTGCCTGGCACCATATGACACTTTATGTTTGACATAACTATCTCGTGTTAGTATCGCCTAACATTATGGAAGTCTGGAAAGAGTTCGAAGCCAATCAACTGACCCACTCGGCGGCCCACTATCTGGTGGCGGCGCACGATATTATCGGCGAACAAGGCTACGCGCGCGCGGCCGACATCGCCAAAAAAATGGGTATCGCCAGATCAAGCGCATCGCTCGGTCTGCATGCCCTGATTGAAAAGGGATATTTAAAAGAAGACGCCAATAAATTTTTAAAACTCACAACATCGGGCCAGAGGCTGGCCGTGGAAATCATCGGCAAGAAAGTAGTTCTCAAACGATTTTTTCAAGACATATTAAAAGTCAAACCGTATCAGGCCGAAGTCGATACCTGCAAGATAGAGCATCTGATCAGTTCAGAAACAGGGGCATCCCTTTTTGATTTTATCCGTTTCATGTCGTCCGAAAATGTTGAGGTAAAAAAACTGCTGGAAAAGTTCTGGCTTTCCAAAGAAACGCCGCAAACCTGCCCCGGACTGGAAAAATGCACCGTTTGTGAAACGACCTGCCTGAAAGAGTTGATGCCTTCCAAAGTGAGAGCCATTCGATAAAAATGACCGTTATCCATGAAAATACGCGTGTGAATCGTGTACTGGCGGTGTCGGCATCGCCTGTAACCGGCTATCTTAAAGAGACGCTGACCCCAAAGAGCCTCTATAACGGTTCCCAATATATGTTCGGACATCTCTTTGAAACGCTCGACAAAACGCTGCCGGCCAATGAATGGTTCCAAAAGAAATTCGGGTGGGAAAAATCGGATACATTTGTAACGGAAGTCGCCATTTTGGGGGGTGTCTTGATCGCGGGGGCCGCACTGCTCCCTGCGGCGGTGTTGACCGGGCTCATGGTCATCGGCATCGGCTCCGCGGTTTATGATTACGGAAAGGGGTTCTACCATTATCAAAACGCCGTATTGACGAACAATGCCGTAAAAACCAGAGAAGCTGTTGCGGCGGGACAAGAGGCGGCATTCGCCGCCGTTTTGGGAACCGCATTTTTGGCAATGACCAAAGTCCCCATGAAAATGGCCGACGGAAAAATATTTCAGATAACACCCGAAGCGGCGGCAAGAATCCGTTCTTTTGCGCAAGGGGTCTGTCTTTTTGACGACCCGGTCCATATTTTCAACATCTTCAGAAAAGTCCCCTCTTGACCATACCAAAGGTATTCGCTAACCGAAGGCCATGCGCATTGGCTCCTACGAAATTTTTGCCATCGAGACGGGTGAATTTGCCCTGGATGGCGGCGCCATGTTCGGAGTTGTTCCCAAAACGCTCTGGGGAAAAAAAATTCCGGTCGATGAAAAAAACCGTATCGATATGCGTCTCCGCTGTCTTCTATTGCAAGGCGACGGGCGCAATATTTTGATCGATTGCGGCATGGGAGAAAAATGGGATGCCAAGATGCGCGATATTTACCGTCTTGACACCTCCCGTTACTCGATTGAAAAATCGCTGGCTTCTCATGGGCTCAAAACAAGCGACATCACCGATGTGATCTTGACCCACCTCCATTTCGACCATGCCGGCGGTTCTACATATAAAGATAACAACGGCAAACTTCTCCCCACTTTTCCAAAAGCCACCTACATTGTTCAAAAAGAAAACCTCGATTGGGCCAGAAACCCGACTGAAAAAGACCGCGCCAGTTATTTGAAAGACGATTGGGAGCCATTGGTCCAAGCCGGAGTTTTAAAAATTGTGGATGGGGAAAAAGAGATTTTGCCGGGGATTCATACCAAACTTTTTTACGGCCACACGCGCGCCATTCAACTCCCTTTTTTGGATGACGGCAAAACAAAACTTTTTTTCTGCGGCGATGTGATCCCGACTTCTGTTCACCTTGGACCCCCGTGGATCATGGCTTATGATAATTTTCCGCTGATCACGCTCGAAGAAAAAAAGAAGATTTTAAAACAGGCCGCGGCAGAAAAATGGATTCTGGTTTTTGAACATTGTCCTCTCATCAGCGCCGCACAGATAGAGGCCGCAGAGAAGGGGTATCAAGTCACACAAGGGCACCTATAAAAACTCAAATCAAACCCTCTTTTGTCATCCCCGCCTAAGGATAAGGATGAAAGGCTTTTATGGGAGAGATGGAAAATGCATGAAAATCGTGATCCTTCGGCTACGCATCAGGATGACAAACGTGAAATTTCGGTAGTGGCACAGTTTGTCATTCCTGCGAAAGCAGGAATCCCGTTTAATCCGCTGGATCCCCGCTTTCGCAGGGATGACAATCCAAACTGTACCACTACCGAAATTTTTCTCTTGTTTTTGTCTTGTTATTTTACCACCTCCTCCTTATAGGAAACGCCCATGTTCAAACCGCTCCGCAAACTCTATGACTGGGTTTTAAGCTGGGCCCACCATCCGGCGGGAACGTGGGCCCTGTTTATGCTCGCGGTTGCCGAATCGAGCTTTTTTCCCGTTCCTCCCGATGTATTGCAAATCGCGTTGGGGCTTGAAAAACCGAAACGCTCTTTTTGGTATGCCACAGTCAGTTCTGCGGGGTCTGTTTTGGGCGGAGTTTTCGGCTATTTTATCGGCCTTTTCTTATATGAATCGGTCGGCAAAGACATTATCGATTTTTATCATCTGCAGGCTACTTTTGAAAAAGTCGGCGGCTACTATCAGGCACAGGCTTTCTGGTGGATTTTTGTCGCCGCCTTCACGCCGATCCCCTTCAAGGTATTCACCATCGCGGCGGGCGTTTATCACGCTTATGTCCCTTTATCGATTTTGATCGTTGCCTCGGCCGTGGGCCGTCCGGCCCGCTTTTTTCTGGTGGCGGCCCTGATCTATTTTTTCGGGCCCCGGATTAAAACCTTTATTGACCGCTATTTCAACTGGCTCACCGTTGCTTTCACAGTGCTTTTGGTCGGCGGTTTTCTTTTGATGAAATATCTTTAATGATTTTATGATTCATGGAAGATGTTGGATAATTACGAAGCTCACGGAGTGAAATCCAGCAGTAATCCACATAGCATCCGTTCGGTTTCGGCTTGCCGCTGACATATTTATATAAATGAGGGGTGAGTTGGATGCGGCGGTTCATGATGGCATGGTGCACGATGGGCAAAGATTTTTCCCGTTTTGCTTTAATTTGTAGTGCCTCCGGCAACATTTGCGGAAACTCCCACATCGATTGGAGATGTTTTTTTTCACCGCGTCTCGCCAACAAATAAGCGCCGTTTTTTTGGATGAGCGACGCCATGATCAACACTTTTTGAGACGGCGTTTTTTCTTTGGGCGTGGGATAGAGAGCGACATTGCCTGCCAGACGCGCCTTG
The DNA here is from genome assembly GCA_030688705.1 of Deltaproteobacteria bacterium. Classification (GTDB taxonomy): domain Bacteria; phylum UBA10199; class UBA10199; order SPLOWO2-01-44-7; family SPLOWO2-01-44-7; genus JAHFSU01. Next base: position 8,875 of record JAUYJH010000101.1, read on the forward strand.
CACTCTTTTTGCCACGGGCAAACGCCGCACTTCGGATCTTTCGGCGTGCAAACGAGCGCTCCCAACTCCATTAGAGCCTGATTGAAATCGCCGGGTCGGTTTGCGGGGACCAACTCGCCCGCCAGCCTCCATAATTTTTCTTTGAGCGGTTTCGATTTCGGATCACCCTGCAAAGCAAACAGGCGGGTCAAAACACGGATCACGTTTCCATCGACCACCGGCACTTTTTCGCCCAGCGCAATGCTCGCAATCGCCCCCGCCGAATAGGCTCCAATCCCCGGAAGCTCAAGCCACTCGACCATTGCAGAGGGGAACGTCCCCTTTTTTGCTACGATTTTTGCCGCCTTGTGGAGATTTCGGGCCCGCGCATAGTAACCAAGCCCCGACCAGTTTTTTAGCACTTCTGCCTCAGGAGCCTTCGCCAAATCGGCAACCGTCGGGAACTCTCGCATAAACCGCGCAAAATACGGGAGCACCGTTTCAACCTGCGTCTGCTGCAGCATCATCTCTGAAATCCATGTCTTGTAGGGATCGGGTTTTTGGAGCCGCCACGGAAGAGCGCGGCGATTTTTGTCGTACCAACGTAACAACAAATTCGAAATCATAAATCCCAAATACCAAACAAATTCCAAATTACAAATGCCAAATTATAAACTTTATGATATCTGCCGTTTGGAACATTGTAGTTTAGGATTTATGGATAAACGCCCCCCCAAATACATCCCTTTTTTAGCCTTTACGGTGCTGGTATTGCTGCAATGGCCGGCGAGTTATGTCATCCAGTTTTACAGCTTAAACGGCGGCGTCCTTTTGAATGAAATTATTTTTGTGCTGGGCATCCCTCTGCTGATCACGGCGTGTTGGCATCTCCCCCAAGCGGAATATTTTCCATTTAAAAAGCCGGTGACAAAAGAAATATTTTGGCTGGTTATCATGACCTTGGCGCTGGTCAACATCATCGACTATCTGACTTTTTTAAGCGAAAAAATCTGGCCCCTGCCGGAGGCCATCCGCCAATTGCTTGAAAAAATTATGGCGGTCTCTTCTTTTGAAGAAGGGGTTTTGCGCCTTCTTTTGATCTGCCTCCTCCCCGCTTTTTGCGAAGAGATGTTTTTTAGGGGCTATTTTCAAAAGAGTCTTTCAAAATTTTGGGGTTCCAAAACGGCATGGATCGTTACGGGCCTTGCCTTTGCCCTGATCCACGGCATCCCGTGGTATTGGCATCTCTATCTGATTTTAGGGCTTTATCTAAGCTGGCTGATGTGGATCAAAAACAATTTATGGTTTCCAATGCTGGCCCACCTCATCAATAATAGCTGGACTTTTTTGAATCATCTGGCCGGCCACAAAACTCCGGCCAAAGATATTTGGCTGCCGCAAGACAGTCTTGTACTTGCGGTTTGTCTTGTTGTTTTCGCACTAGCGGCGTCTCGATTTGCGCAAAAGAGTTCCTAGATTTTCTTCTTCCCATTTTTGCGCTTTTTTTAAATGAGGATATTGCGCCTCCATTTTTTTAAAGGCGGGGGGATGAATCTGTTTGCGGCCGTTTATTTTTTGCACCGGAATCACCGCATGGCACATTTCATGAAAAACAGTCGACTCCACCACATAATGCGGGACTTTCTTCTGATCGAGTGATGGATGCACGGTGATCAGGTCGCGCGACGTGGAGTAGCTCCCCATTTGCAGCTGTTCATAACCCTGCCTTCCGCCGCTTTTGCCCCACGTAATTTTGGATTTGAGTTTTTTTCTGAAAAATCGGCGGTTGAGGCGGCTGAAAATCGACTCCAAATTATAAATTTTTCCTTTTACGACAATCGGCGGCAGGGGATGGCGCACCCAGTGCCAATGGTCTTCAATAAATTGATCGATCACCTTGGAACTTTTTTTATTGTGATTCAAAATATATTGCGCCGCCTGCTGTTGCACGGCCGGAGAAGCCTTTGCAAACATCCAATGCAGGCGGACATGCCATATTTTTTTTCGATACGAGGCATTCAAAAAAACATGGGTATTGTCGGTCACCGTCAACCGAACCGGCCCTTTGAGGATTTTTTTAAGAATGACATGCAATCGCAATGACATAGTTTGATTTAATACGGTTGCGCGCATATCGTCAAATTGATATGAAAATTTGTGTGAATGAGCATCCGGCTTTGCCGGTGCGAATGAAAGGGGGACGGGGGGAATGAGCGAACGTTAGTGAGCGAGTCGTTCCCCCCGATATTATGCCTAAGCTGTTGAAAGCAGGAGATGTCATTGGCATTGCCGCGCCGTCGAGTCCTTTTGACCGCAACCAATTTAAACACGGTGTCGCTGAGCTTCACAAGATGGGTTTTGAAGTCTGGCATCGCGACGACATTTTTCAACAAGAGCGCTATCTGGCCGGCTCTGATGAACGGAGGGCCGAAGAGCTGACCGAACTGTTCACCAAAAAAGATGTTAGGGCCGTTATGTTCGCCCGCGGCGGCTATGGTTCGCAACGGATTATTAAAAATCTCAAAATCGAGATTATCAAAAAGCACAAAAAACCGGTGATTGGCTTTAGCGATATTACGGCACTCCTTACTTTTTTAATGCAAGAGGCCCAAATGCCGGTTTTTTACGGGCCGGTCATCACACAGTTGGGAAAAAATCCGTCGGCGCGCACCATGGAGAGCCTCAAAAATTGCCTGATGCAAGGAAACCCTGCCCCATCGATTGATTTAACACATTGCCATATTTTGAAAGAAGGTTCGGCAGAGGCGGCGCTTACCGGGGGTTGTTTGTCGCTGATCGCCAGTGGTATCGGCACCCCTTATGAATTGCAGACAAAAGATTCGATTTTATTTTTTGAAGATACCGGCGAAAAAGTTTACGCATTGGACCGAATGCTGACCCATCTGAAAAATGCGGAGAAACTTTCCGGTGTCCAAGGAATTATTGTCGGTTCCCTGGAACCGAAGGAAGAAGAGGTCCATTCGATAGACGGCATGCTCGAAGATATTTTGAAAGATTTTGCAGGGCCCGTTGTCACCCATTTTCCGGCGGGCCATCTGGATGATTTTATAACATTGCCGCTTGGTGTCACTGTCCGGCTCGATACGCAAAATAAAAAACTCGATTTTTCAGCATCGCATTTCAAATGACCGAAGCCATCGACCAAATGATGGAGCAGGCAGTGGAACGGGGGGTCTTTCCCGCCGCCACTCTGCTGGTTGCCAACAAAGAAACTATTTTACACCACAAAAGCTACGGCAAGGCCCGCACCGACACCTGTTTTGATATTGCCAGTCTCACCAAACCGATCGCCACCGCAACTTTGGCGATGGAGTTTGTTCAAGAGGGACTTTTAAAACTGGAAGATACCACTTATCAGTGGCTCGGCGGCGCCAGAGATCCGTTTCATCGCAAAATGACGGTGGCCCATCTTTTGTCACACACTTCGGGAATGCCGGCATGGAAACCGTTTTACAGGGAATTGCCCATCGACCAAATTGGAACACCGGCGGGGAAACAGCACATTGTTTTATCTTGCCTGCAGGAACCGATTTTCAGCGAACCCGGTTTTCAATGTGTCTATAGTGATTTGGGATACATTCTTTTAGGTGAAATTTTGGAGCAGGCGGGATCCGCATCTCTCGATGTCTTGTTCCAGAATAGAATCGCCGCCCCGCTGGGTTTGAAGGATACCTTTTTCGTGAGAACTGTCGGGTCTTCAGTCTTTGGTCTTCAGTCTTCGGTCCACAAAAGGCGTTTCGCCCCAACCGAAGACTGCCCATGGCGCGGCCATGTTTTGCATGGCGAAGTGCATGATCAAAATTGCTATGCCATGGGTGGCGTGGCCGGACATGCCGGATTATTTTCGACGGCGGGTGATATTCATAAATTTGTGGCAGAATTATTAAAATGTTATCGCGGTGAATCTGATTGGCTTTCGTCCGATATCGTCAAACAATTTACTGATGAGCAACGGGGTCCTTCGCTTCGCTCAGGATCAAACACTTACGTGTTTGGTTGGGACACCCCCACCTTCGGTTCCTCCACCTCCGGCCACTATTTTTCTCCCCATTCGATTGGCCACTTGGGCTACACCGGCTGTTCGATGTGGATTGATTTAGACAAAGATTTTTGGGTGATTCTTTTGACAAACCGCATCCACCCCGAAACCACCAACGAAAAAATCAAGGCCTTTAGGCCGCAGATTCACGATTTGTGTTGGAAGGAATTTTTCGTCTAGACTGTGGGTCATTTACGTAGTATATTGCTCACATGATAGACAGGCTCATAACCCAGCGAATTCATGAGATAAAAAAGAGCATTCTTCTGTTGGGGCCAAGACAAGTCGGCAAATCGACTCTTTTAAAGGGATTTTCTTCTGACCTCTTCTTCAACCTGATGGACGAAGAGACTTTCATGAGTTTTTCCAAAGATCCGGGCCGGCTCAAACGCCAGATTGGCGCCATTCAAAATCCAAAGCGAATTATCATCGACGAAATACAACGCATTCCGACACTTCTCAACAGCATCCAAGCCATTGTGGATGCCAACCCCCATCTTCAATTTATTTTGACCGGCTCTAGCGCCCGCAAACTTAAAAAGGGGGGTGCCAATCTTTTGCCCGGTCGCATTGTTCTGGAACATTTGGACCCACTCTCTTATTGGGAGCTCAAAAATAATTTCGATTTGGAAAGAATTTTGCAACTGGGATCTCTCCCCGGAATTTATCTCGACCCAAAAAGCGGACCAGAGGTGCTGGGAACTTATGCCACTGTCTATCTGCGCGAAGAAATACAAGCAGAAGCCGCCACAAAAAATCTTGGGGGATATGCCCGTTTTCTGGATGTCGCCGCACAGGCCAGCGGAGAGTGGATCAATTATTCCAAAATCGCCAGCGATGCCGAAATTCCTAAAGAGACGGTGCGGCGATTTTTTACTCTCTTGGAAGAAACGCTTTTGGCTTATCGCGTTCCACCCTTTCACCCCACAGCATCCAAAAGAAGGGTGAGCCAGCGCGACCGGTTTATTTTTTTTGATACCGGTGTTCGCAACGCCATTCTTGGAACACACAAAAATCCCGCTTCTCCGACCGAAAAGGGGAAGCTCTTTGAGCAGTGGATCATTCTGCAAATCATCGCCTTCGTTCACGGCTTCAAAAAAGAATGGAGGTGGAGCGCCTATCGAACGGAGGGGGGTGCCGAAGTCGATGTCATTGTCGATGTTGGCAAAAAATATTTGGCGGTGGAATGCAAATGGGGAAAGGCCGTGACAGAATCCGAAACGAGAGGACTCCTGTCATTTGAAAGCATCGCAAAAAAACCGGTCGATAAATATGTCGTCTACCGAGGTGAAAACACGGAAAAATTTGAAAATGGTGTTTTGGCCATCCCTTTTGAAAAATTTTTGGGGGACATTTTGCCGTCAGTTTAAATGATCCAACGCCTCCGGATTTTCAATACTGGAAGTATCACCCAAGGGCTCGCCGAGATATTTTTTGCGCAAGGCAGAGCGGACGATTTTGCCCGAACGGGTTTTGGGAAGGGCCGAAACAAAACAGATTTTTTCCGGGACCATTGTTTTTCCCAAAACTTTGATAACCGCCTCTTGCAATTCATTTTGTAATATTTCAGAAAAATGGGTTTCATTCTTCAGCACAACAAAACAGATAAGCGATTCTCCTTTTACCGCGTGCGGCACACCAATCGCCGCCGATTCGGAAACCTCCGGGTGGGCGTTCAAGGCCCCCTCCACCTCTGCCGGCCCCACACGTTTTCCGGCGATCTTGATGGTGTCATCGGCCCTTCCTAACAAAAACCAAAAACCGTCGTCATCGACAGTGGCCCAATCGCCATGGCACCAGACATCGGGCCATTTTGAAAAATAGGTTTCCAAATATCTTTCGCGGTCTTTCAAAAATCCGCGGGTCATGGAAGGGAACGGTTTTTTGCAGACCAGATAGCCGACTTCGCCGCGCACCGATTGACCGGCCTCATTAAAAACATCGACATCCATCCCGAGCCCCGGCCCTTGAAGCGTGCACGGTTTCAGCGGGGCAATAGGGTACGGCGACAAAAGACAGCCGACCAGCTCTGTCCCCCCTGAAATATTGATAATGGGGCACCGCCTGCGACCGACATTTTCAAAAAACCAGCGGTACGAATCGGCATCCCACGGCTCGCCGGTGGAACCCAAGACACGCAAGTGCTGCATTTCACATTTGGTTGCAAATCCTTCGGAAAATTTTTTCAAAAGACGAATCACGGTCGGTGAAATGCCAACATGGGTCAATTCATGATTTTTCACCATCTGCCAAACGCGGTCGGGCTGCGGAAAATCGGGTGCCCCTTCATAAATAAAAAGGGTCGCCCCCTGAAATAAAACACCGATCACCTCCCACGGCCCCATCATCCACCCCATGTCGGTGAGCCAGCAGAAACGGTCACCTTGTTTTACATCAAATGCATATTTGAGTTCTTTGGCGATGTTGACAAGCGCGCCCCCATGCACATGCACACAGCCTTTCGGTTTGCCGGTGGTGCCGGAAGTATAGAGCAGCATCGCGGGATGTTCGGCATCGACAGGATAGGTGCCGCATGCCGCTGAATGCGACTGCATCACATTCTCCCACCAATAATCACGCCCCTCTTTGAAAGCCACTTCGGCGCCGGTCCGCCGGACCACAATCTGCATCTTCAAAATTTTAAGATTTTGAATCGCCTGATCGGCGTTCGGTTTGATCGCAATCGTTTTGCCGCGGCGAAAACAGCCATCGGCGGTGATCAAAATTTTTGCCTCGGAATCTTCCAAGCGAACACGCAAGGCCTCTGGCCCAAAGCCGGAAAACACTGGCATTGCCACCGCCCCGATTTTAAAACAGGCCAGCAAAGAGACAACCACTTCGGGGATCATCGGGAGATAAATGCCAATCGCATCCCCTTTTTTGATGCCGGCACCGAGCAAGGCATTAGCCAATTGCTTTACCTGCCCATTGAGTTGGCCATAGGTGAAATTTTTGGTTTGGCCATCGTCACCTTCCCAGATGAGAGCCAGATTTTCAGGGCTGTTCGCCGCGTGGCGGTCGAGGCAGTTGGCGACGATATTAAGCTCTCCCCCCACAAACCATTTGGTCCAGGCAAACCCTTCGGAATTGTCATACAATTTTGCATACGGTTTGGACCACTCGACCCCTAAATCTTCCACGCAGGCCTGCCAAAACCAGTCGATCTCCTCGGTGGAGCGCCGCACCAGTTCTTTGTAAGAGCCGATCCGGTGCTTTTTCATAAAAAGAGCAATATTGCTATTTTCCAGAAACTCGGTACTAGGTTGCCAAATTAGATTTTGCATATTTTGTCATTTAGATTGCTTCGCTAACGCTCGCAATGACAAATTATCGTTAGAAAAAAATGTCAAACCCATTGCACATCTTCTATTTCACATTGATCAGCCTCTTTTGGGGAGGCTCTTTTTTGGCCATAGGCATGGCCGTAGATCATTTTCCACCCGCATTTTCGGCATTTTTAAGAAGCGTTATCGGCATGACCGGCATCCTTTTTTATCTTTTCTGGAAAAAGAAATCACTCCGTTCGGCGGTCTGGCTTCAATCGATGGGCTGCGGGCTTTTCACCATGGGGATCGCCTGGATTTTTGTTTTTTGGGGTGAAAAATATGTGGCCCCCGCCTTGGCCTGCGTTCTGAATGCCGCCGTACCCATCTTCGCCGTCTTGTTGATCCCCCTCATGACCCCCAATGATCGCCTGACCAGAAACAAAATTCTGGGGGTCTTGATCGGATTTGTCGGGGTCCTTCTGATTTTTCAGCCGGGGCTCTCTTCCGGCATGACCCTGGAAACCAAAGGACTGGCGGCGGTCTTGATGATGTCTCTATGTTATGCCATCGGCGTTTTGTGGACACGCCGTATTTCCCAGAGGATCAGCGGAGCGGTCATTCTTTTTTATCAATGTCTCGGTTCCGCGTTGGCCCTTTTTTGCTTCACGCTTGTTTTTGAACTCCCCTATCAGCCCCTTAGATGGTCTCTGGAAGGATTTTTGGCTGTTCTCTATTTGGGAATTTTCAGCACCGCCATCGCCTGGGTTTTATTTTTTAAAATTTTA
>JAUYJH010000102.1 GCA_030688705.1 Deltaproteobacteria bacterium
AGGGAAAAAATCGCCCGTCTTTCCCAATATCCCGCCGACAGCTGCGGAGACATCATGCACAGCGAGCTGATGTTGGTTAAAGAGTCGAGCCTTGTGGAAGAGGCGATCCAGACGGTCCGCCAGTCGGACCCCAAACTCAAAATATTTTATCTTTATGTCGTCGATGACGAAGGGCACCTTGTGGGGATTGTCCCTTTGCGTTCCATCCTGCGTGAAGACCCCAAAGCCAAAGTGTCGCAAATTATGCTGGCTCAACCCATTGCAGTCAGAGCCCTCGATGCGAGACAATTGGCGGCCCAGATGGTGAGCCAGAATAAATTGCTGGCGGTGCCGGTGGTCGACGAAGCCCATCATCTCTTGGGGGTGATTACCGTGGATGATGTGATCGACATCGTGCAGGATCAGGCGACGGAAGAGATGTACCATCTGGCGGGGCTGACAAAAGACGACAGCGCTTTTGCCCCGTGGCGAAAAACCACCCAGAAAAGGCTGGTCTGGATGGGGGTCAATTTGTGCACCGCCTTTCTGGCCGCCTCGGTTGTGGGGCTTTTTCAACAAAGCATCGCCAAAGTAGTTGCTCTTGCGATTTTTATGCCGGTTGTGGCCGGCATGGGGGGCAACGGCGGCACACAATCTTTGACGGTGATGACGCGGGCCTTGGCACTGGGCGAAATAGGGGGGAGAGAAGTTTGGAAAGTGTTGCGTAAAGAGGTGCTGGTGGGCCTGACGGTTGGGGCCATCACCGGCCTCGTGACCGGTTTCGTTGCGTGGCGTTGGGAAGAAAATATTTATCTTGGGTTTGTGTTGTGGCTTGCGATGATCGTCAACATGATGATCGCCGCGTTTGCCGGCAGTATGATCCCGATGATTTTAAGAACGATGAAGCTCGACCCGGCTCTGGGGGCCGGCGTTTTGGTGACCACCTTTACCGATGTTTTCGGATTCTTGACTTTCCTCGGCCTTGCCACCCTCTTTTTAAAATATTTGGTGTGAATACTTGAAATTAATTAATTTTATCCTCATTATCTAATCATGCGACCCGACCAGTGGACATTAAAGGGACAAGAAGCGCTTCAAAAGGCCCAAAGTCTGGCCTCTGAACGGCAGCAACAGGAATTGACCCCCGAACATCTTCTTTTGGCACTCATCACACAAGAAGAGGGCTTTGTTCCGGCCCTTTTGAATAAAATCGGTTGCGACACCGCTTCTCTGGCCGCCAAATTAAAAACCGATCTCGATCGTCTGCCCAGAGTGGTTGGTGCCTCCGTTGCACAGCCGTATTTATCGACCCATCTCAAAAAAGTTTTCGATCAGGCGTCCAAAGAGGCTTTAAATCTGAAAGATGATTATTTGAGCGTCGAACATCTTTTGCTGGCATTGACCGATGTCAAAGGAAACGCCGCTCACGATCTTTTAAAGAAAAACGGCGCCACGCGCGAATCGGTTTTGAAAGCACTCATGGAAATTCGGGGCCCGCATCGGGTGACCGACCAAGACCCGGAAGGAAAAATCCAGGCGCTAAAAAAATACGGTCGTGACTTAACTGAAATCGCAAAAAAGGGAAAATTGGATCCGGTGATCGGCCGCGATGAAGAAATCCGCCGCGTCATTCATGTCCTTTCCCGACGCACTAAAAACAATCCGGTCTTGATCGGTGAGCCGGGCGTTGGCAAAACCGCAATCGTCGAAGGCTTGGCGCAGAGAATCGTTCAGGGGGATGTTCCTGATACTTTAAAAGACAAAAGATTGGTAACGCTTGATCTGGCCGCGTTGGTAGCCGGTGCCAAATACCGCGGCGAGTTTGAAGATCGGCTAAAAGCGGTACTCAAAGAAATCTCCGTCGCCGATGGAAGCATCATTTTATTTATCGACGAACTCCACACATTAGTCGGGGCAGGCGGAGCCGAAGGGGCGATCGATGCCTCCAATATGCTCAAACCCCCCTTGGCCCGCGGTGAGCTACACTGCATCGGGGCCACAACGCTCGACGAATATCGTAAACATATCGAAAAAGATGCGGCACTGGAGCGGCGCTTCCAGCAGGTTTATGTCGGCGAACCCTCCGTGGAAGATACCGTTTCTATTTTGCGCGGTTTGAAAGAACGCTACGAGGTGCATCACGGCGTTCGCATTCAAGACAGCGCCATCATTGCCGCCGCAACGTTGTCGCACCGCTATATTGCCGACCGTTTTTTGCCCGATAAGGCGATTGATTTGATCGACGAGGCGGCATCGAAATTAAGAATCGAAATCGACAGCATGCCCTCTGAAATCGACGAGCTGGAGCGCCGCATCATGCAATTGTCGATTGAGCGTGAGGCCTTGAAAAAAGAGAGTGATGACGGCTCTGCCAAGCGACTGAAAACTCTGGAAAAAGAATTGGCCGGCCTCAAAGACAAATCGCAGGAGCTAAAGGCCCACTGGCTGCAGGAAAAAGAGATCATCCAACAGATTCGCACGGTGAAAGAACAGATCGAACAGGCCAAAATCGATCAGGAAAAGGCGGAGCGGGAGGGCGATTTGAACACCGCCGCGGAACTTAAATATGGAATCATTTTAGAGTTGGCCAAAAAATTGGAGGGGAGTCAGAAAAAATTGGGGGAACTGCAAAAAAATCAGAAGATGCTGACGGAAGAGGTGACCGCCGAAGACATTGCCGAGGTCGTTTCCAAATGGACCAAAATTCCGGTGACACGCATGATGGAAAGCGAAGTGCAAAAATTGCTGCACATGGAAGAGAAATTAAAAGAGCGGGTGGTGGGGCAGGAAGAGGCGTTGAAAAGGGTGGCAAATGCCGTCCGAAGGGCCCGCGCCGGTTTGAAAGACCCGCATCGTCCGATCGGTTCTTTCATTTTCATGGGGCCGACCGGTGTCGGCAAAACCGAAACGGCACGTGCGCTGGCCGAATTTTTGTTCGATGACGAAAAGGCGATGGTGCGGCTCGACATGAGCGAGTTTATGGAGAAGCATTCGGTCGCGCGGCTCATCGGCGCGCCGCCCGGGTATGTGGGGTATGAAGAGGGGGGTTATCTCACAGAGGCCGTGCGTCGCAGACCTTATTGTGTGCTTCTGTTGGATGAAATCGAAAAGGCTCACCCCGATGTCTTCAACATTTTGCTCCAGATTTTGGATGACGGCCGACTGACCGATGGGCAGGGCCGCACCGTCGATTTCACCAACTCGGTGGTCATCATGACCTCCAATATCCCCGAGGAAGAATTCAAAAAATGTTTCCGCCCCGAATTTATCAACCGCATCGATGACATTGTTGTTTTTGGTTCTCTCAACAAGGAACACATTGCCGTCATTGTCGATATCCAGATGCGGCGCCTTTTGAAAATGCTCGATGAACGGAAAATGCATCTCAAACTGACCCCCGCCGCCAAACAGTTTATTGCCGACCATGGTTTTGATCCGGTTTATGGTGCCCGTCCTCTCAAACGGGCGATCCAAAAATATATCCAAGACCCTCTTGCGGGCGATCTCCTTTCCGGCAAATTCAAGGAGGGGGACGCCATCAAAGTAGACCTAAAAGAAGGAAATCTGACCTTCTCGCGCTAGCGCTGTCATTGCGGGGAGCCGAAGCCGCGAGCGAAGCGTGGCGGGCCGCAACGCTTGTCCGCGACCTTAAGCTTGTCGAAGGGGAAGGGTTTCGCTGAAATCGATTAGATCCTTCGCTCCGCTCAGGATGACGTCGTTGTGGTATTTGCCCATGATCGGTCTTTAATTCTCAAAAAAATTCACTTTAGTTTTTGAATGTTTAACCCAAGGTCCCCCCTCTAGGTGTCGGACGCCTACAAAATTTACAGACCAAGTTTCAATTGAGATGCCCGCGCAAAGGCCTTGAGAGCCTCTTTGTAACGCCCCAGTTTGAACAAAACACGGACACGGTTGTTGTGGGCAAAGGCATGATTCGGATCGATGGCAATGGCCCTGTCATAAGAGGCCAGCGCCTCTTCATCTCGCCCCAGTTTTTTCAAAACAGCGCCACGGTTGTAGTGGGCATCGGCATAATTCGGATCGATGGCAATGACCTTGTCAAAAGAGGCCAGCGCCTCTTCGTATCGCCCCAGTTTGCACAAAACAACGCCACGGTTGTAGTGGGCAAAGGCCTCATTCAGATCGATGGCAAGGGCCTTGTCAAAAGATGCCAGCGCCTCTTGATCTCGCCCCAGTTTTTCCAAAACATTGCCACGGTTGTTGTGGGCATAGGCATAATTCGGATCGATGGCAATGGCCTTGTCATAAGCGGCCAGCGCCTCTTCATCTCGCCCCAGTTTTTTCAAAACAGCGCCACGGTTGGTCAAAAAATTGGTCTCTAACTGACGATCATCCAACGTTGCCAGATAAATTTTCTTTTCAACCAACTCGGGCTCGACCCTGTAGTCCGTGTCCGTTTTCAATTTCCCAAAATCAATATTGAATGCCGCCCCCTCTTCATCTCTTCCTCGCAAAAAGAAATGTCGGAGACTGCGAACCCCCCGCAGTTCCACACCCCTCTCATCTCCGATCGCCATCGCAACGAAACTCGATGTATCACAATCGAGTCGCCTTTCTTTAATATTTGCCACCAAAGAAGAATCTTCCTGATCCATGAACACAATACCGGCCCTCCGCATCACCGTGTAATAAAAATGGGCCTCCCCTATTGCAGACCCTTTCTCTTCTCCAATTCCCTTCCCCACCGCTTCAACCAAGTCGGCAATAAACGTGTAGGCGGAGGCCATGTCGGTGCCGGAATGAATATCCGATAAGAGATAGAGGGCCCGGTGAACGCGATTTTCCACGACAAGCCTCTCCCCATATTTGAAAAAGGGGACTGCCGTGGAAAGTGGCGCTCGATTTTGGGCCAAATATTTTTTGTAATCGTCGGGGTCGCCGACCGTTCCATCCCCGTCCAAATCGCCAAAAACCTCTCGCCCCTCTATTTTCCCGTTTTTGTCCAAATCGGCGCCACCGGCTTCCAGAAAACGGGGAAAGGCCTCCGTCAGCACCCCTTCAATCCAGAATTTATCAATAGAAACAGTCATTTTTATCTCTCTATCGTACATAGTATCGGCAGATTGTACGGGAAAGTTGCGTCTGGAACGACCTTCTCATTGAGCTACCACATGGCAAGATTCCAAGCTTGTATTCAAATAAAAAAGTGATTATGGGCGCTCCATGTCCCTTCTGACGCTCCAGTCTCCCGCCAAGATCAATCTTTCGCTCCGCATTTTGAACCGCCGCGAAGACGGCTATCATAATATTTCGTCTTTGATGGAAAAGGTAAGCCTGTTCGACGAACTGACTTTCGAAAAAATTCCCTCCGGTATAGAGGTCTCTTGCGACAACCTTGATGTTCCGCTTGAAAAAAATCTAATCTACAAGGCCGCCAAACTTTTGCAACAAGAAGCAAATGTGTCATATGGTGCCAGGCACCGGGTGACAAAAAAAATTCCGATGGGGGCCGGGTTGGGGGGAGGCTCCTCCAATGCGGCGACTGTCTTAAAAGGGCTTAACCAATTATGGGGCTTAAACTGGCCTTTGGAGAAATTGGCCTCACTTGGGGTGCAGTTGGGGGCCGATATCCCGTTTTTTATCTATGACGGCCCGGCCCAAATTGAGGGGATAGGGGATAAAATTACTTCTTTAACAAAATTACCTAACCTGGCGATTATTCTTATAAATCCGGGTATTCATGTTTCAACCCCTTGGGCGTATAGTGCGTGGGATAGAAGGTTCGGTGGTAATCCATTGACACCCAAAAATCGAAGTGTTACAAGCGCACGCGCTTTTGCGAAAATAGTGCAAGAATTACATAATGATTTTGAGGCGGTGGTCATTCCGGAGCATCCCGAAATTCAGGGGGCCAAAGAGGCGCTGAAAAATGCAGGCAGCAAAGGTGTTTTGATGAGCGGTTCCGGTTCGACGGTTTTTGGGATTTTTGAGACAAAGGATTTAAGAGATCGGGCGCTGGGCAAAATTGAAAAAAGGGAAAAGTGGCAAGTCTTCGCTGTGGAGAATTGGGGCGTCGACAAGCGGTAAGTCAACAGCCTTTGAAGCTGTCATCCCTGGTTCGAATCCAGGCGCCCCAACAACGATTTTCCACTAGGAAAATCGTTCCTCCATTTTCCATTCTCTATTTTCCAGTTTTGGGTGGAAAATCGGGAAAATAGAAAGTGGAAAATAGAAAAATAGAGGCTATAAAATGTACTCCTACAAAAACATCAAAATCTTCTCCGGTAATTCCAATCCCGAATTGGCAAAGTCGATCGTCGATTTTCTCGAATTGCCGATGGGGGATGCCCTGGTCACCCGTTTCAGCGACGGGGAAGTCTGGGTGGAGATCAAAGAAAATGTCCGCGGCATGGATACTTTCGTCATCCAGCCCACATCCCAGCCTGCCAATGAAAATTTAATGGAACTGTTGGTCATGATCGATGCCCTCAAGCGTTCTTCGGCGGACCGGATCACCGCGGTGCTTCCCTATTACGGTTACGCCAGACAAGACCGCAAAGTGGCGCCGCGCACGCCGATTAGCGCCAAGCTCGTTGCCGATCTTTTGACGGCCGCCGGGGCCGATCGGGTTTTGTCTCTCGACATGCACGCCGGCCAGATTCAGGGGTTTTTCAATATCCCCGTCGATAATCTTTTCGCCATGCCGGTTTTTCTGAAATATCTGCAGGATAATCTGCAAGACGACATGGTCGTCATCGCCCCGGACGCGGGTGCCGCGGAAAGGTCCAGAGCTTATGCCAAGCGGTTGAGCTGTCCTTTGGCCATGATCGACAAACGCCGCACCCGACCCAATGTTTCCGAAGTCATGAATGTCATCGGTGACGTCTCCGGCAAAAGGGCCATTATTATCGATGATATCGTGGATACGGCCGGGACTATCACGCAAGCCGTGGAAGCCCTTCTCAAAAACGGGGCCAAAGAAGTCTATGGCGTCTGCACGCATGCCGTTTTGTCGGGTCCCGCTCTGGAGAGAATCTCTAAATCGAATATCAAAAAACTGGTTACCACCGATTCCATCCGCCCCGCGAGCGAGGCGAAAAAATGTTCAAAGATTGAAGTTTTGTCGGTTGCCAATTTGTTGGGCGAGGCGATTCGGAGAATTTATCACGCAGACTCGGTGTCATCGTTGTTTATATGATGTCATTCTGAGTTTATATGATGTCATTCTGAGCGGAGCGAAGAATCCCGGGATCCTTCACTTCGCTCAGGATGACAACAAGGAGCATTTATGGAACGTTTGAAATTATCAGCAGAGAGCAGGGCAGAGGCGGGGAAGGGTTTGGCCCAGCTTCGCGCCAAGGGACAGGTTCCCGGAATTATTTACGGCAAAAAAAGAGAGCCCAAACTGGTGCAGGTTGTGGCCAGGGAGCTGGAGAAGGCCACCATGACCGATGCCGGTTTCAACGCGATTTTTGAACTCTCTCTGGACGGAAAGGCCGAAGGGCTGGTCCGCATCCGTGACTATCAGGCTCATCCGCTCAAAAGAAATTTTACCCATGTCGATTTTCAGACGGTCGATTTGAAGGAAAAAATCGAAGTGGAAGTTCCGATCCGTATTGTCGGAAAATCAAAAGGGGTGAAAGAGGGGGGCGTTCTGGAACAGCAGAGAAGAACGCTTCATCTGAAATGCCTTGTTTCGCAGATTCCGGAGCATATCGATATTGATGTCTCCAATTTGGATATCGGGCAGGGGATTCATGCCAACGAGATCGTCCTTTCGGAAGGGGTCGAGTTTCCGCACGACACCAATTTTATCGTCCTCTCGGTAGTGCCGCCGACCAAGGAAGAAGAAGCGGCGCCGGCCGTTGCGGCGGAAGGCACTGAAGCGGCGCCGGCAGAAGGGGCGCCCGCAGCAGCGGGAGCGGCACCCGCGGCGGAAGGGGCGGCCAAAGAGGGGGCCAAACCGGAGAAAAAATGAAGCTGATCGTTGGGCTGGGGAATCCCGGCTCCGAGTATGCCGATCATCGGCACAATTTCGGGTTCTGGGTTGCTGATTTTCTGGCAAAGCAGAACGGCTGGAAGTGGGAAAAATCGCCGTTGGCGCAGGTGGCTTGGGGCGACATTGAAAAAGAGGAATGCTGGCTGGTCAAGCCGCTTACCTTCATGAATTTGAGCGGCAAAGCGGTGAAAGTTCTTTTAAAAGAAAAGGGAGTGGAGCCAAAAGACCTGATTGTGATTCACGACGATCTGGATCTTTCTTTGGGCAAGATACGGTGGGCTTTTGGTTCCGGACACGGCGGGCACAACGGGGTCCGTTCCATCGCCGAGCTTTTGGGAACGCTTGATTTTCACCGGGTCCGAATCGGCATCGGCCGGCCCGGGGGGCATGCCGACGCGGCGGAATATGTCTTGCAACCGTTTAAAGGGGATGAAAAAAAGGCGGCCCATGAAACGGTGGAAAGGGCGGCCCAATCGATCCCAGACTATTTGAAACACGGTTTGCAGTGGGTGCAGAATCACTATCACTAGGAAAGGCGGAGAAAAACATGAAAGAATACGAAACAATTTTTATCTTGAAGGGGAACACCCCGGAGAGAGACGGCGAAGATTTGAAAGGGCGTCTTTTAAAGCTGATCGCCGCCAACAAGGGAACGGTTCTTGTGGATCGCTCTTGGGGCAAAAGACAGCTCGCCTACCCGATGGAAAAACAGAGCGATGGGGTTTATATCCAGCTCGATTACGCGGCCGAGGGGGGTGTTGTATCTGAAATTGAAAAAATCCTCCGTTTTGACGAACGCGTCTTAAGGCAGATGACCGTTATTCTGCAGCAGGATGTCGATATCGCCCAAAGAACGGAAGAACTTAACAAAATAAGGCAACAGCAGGAGGCAGCGGCTCAACCCGCCTGATCATCATGGAAAAAAGAAAATTCAAAAAGAAAAAAAGTTTTGGCGACAAGGGAGAAGAGAGAGGGCTTCCCGTCCGTAAAAAGGCGTGCCGCTTCTGCGTCGACAAGGAACTGCGCATTGACTATAAAGATGCCAAGGCCTTAAGACCCTACATCTCCGAAGGAGAAAAAATCACGCCGAGCCGTATTTCAGGGCTCTGCTCTTACCACCAGCGGCGCGTGACAGAGGCGATCAAGCGGGCCCGCATTTTGGGGATTGTCTCGTTTTCACCCGTGCAAAAAGCGCTTATTTAAGGCCCGCATGAACATTTTTCTAAGACAGATCGGCCGTCCGGCGGTGGCGGGCGTTTTTACGGCGCTTGTCTATTTCAGCGGTCTGCTTCTTTTTTTGACCCCCTTGCCCCTTTTTTACCTAAGCTGGAACGCCAAAAAGGGAGAGTGGTTTTTCGGCGTTTTTTTCGCCTTTGCGATCGGCTTTCTCTTTAACTTCGCGGTCCTCCCCGAAAATTTGTCCCTGTCTCCTTCCGAAATTTTTCTGAATTTTTCCTGTTATCTTTATTACCTCTGCATGGCGTTTATTTTAAGCCTTGGCGTTTGGAAACGCTGGCGGCTTGAAAAAATGGGGGGGGTTGCCACG
This sequence comes from Deltaproteobacteria bacterium, assembly GCA_030688705.1. GTDB lineage: Bacteria > UBA10199 > UBA10199 > SPLOWO2-01-44-7 > SPLOWO2-01-44-7 > JAHFSU01. The sequence continues at coordinate 9,486 of JAUYJH010000102.1, forward strand.
CTGATGGTTTCCGCGCTGACCGTCATGGGCGCCCTGTTGATTCAACGGCTCGGGTTCGCCGATATTCACGGGGTTTTTCAGGGGTTTTTGGCCGAGTCTTCCAAAATGCTGGACCAGATGGCTCTCTCACAGCCCCAGGACAAACAGGCCGAGATGCTTTTTCTGGCCGCCCAGACCAAAGAGTGGCTGGCCATTTTGCCCAAGCTGTTCCCCTCCCTTGTTTTTTTGGCCACGTTGCTGACGGCGGTCCTCAATATCGGCATCCCGAGGCTTTTTTACCGCGGCTCCAAGCCGATGAAGTGGGCCGGCGATTTTAAAAGATTGCAGCTTCCATCGGTCGCTTTGTGGGCCCTTATTACCGGCGGGGTTCTCTATTTTCTGGATACCTATTATTTTCAGACCGATATTTTAAAAATCGCCGCGATTAATTTGGCCATTGCGGCCCTCTCGGTCTATTTTTTGCAGGGTTTGAGCATTATGGCCTTTTTTTTGATGCGATATTCCCTCTTGTTTCTTTTTGGAATCTATGGTCTGTTGATTTTGTTTTTCCAAATGGTGGGTCTGGTCGTGGTGGGGCTTGGGGTGGCGGATACCTGGATTGATTTCAGAAAATTGCAAAAGAAGGAGACAATATGAACATCGAAGTGATTCTAAAAGAAGACATCAAAAGCATCGGAAAGGCCGGGGAGGTTGTGAAAGTAAAACCCGGTTTCGCCCGCAACTATCTTTTTCCGCAGGGGAAGGCCGTTGCCGCCGGAGAGGGGAATCTCAAAGAGCTGGAACACCATAAACGGGCGGTTCAGGCCAGACAATCCAAACTGAAAAAAGGGGCGGAAGAGTTGGCCGCCAGCCTGGCCGGTCTTTCGATCACCGTCAAGAAAGAGGCGGGTGAGGGAGACAAGCTGTTCGGTTCTGTGACGACCAAAGACATTGCCGATGCTCTGCGCCGTGAAAAAATCACGGTCGATAAAAGGTCCATCGAACTCAAAGAGCCCATCAAACAGCTTGGTATTTTTGAAGTACCGGTCCGTTTGCATGCGGAAGTCACGGCCAGTTTGAAAGTTTTGGTCGTTAAGGCGTAGCGCGTTGCTATGGCAGATAACCCTGTAAAACTCCCACCCCAGAATCTGGAGGCCGAACGGGCCGTCTTGGGCGGCATGCTGATCGACAACGACGCCATCAACCGGGTCGTTGAAATCCTGGATGACGCCGATTTTTACCGCGAATCCCACCGAAAAATCTATCAGGCCATGATGGAGCTTTATCAGGCCAATGAACCTTCCGATCTGGTCACGGTTACCAATATCCTGAAATCGAAAGGCGATCTGGAAAGGGCGGGCGGGGCCGCTTTCTTGGCGACGCTGGTCGATCAAACGCCGACAGCCGCTCATATCGCGCATTACGCCAAGATCGTCCGCGAAAAATCAATTCTGCGCCGCCTTATCGACGGGGCGACCGACATTGTCACCAAGGGATATTCGCAGGAGAGAAGCGTTGAGGAATTTCTGGATGAGGCCGAAAAGATTATCTTTGAAGTGGCATCGACTCGGGTTCAGCAGAGTTTTTTTCCGCTGAAAGACATCGTCAAATCAAGCTTTAAAACCATCGAGCAGTTGTATGAAAAAAAACAGCTGATTACCGGCGTGCCGAGCGGGTTCAAAGATTTGGACCGCCTCACCTCGGGGCTGCAGCCCTCCGATCTGCTCATTGTCGCGGGGAGGCCCAGTTCCGGCAAGACCGCCTTTTCGCTCAACATCATGGAGAATGCCGCGTGTGATTCCAAAGTCCCCGCCGCCATTTTTTCGCTGGAAATGTCGAAAGAACAATTGGTTCAGCGTTTGCTGTGTTCGCGGGCGAAGGTCGATTCCTACAAATTGCGCGGCGGTTTTTTGTCCGAGAACGACTGGCCCAAATTGACCCGCGCGGCGGGGGCTTTGTCAGAGGCCCCCATTTTTATCGACGATTCGCCGATGCTCACCGTTTTGGAAATGCGGGCCAAGGCGAGGCGCCTTAAAAAGGAAAAGGGACTGGGGCTTTTGGTGGTCGATTATTTGCAGTTGATCAGGGCCTCCGGCCGTTTTGGAAGCCGTGAACAGGAAATTTCGGATATTTCCAGAAGCCTAAAAGCGTTGGCCAAAGAACTGCACGTTCCGGTGATCGCCCTCTCCCAGCTTAATCGCGGGCTGGAAAGCCGGCAGGACAAGCGCCCGATGCTTTCGGATTTGCGTGAGTCAGGCTCAATCGAACAAGATGCGGACGTGGTGATGATGATTTATCGGGATGAAATGTATAATACCGAGAGCCCCGAGGCCGGAAAGGCCGAAGTGATTATCGGCAAACAGAGAAACGGCCCCACAGGGAAAGTGCAGCTTGCCTTTTTAAATCAATTTACCCGCTTTGAAAATCTGGCCCGCGCGGCCGATGAATTTTTGCCGACAGCCGAAGGCGACACCGCCGACGGCGACCTCGACACCCCCTTTTAACGGCAAATTCCAAATCCTAAATTCTAAATCCTAAACAAATCCCAAATTCCAATTTCAAAATTCTAAACGATATTGTTTGAAACATTATAGGGCACCTCTAAAAACTTATGAAAACTGCAATTTGTCATTCTGAGCGAAGCGAAGAATCCCGATTTTTGGCGTGTTTCCACGGGATCCTTCCCCTTCGACAAGCTCAGGGTCAGGATGACAACAAGGGTTTTTAGAGGTGCCCTATAATTTGAAAAATTAGAAATTGTTTAGAATTTAGAATTTGTGGTTTGTGGCTCTAAAAATGAACGCCGGCTGTGAGGTAGGTTTCAAACTGGTTGACCCAGCCCCCCTTGTAAATCAACGTGTTGGCCCCATTCACATCTTGATGCAGGCTGGTCTGGCGCAAAAATTCCTCCTGCACTTCCACCCCAAAATAGAGATATTTTTTGAATAAAAAACGGACGCCGCCGCCGACGCTGGGGCCGACGCCGAAAGAGGTGAGCCGGTTCTGCGTGGAATTGGCGGCACCGGGCAGTACTGCCGCCTGAAGCCCAAAACCCGGCTTGATAAAGGGAAGAACGCGCCACTTTTCAAAATCAAGAAGGGGGTCGGCAAGCAGGGTAAAGACAAACCCCAGATTGGCTCCGGCTATGTATTCCCGCCGCCCTTCATTTTTGTCGGTGGTGAACCGGAGCAATATTTCAGGGGCGATCCAATCATTCAGATTCCAACCAAAAATAAGGCCGAGCAATAATTCCCAAGGGGCCCCCTCTTCAACGCCGGTCGTTTCATTTTTGTCCCAGTTGAACTCCATCGCCCCCCCCGCCAGCATGATGTAGGGGCCTTTGTAAAAGCCCTTGCGTGGCAGTTTCGCGAACGCGGACTGTGGACAGAAGAGGGAAGAGAGAAGAAAGACGGAAAACAGAGATACGAAGAACGGAGAACGGAAAACGGAGAACGGAGAACGGAGATCTGTTTTCTGCGCTCTGTTCTCTGTTCTCTGTTTTTTGTGTCTCTGCTCTCTGTTTTCCATTTTTTCTTCTCTTCGGTCCATAGTCCTGTGTTTAACACGGCAATTTAAAATGACAAGGATTGAGGAGTATGTTAGGCCCCCGCCTATGCCAAAGAAATTTGATGTCTTAAGACCCGTAAAGATGGATGCCGGCTGGTCGTTATATGCAGAGGGTTCGTGCCTCATCACCATGGGGAACACCAAAGTTTTGTGCACCGCCAGCGTCGATGAAAAGGTTCCCGATTTCAAAAAAAAATCGGGCGAAGGCTGGGTGACCGCCGAATACGGTATGCTCCCCCGCTCCACGCACACCCGCATGAACCGTGAAGCGGCAAAAGGAAAACAGGCGAGCCGTACACAGGAAATCCAGCGGTTGATTGGACGGGCCTTGCGCGGCGTTGTCGATTTTAAAAAATTGGGGGAGCGCTCCATTCTTATCGACTGTGATGTTTTGCAGGCCGATGGCGGCACGCGAACAGCGGCCATCACCGGCAGTTATGTGGCACTGGCCATGGCTTGTGCATTTTTAAAACACAAGAAGAAGATCAAATCATGGCCCCTCAAAGATTTTGTGGCGGCGGTCAGTGTCGGCATTGTCAATGGCAAGCCGTGGCTCGATCTCGATTATGAAAAAGATTCCAAAGCCGATGTCGACATGAATTTGGTGATGACCGGAAAGGGGCATTACATTGAAATTCAGGGGACAGCCGAACATAAACCGTTTGATGACAAGCATCTTCAAGCCATGAAAAAGCTCGGCGCCAAGGGGATCCAACAACTGATCGCGATGCAAAAAGACTCCCTCTCCCTATGAAAATTGTTTTAGCCACCGCCAATCGGCATAAAATTGAAGAGATACGTTCCGTCATTCCGGCGGAAGCCGGAATCCAGATTTTGGAACAGCTGGATTCCCGCTTTCGCGGGAATGACGTTGCTGAAACCGGTACCACCCTCCTCGAAAACGCCCTCCAAAAAGCAAGGGCCGCGGCAAAGGCTTCGGGCCTTTGGGCCTTGGCCGATGACACCGGTCTTTTTGTCGATGCCTTGGACGGCAAGCCGGGGGTTTTTTCTGCCAGATACGCGGGAGAAGAGGGGAACGCCGTCAAAAATATCGAAAAATTGTTGCAAGAATTAAGAGGTGTCCCCTTTGAAAAAAGGGGGGCCCATTTTGAAACCGTGATGGCGCTGGTCCATCCCGATGGCCGCGAAGTAACCGTACAAGGAGAGCTTGCCGGGATGATTGCGGAGAAATGTTCGGGTGAAAAGGGCTTCGGTTACGATCCCGTTTTTTGGCTTCCAAAACGGGGTGTGACTCTGGCAGAATTGCCGCTTGAGGAAAAAAATCGGATCAGCCACAGAGGGAAGGCGTTGTTGAAGATGAAAAAAATTATTGAAGAAATTTTGAAAATAGAAAATGAAAAATAGAGGGCCCGCCTTTGGCGGACTTCGGGGTGTAGCTCAGCCTGGCTAGAGCGCTGCGTTTGGGACGCAGAAGCCGCAGGTTCAAATCCTGTCACCCCGACAATTTTTCGTTACCTATCTCTCAGGATGGACATTTAAGGCATCTCCGGCTGGTCGAAGGGGAGGGTAAAGTGAAAGGCCACGCCTCTGTGCGGTTTGTTTTCAATCCAAATTTTTCCTTGGTGCAAATTAACAACCTCCCTGCAGATGGCCAGTCCCAGACCCGTTCCCTTGTATCCACCCCCCCCGGCGGGCCTTTCAGCCTGTGAAAATTTCTGGAATAGTTTGTCGTGATGTTTCCTGTCGATGAGGGGGCCGTCATTAAAAATAGTCACCTCAACAGTATTGTCGGTCTTGCGGGTCGATACCTCCACCTTCGATTTGGCAAACCGGATGCCGTTGTCGATCAGATTATTCAATACCTCCACAATCATGTCTGAATCGGCAAAGAGCATCGGAAGTTTATTCGGGTTGTAATGCAGTGAAATTTTATTGGCACTCGCAGTGCTTTGACAACTTTTTATTGTCTTCGCAATCAGAGGCGCCAAATCCACACTGATGGATTTCAACAGGACCTTCCCCGATTCCAGCCGCGAAAAATTCAGAATATTGTCGACAATTTTCCGCAGGCGGTCGATATTCCGCGCCGTCATATCGACAATCTCGTTTTGTTCCCGGTTTAGGCTCCCCGCAATGCCGTCTTTAAGATTGGACACCCCCTCCTTGATAATGGCCAAGGGGGTGCGTATCTCGTGGGAGGCCACGCTGATAAACTCGTCTTTGAGTTTTTCAATGCTTTTTCTCTCCATCGCATACTGGATCGTCCGATTCAGGAGTACGCTGGTAAGCTCCTCTTTGAGGAGATAATCCTGCGCCCCCACCCTCAATGCCTTGATGCCCAAGGACTGGTCCATGGTGCCGGTCAGAACGACAATCGGCAGATCCGGCACATTGGCAATCAATTTGCGGACGGTTTCCAGTCCGTTTATATCGGGGAGCCCCAAATCGGTCAGGATAAGATCGACCTTTTTTTCTTTCAATTTTCGGAGGGCTTTGTCAAATCGATCCACCCAAAGGATATCGAACACATGCTCCTCACAAACCTCTTTCAAGAGTTTTTCACACAACAGGGCGTCGTCGGGATTGTCTTCCAAAAGGAGAATGTGGATGCGTTTTGCGGTCATAATTTCAAAAAAACATTTTAACTTTTATAATAATGCGTTACAAGATGGCAATGAAAAAACGTCAGATAATGGAGGTTTTGATGAAAAAATGGAACTGGATTCCGGCTTTCGCCGGAATGACGGTCTTCTGTCTTCAGTTCTCGGTTTTCGGTCCCGCCTTTGCGGCAAAAGTCCAGTATCCTAAAGGATCGGCCGTTTTTTATAATGCCTCGGGGCAAAAGGTGGGGGAGGCCAAATTAAGACAGGTGGCGGATGGGGTCAAAATCGCGATGAAACTCAAGAAATTACCCCCGGGAGAGCATGCTTTTCATATTCATTCGGCGGGGGAGTGTCAGCCCCCCGAGTTTGCATCGGCCGGCCCCCATTTTAACCCCGGCAAAAAACAGCACGGTTTTGCCAATCCCAAAGGGCACCACGCGGGCGACATGCCCAACATCGCCATTTTTGAAAACGGGAAAGCCTCCATTGAATTGATCGTGCCCGATGTGACTTTGGTGGAAGGGTCCGATAATTCTCTTTTTCATCCGGGGGGAACTTCATTGGTGATTCATGCCGGCCCGGACGACGAAAAGACAGACCCCGCAGGTCTTTCGGGCCCCCGCATTGCCTGCGCGATTATCACAATGGAGGGCGATTAAGGACCCTCTGAAAAATTCGCTTCTTTTCGAAAAGGTCACCCTAACGCGAATTTTTCAGAGGGTCCTTAAGTCGTGGCGGCGCGTTTGCCCAATTCTTTGTCGAGATAGAGAATGGCGCTTCCCTTGTCGGAGATGCGCTTCAGTTTTTCGAGGATTTCCTTCACAGTGGCTTCTTCTTCCACCTGTTCGGTGATAAACCACTGCAACATCATCTGTGTGGCATAGTCTTTCTGTTGGCCTGCCAGCTCATAGAGCTTGTGAATTTGCGCGGTGACTTTTTGTTCATGAGCCAAAGAGCTTTCGATCACGTCGCGCACCGACTTGAAGGCATGCGCCGGTTTTTCAAGGGCCAGCAGAGAGACCCAATTGCCGCGTTCCACCATGTAATCAAAAATTTTCATGGCGTGATGGTGTTCCTCGTGCGACTGCTGGCGCATCCAGTGGCCAAAGCCTTTCAGGTTGATGCTGTGGCAGAAAGCCGACATGGAAAGATAAAGATAGGAGGAATAGGCCTCAAGCTGTAACTGGGCGTCCAGCGCCCCTTCCATTTTTTTGTTCAGGTTCATATTTTATTCCTCCGTGGTCATTTTCTTTTTCTTCATTTTCCGCAACACGATCAAGACTGTCAAGACAACGGCCAAAGTGCAGACGCCGATCAGTCCGTAAAAAAGCATAGGGTTTATTATAGGGGCTCGCGTCGCCCCCTCCACGGGCAAAGCCCGCGGAGCCTCCCCCTCTCGCTCGCGTTGCTCGCTAGTCGGAGCCATTGGCTCCGTCGCAGATGGGGCAGTGGCTGCAAGAGGTGCCTCTGTCTGAACAGCGGCAATCGGCTTCAGTTCCAGCGTGTATTGCCGTAATTCGGTCAGAGGTGAGGCCGGCGACAGACCGGCATCTTTCACCTGAATGTAAATCGTCGCGTTTCTGTCGAGAGGCGATGTTTGAAAAGAGAGGGTCGCCCCCGGTTGTGGGGCTTGTGTCTGGGATAAAAGCTCCCCACCCTCTCCCAAAAGATCGACTGAAAACTGGGTAGAGGGATAAGCCGGAACCAAAATTACGCCGATCCCCTCATGGGCGCGGGCGTAAAACTTGTAGGTATCGATGGCATCTTGGGGGGAGAGCCCATTTTCATATTTTGCATAGGTGACCGGAAACGCGGTGGCAAGATCACTCCCCGCGTCTCTGTGAGGACCGCCATCGGCCGGAAGCACCGGAGTTTCTGCCGTTGGCGGCAGGGGGGCGGTTTCAAGACCGGACGGGAGCGCCGGTTGGGCCGGAAGCGTGGGGGTTGGGACGGTCTGTTCGACAACGGCCGGCGGTGCGGTGGGTGTGGGAACGGGAAAAGGTGCCGGGGCCGGAGGGGGAACCGGCATCGGGGCCGGGGCTGCTGCCGGCGCTGCGGGCGGCGGCGTTACCGTGGTGGTTGTGGTCGTTGTCTCTACGGTTACGGCGGGCTCCGCGGGTGCGGGCGCCGGTTGGGCCTCTGCCGGAGGCGCTGTCTCTTGTTTCGGTTTCGGCTTGATTATTTTCGGTTCCCCGATGCTTAAATCGATCGGAACATCATTGTCATCATAGGTTGGCGACTCTTGGGCCCAACTGATTGTATGGAACAAAACAAGACCACCGCAAGAGAGGGTGATGAGGATTTTTTTGAACATATTTGGCAACTTACCACAACACTTCCCCTTGCAAAAAGATAAAAATTCTGGCTTCAATCTAAAAAGGTTGCAATAACGACGTATAATTTAAAATAAGCGCCCGTAGCTCAGTGGATAGAGCATCTGCCTTCAGCAAATAGGAGCCTCTATGCGGAATAAAACGCATAGAGTGGATGTGGCTATATGCAAGGAAGTCCTGTTTGACAGGATTATTTGCAGGCAACCTCGGGCCAGATAAGTGTCTTTTGAGAAAGGAGGTGACATGCATCATACAAAAGACAAAGCCGATTTGGGTTTGGCAAAAGTTCAAGTCAAGTTT
>JAUYJH010000105.1 GCA_030688705.1 Deltaproteobacteria bacterium
CCGGGCACAACTTCGCGCAAACAAAAAGGGGTCCGTTTCCGGACCCCTTCTTTTTTACTTTGAAGTTCGAGAGAGCGGGGGTTGTCAGGGGGGAGTCTTCCAACGACCCCCTGACTTTAGCGAGCGCGGATTCACTCCGCGCGAGCGAATTAACCCTTGCTGACTTCAGTTGCGTGTTCGCCCTTGGGGCCAACAGCAGAAACGAACTCAACCGTTTCACCTTCGTTGAGGCTCTTATAGCCCTCGCCTAAGATGTTGGTGTGATGGACGAAAAGATCTTTTCCGCCATCTTCGGGGGTGATGAATCCATACCCCTTTTCGTTATTGAACCATTTTACGGTTCCTTTTTTCTTGGACATAATTGTCCTCCTTTATAGAATGCGTGCATTTTTCGGAAACGAGAGGTTGGGACGAAATGCCCCGAGGTGATACAGGAAAGATTGTGCTCGCCTGAAATTAATCAATGCCTTCGTGCTCCAAACGTTGACGCTGGGGAGCCGTATAGGCGATCCCCAAAAAGAATGCAAATGTTATTTTTGGACCCTCTGAAAAACTTGGGCCAGGGTGACCTTTTCGAAAAGACGCGACATCCGGCGGGACGACCCGCCGGATTCGCTCCTATGTCGGCGATTTTAGTTATGGATCCCGGATGTGAAAATCGCCTTACGCAGGCTTTTCTCAAAAGTCACCCTGGCCCAAGTTTTTCAGAGGGTCCTTATTGAGACAAAAAAACCCTTGTGCCTCCTTATTCGTTAAAGGTAGTATTCCCCTCATGCAAAAATGGATTCTTGTTTTTGTCTTGTTGTTTTTCCCGGTGGCGGTTTTTGCGGCCGCTCCCAAATTCCCCACAATGGTAAAATGCGGCGGCGACATCTACAACCCCAAAACGCAAGGGTGTTGCGGGGGCGATGTTTTCGAAAAAAATACCCAAGCCTGTTGCGGCGAGCAAAAAATCTATACGCAAGGTTCGCAAAAATGCTGTCCCGAGGGGGTCGTTTGTCAGGGCAACCAAAGGTGTCTCCCGCCGGGGGAATGGTCAAGCGATTCGCAGTGTGAAGACGACCCCAATGCGAACGATGATTCGGGCGCTTTGCAAGTCACCCCCAAAACCCTTGTAACCGAAGAAGACAAGGAATTTTTGTTCAAGGTGAAGGCGGTCGGAAAAATGACGCTGGTGCAGGTGGACGAAGGAGGCGAAAAAATCCGCTACCGCTGGGAGATGATGGATAACGGTCTCTATGGCGATGAAAAGGCGGGGGATAATATTTTCAGCCGGATGATCTCCATCAAAGAGAGAAAGGCGGGCAAACTCTATTTTACCGTGGAGCCAAATCCCAGTCGCATTGTCTCCATTTCCGTACAACCCCGCCCCAATTTTCTGCAAATCCTCTCAACAGTCTGGAACCGGATTAACGAATAAATTCCGATGTTAGACCCCTCTCTGCTTTATCTTGCCCCTGTTGTTTTTATCGCCGGGTTTATCGACGCGATCGCCGGCGGGGGAGGGCTTTTGACGCTTCCTTCGTATCTGATTGCCGGTGTTCCCCCTGTTTTCGCGCTGGGGACCAACAAGTTTGTCTCCACCGCGGGAACGATTGTTTCCACCGGAAAATATATTTTTCACAAACGGATGCTCTGGCCGGTGGTTTGGGTGGGGCTCCCTTGTTCACTCATCGGTTCGGTGTTGGGGGCTCATACGGTGGCCCTTCTAAAACCCGAAATAATACGGACGGTGATTTTGGTTGCCTTGCCCGTCGCGGCGGCGCTGACGCTGATGCCAAAACCAAAGGGGCATAAAGAGGAAATTTTGCACTGGCGTTCCCCCCGTTTGTGGGTGGCGGTTCCGCTGATTTCTTTGGCGCTTGGATGGTATGACGGTTTTTTCGGCCCCGGCACCGGCACCCTTTTGATGCTGGCTCTCTACGGTATCGGCCAGCTCTCTTTTTTGCATTCCGCGGCCACCGCCCGTTTTTTTAACCTTGTCTCCAATGCGGGTGCGCTGGTCACTTTCCTGTTTTATAAAAAGGTGGTTTTTTCTTTGGCGCTCCCTTTAAGTCTGGCCAGTATCGCGGGGCATTATATCGGCAGCCATCTGGCGATCAAAAAAGGGGCGGGGCTTGTGCGGGGCATGCTGATGGCCTCTTGCACCATTTTGTTCGCCTATCTTTTGTGGGAGCAGTTGCGGTAGGCCTGCCTCGGCAAGGCAACATTTTTGGGGGCCCGGCCGATGGTAAAAATATGGGCGTTGTTTTAACCAACATTCTGGCGCAAATTCCTTACTACGGGACGCCGCTTGCCAGGCAGTGGGGCGGAGAGGATGTTTCGGAAACCCCCCTATTTGACGCCTATGTCGCTGCCGTAGGCAATGACCGTGACAATCTTTTGTTGTGGGGCCACACCGGATGGTTTGGCGGTACTCCTTTCATTCACAGAGATTCCAGAGTCCGGGCGGCAAGGATTACGGCTCCAAAACAATCCGAGGAACCCCCGACAGATTTGGAAGGAAAGGCCGTCAGACAACTGCGTGCCTCTCTTAAAGACAACGATACCTTGGGTGTTCTGGATGCCATTTCCCGGCTGGGGCATATCGGAACCGAGAGAACCCAAATGGTTTTGTATGAGATAGCCGGCAATCATCTCAACCGGCGTCGTCTGGAAATCATGATCAAAAGGGGCGATGATCTTGCCGCCTATGTTCGCTCCATGATCGGGTTGCATGCTCTCCAGGCGCTTGTTCCGTCATCGGGGTTTCGTTTTGCCGTCCGAATTTTGAAAGACATTGTATTGGGTAGCAAGGGAATCGCGGTGTTTCCGGAACAGGAAATGGGCCCCGGCCGCTTTACCTGCAAAGCCATTGTGCCTAAACCGGATCATCCCGCGGTTGTCCGCGAGATTCTGGAAATCTTGGACCGCGGTAACGACCCTGACAGTGAGCCATCCCGGTTTTTGCTTAGAGATCTTCTCGTGAAGATGGACTACAAAATCAGGGAGGCCCGCATTTTCCATGTTGCCATTGATGAGGCCGGTATCCTTCCGCTTCCGCAGGTCATAAATTACACCGAAGACATTTATTACAGCGTCATCCGGCATGGAATGGGCAATTATTTTTTCAGTTTGGTCGATAAAAATCGACAGACAGCGCCGGTTGCCTTTAACCGCTCTTGGGAGATGCTTCCTCCTTTGGAATTCAAAAACGATTGGCCCATGTTTTGGGTTATGTCGACAGTGAGGGAAAATCCGGAATGGGCTTTCCATTTTATCCGCATGAACAATCCCTCGATTTTATCGGCCGTCCGGGGCGGTTTGCGAGAGGCGCTTAGAAGCGACCGTCATTTTGTAAAAGCGATTGAGGCTATTTTATCTCTCAAGCAAGCGGATCTGGCCGCGCAAATTCTGATGGAGCGCTATAAAGAACTCTACGGGGATTCAAAAGCCCAAGGCCTGATTGCCGATGCGATGGAAAAAACCGGTGACATATGGGTTGTCCGCCATTTTGAAGCTGAACGGAGCGTATTGGGATTTTGGGAAATTAAAAGAAGGCGCGAGCTGACCGAAAGAATAGAACGAACCAATAAATCGAAAAGAAAAATCGAAAAAATGAAAGTTTAATCTTGGTGCGCGAGGTAGGGATCGAACCTACGGCCCCCTCGGTGTAAACGAGGTGCTCTGCCGCTGAGCTACTCGCGCTGATTTTTTTGTCTTTGGTCCTCGGTCCTCTGTCCTCTGT
>JAUYJH010000106.1 GCA_030688705.1 Deltaproteobacteria bacterium
TGCTCAATATGCGCCCCACCCGGATGAAACAGACCGAAGAAGAGATGGAAGAGGGCCTGCAAAGAAATGATGTGGCGATTGTTCCCTTGGGCATTCCAATGCTCTCCGGCCCGGGCGCCATCACCACCATTATGGTTTTGATGACCGAGATCGACAAAAAATCGACCTTCAACGGCATTTTGCAGATGGCGGGGCTTTTTATCAGCTGTGGTTTGTGTCTTTTTCTGATCTATTTCATCATGATTCATTCCAGAAAACTGATGGAATGGCTCAAAGTCACCGGGGTGGGCGTGATGACACGCATCATGGGCCTGATTCTGACGGTGATCGCCACGCAGTTTGTGATCAATGGTGTGAAGGATTTGCTTCCGGAATTTGCAAGGATTTTGTCAAGATAAGAACCGTATCTTTATAAACCTCAACGACCCCTTCATCGATAATGATAGGCTTTGATTCTTTTCCATGAAGGTGGCGATAGCGCAGATTTCCTTTTTTTAACGTGGCCACCATGGCGGTGTGATGCGGAAGAATCGTCATCTCCCCTTCGGTGCCGGGGAGCGTGACCGATGATACTTCTTCATCTAGAGCCAGTGCGTCGGTTGTGAGAATTTTGAGTTTCATTGTCTACCCCACCCTACCCTCCCCTTACAAAGGGGAGAAGAATCACTGTGCCATTTTTTCTGCTTTGGCGATGGCTTCTTCGATGGTGCCGACCATATAAAACGCCTGCTCCGGCAGATCATCGTATTTTCCGGAAGCCAAATCTTTGAAGCTGCGGATCGTATCGGCCAATTTTACATATTTTCCTTCCAACCCCGTGAACTGCGCCGCCACAAAAAACGGCTGTGACAAAAACCGCTGAATTTTTCTGGCCCGTGCCACGGTTAATTTGTCCTCTTCCGACAATTCGTCCATTCCCAAAATGGCGATAATATCTTGCAAGTCTTTATATCTTTGCAAAATCATCTGCACATCCCGGGCTACTTTATAATGCTCTTCTCCAATCACTTCCGGAGTCAAAATGCGGGAGGTCGAGTCCAAAGGATCGACCGCCGGATAAATCCCCAATTCCGCAATCTGTCTCGAAAGCACGGTGGTCGCATCCAAGTGGGCAAAGGTGGTTGCCGGGGCCGGGTCGGTCAAGTCATCAGCCGGAACGTAAATCGCCTGCACCGAGGTGATGGAACCATTTTTTGTGGTGGTGATCCGCTCCTGCAACTCTCCCATCTCGGTCGCGAGTGTCGGCTGATACCCCACGGCAGAGGGCATGCGGCCGAGCAGAGCCGAGACTTCAGAGCCTGCCTGCGTGAAACGGAAGATATTATCGATGAACAAAAGCACATCCTGTTTTTCTTCGTCGCGGAAATATTCGGCAACCGACAAAGCCGATAGTGCCACGCGCGCCCTGGCGCCGGGGGGCTCATTCATCTGGCCATAGACGAGTGCGGTTCTCTCCAACACCCCCGATTCTTTCATCTCCATCCACAAGTCGTTCCCTTCGCGGGTTCTTTCCCCAACTCCGGCAAAAACAGAAAAACCGCCATGCTGTTGGGCGACGTTGTTGATCAGCTCCATCACGATAACGGTTTTGCCGACGCCGGCGCCGCCGAAAAGGCCGATTTTTCCGCCGCGCGGATACGGAGCCAACAAATCGATCACTTTAATGCCGGTTTCAAACATTTCGGTCTCTGTCGATTGGTCTTCAAACTGCGGGGCCAGCCTGTGAATGGGATAAAATTTCTTCGCGGTGACGGGGCCCATCTCATCGACCGGTTGGCCGATCACATTCAAAATTCTCCCCAGCACCTCTTTGCCCACCGGCATTTGGATCGGCTTTCCGGTGTTCAAAACCTCCATGCCGCGGACGAGGCCTTCTGAAATATCCATAGAGATACAACGGACGGTATTTTCACCAATGTGCTGGGCCACCTCCAAAGTCAAATTCCACGGGTCTTTGCTGATGGAAGGGTTGCTCACTTTTAAGGCGGAATAAATTTCGGGAAGATGTTCATCAAAATGAACGTCGATGGCAGGGCCGATCACCTGCACTATTTTTCCCGTTGCGGCATGTCCATTGGTTGTCATAATTTTCTACTCCTTTTTTTGTATTGTCATTCTGACCCCGTCGAAAGACGGGGGAAGAATCCCGGGATCCTTCCCCTTCGACTTCGCTCAGGGTCAGGATGACATCATTTTAGGGCCTCTGCGCCATTCACAATATCCATCAAATCCCTTGTAATCGAGGCTTGGCGCGCGCGGTTATATTGCAATGTCAGATAGCCGATCATGTCCGAGGCATTGTTGGTGGCATTATCCATGGCGGTCATCCGGGCCGCCAATTCCGAGGCGATCGACTCCAAAAAGGCCTGATAAACCAACGCCACCAACGATTCGCTCAATAATTTATCCAGCACCGCTTTCGCAGAAGGCTCATAAATATAATCGATGGGCCTCTCTTTTACTCCCTCAACCGAAAGGGGCAATATTTTCTGAAAAACCACCTCTTGCACCATGGCCGATTTGAAATAATTATAGACCAGATAAACCTCGTCGACCTTACCCGCTTCAAAACGATGGGCAGCGATTTTTGCCAGTTCTTCGGCAATCTCGCGGCTTAAAGTATCGTAAAGACCGGTAACCGATTCAGACAATTCCCAACTTTTGGCTTTGAAATATTCTTTTCCCTTTTTGCCGACAACGCGGCATTTTGTTTTTAACCCTTCTTGGCGGCCCGTTTCCAAAGCCTCACCCAAACGACGGAGCAGATTGCCGTTAAAGCCGCCGCAGAGCCCGCGGTCTGAAGTAAAAACAAGATATTCGCGGTTGGCAATTTTTTCACGCGTCTGCATCAGGGGATGGGCGATATCTTGGTTGGCCACAACCAATCGATGAACCAATCCCCTCACGGCATTGGTATAGTGTCTTGACTTGATGGCGGCGGTTTGCGCACGGCGCAGTTTTGCCGCGGCCACCATTTTCATCGCCTTGGTGATCTTCTGGGTGTTTTTCACCGAACCGATTCTTTTTTTAATGCTTTTTAAAGAGGCCATATATTTAATGTTGTCATTGCGACCCCGAGCTTGTCGAGGGGGAAGCAATCCATGGATCGCCACGTCGCCCTACGGACTCCTCGCGATGACAACCTGTCATACCGTAAATTTTTCCTTAAACTCCGTTAGGGCCTGATCGATTTTTTTCTTTAACGCCTCAGTCAGCTCTTTTTTCTCTCTGATTTCGTTTAAAATATCGGCATGTTTTGCCTCAAAAAAGGAGGCCATTTCATCCAAATATTTTTTCACCTGCGTCACCGGATAGTCATCGATCCAGCCGTTGGTGCCGCAGTAAACTTCCAACACCTGCCGCTCCACCGGCACCGGCTGATAGAGACCTTGTTTCAACAATTCGACCAATCTCTCCCCTCTTTCGAGCTGCTTTTTGGTCGCCGTATCCAGATCGGCGCCGAACTGGGCGAACGCGGCCATTTCGCGAAACTGGGCCAACTCCAAGCGAAGACGCCCGGCCACCTGTTTCATCGCCTTGATTTGCGCGGCGCCGCCGACGCGGGAAACCGAAAGCCCCACGTTGATGGCCGGCCGAATGCCGGAATAGAAAAGATCAGTCTCCAGATAAATCTGACCGTCGGTAATGGAAATCACGTTGGTCGGAATATAAGCCGAAACGTCTCCGGCTTGCGTTTCAATAATCGGCAAGGCCGTGAGCGAACCGCCGCCGTTTTTTTCGGAAAGTTTTGCCGCGCGTTCCAAAAGACGGGAGTGGAGATAAAAAACATCGCCGGGAAACGCCTCGCGACCCGGCGGTCTCCGAAGGAGCAAGGAAAGTTGGCGATACGCCACCGCGTGTTTTGATAAATCGTCATAAACGCAAAGGGCATGCCGGCCGCTGTCTCTAAAATATTCTCCCATGGCGACACCTGCATACGGGGCCAAAAATTGAAGCGGCGCCGGGTCCGAAGCGTTGGCCGCAACGACAATGGTGTAATCCATCGCCCCGAATTGTTTCAGTTTGTCGACCACGCGGGCCACGGTGGAAACTTTTTGCCCGATAGCGACATAAATACAAACGACATCCTGCCCTTTTTGATTGATGATGGTGTCGATGGCGACAGATGTTTTTCCGGTCTGGCGGTCGCCGATGATCAACTCTCTTTGCCCGC
>JAUYJH010000114.1 GCA_030688705.1 Deltaproteobacteria bacterium
TCGGCGCGAATAAAACCTTTTTCAAAATCGGTATGGATGACACCGGCCGCTTGCGGGGCTTTTGTCCCTTGGCGTATCGTCCAAGCCCGTAACTCTTTGGGCCCGGCGGTGAAATAAGTGATGAGATGCAGCAGATGATAACCGGCGCGGATCAAGCGGTTCAATCCCGGTTCCTCCAGGCCCATCGCCTGCAAAAATTCCAGCTTCTCGTCCCCTTTGAGTTGCGAAATTTCCGCCTCCAATTTGCCGCAAAGAGAAACGACTTCGCTGTTTTCTTCAGCAGCGATTTTTTTGACCGCTGCTACGCGCGGGTTTTCTTCGCTCTCTTCGGCAATGTTGGCAACATAGAGCATCGGTTTGGCAGTGAGGAGCATAAATTCCTTCAATAATATTTTTTCATCTTCCGTCATTTCCAAATTGCGCACCGCCAAGCCCTTATCCAAATGGGTTTTTAGTTTTTTCAAAAGTTCCACCCGTTTGACAACCTCTTTGCCGCCCGTTTTCAGCAGTTTTTCCTCTTTGGCAAGGCGTTTGACGACCGCATCCAAGTCGGTCAAAGCCAGTTCGGTATTGATGACCTCAATATCTTCCTTGGGGTCAACTTTGCCGTGGACATGGACCACATTGGGGTCTTCAAAACAGCGGACCACATGGGCAATGGCATCCACCTCGCGAATGTGGCTTAAGAATTTATTTCCCAAACCTTCTCCCTGGCTTGCATTTTTGACGAGCCCGGCAATATCGACAAACTCAACCGTTGTGGGGACGATTTTTTCCGGCTTCACAACGGCGGCAACCTTTTCCATGCGAGGGTCCGGCACCAGGACAATGCCTGTGGAGGGGTCAATGGTGCAAAAGGGGAAATTTTCCGCCGGCACCGAACAGGATGTCAACGCGTTGAAAATGGTCGATTTTCCGGCGTTGGGAAGGCCGACAATGCCGATGTTAAGAGCCATGGGCTCCCCCCATGTCAAAATTTATAAAAATTTACTAGCTTTTTTTGGACGCTCGATTAGAATCGCCGCCAATGGTCGGTTCCTCTTTTGCCACCAGTTTTTTTCTCGCCCCGATATCCTGTTCCGCTCTGCCTGTTGGTCTTGCCGTTGAGGACGCCGATTTGGCTCCGGACGATCCGCCGGATGCCTATACCTTGACGGAAGAGGGGGGCATTGAACATGATCTGACCGTTTTTGCTTCTGCGCGGATTCCATCGGCAGAAATGTGGAAGGCCTTTGCCGACCTTGCCGTTGCGTCGGGACAACACGGCCCCTACAAATTTGTGATGGTCAAGGGGGCGGGGCTTTTTGTCGGGCTTGCCTATCGGGAACTTTTTGATGGGGAGAGGGAGGAAAACTTTCACACTGGAATTGCCCAAGGTGCCGTGACAGAAATGGTGATCGCGGCCGGTTATTTTATGGTGGGCCCCTTGGGAGAGCTTGTCGTGACCCCCATTCCTTCCAGCCGTTATCCCGGTTCCAAAACAGGAGAGGGTTTCAAAGACGGTTTGGAGGCCTATTTCGGCGGGGAGGTGGAAATCCTTCCGTTGGAAAAGGTCTCCTCTTTGGTGAAAGAGGAATTTGAACAAGGTTTAATGGCCGCCGCCCAATTCAAACCCCGCATTCATTAGCCCTTTAGGGCAGGCAACTTTATTCCGGAATACCCGATAAAACGCTTATGGAAACAATAGGTCTCATCAGTTTGGGCTGTGCCAGAAACCTTGTCGACTCCGAGGTGATGCTGGGTGCTTTGCAAAAGAAGGGCTATCATATCGCCCCCGATCCTGCCCTTTGCGACATCATCATCGTCAATACCTGCGGCTTTATAGGCGATTCCAAAAAAGAATCGATCGACACTATTTTGGAGATGGCGGCTCTTAAGAAAAAAGGGCGGCTCAAAAAACTGGTCATGGCCGGTTGTTTGGCCCAACGCTACTCTGCCGAACTGGCTGAAGAGATGAAAGAGGTGGATCTTTTTGTCGGCACCGGCGATTTTCCCAAAATTGCGGAACTCTTGGATGAAGATGCGCGGGTCGTGGTTGGCAAACCGAGGGCCCTGGCCGATGAGACTTTTCCACGGGTACTCGCAACTCCCAAACATTATGCCTATTTGAAACTGGCGGAGGGGTGCCAACATTCCTGTTCTTTTTGCGTGATTCCAAAATTGCGCGGGCCTTTGCGTTCCCGCTCTGTGGAATCGCTCGTTATCGAGGCGAAAAATCTGATCGAGCAAGGGGTCAAAGAGTTCAATCTCATCGCGCAAGATTCCACCGGCTATGGGAAAGACCTCAAAGACGGCGCCACATTGCCGGCTCTGTTGCAAAAATTGTCGGCGTTGGAAGGCGAAAAATGGTTTCGTCTTTTTTACGCTTATCCCCATGGTTTTCCGTTCGAAGTGATCGATTTCATGAAAAATGAGCCGCAAGTTTGCAATTATCTCGACATGCCGATCCAGCACATGAGCGATCGAATTTTAAAGTCGATGCGGCGCGAAGGAACTGCAAAAGACATCCGCAAGATTGTGGAAGATGTCCGCGCAAAAATTCCCGATGTTACTCTGCGCACGACCTGCATTGTCGGCTATCCGGGCGAAACCGACGCCGAGTTTCAAGAGCTGCTCGATTTTATCGGCGAGGGCCACTTCAATCATGTCGGCGTTTTTGCCTATTCCGAAGAAGAGGGGACCACGGCCGCCAAATTGAAAAATGATGTCCCCAACAAAACAAAAAGAGAGCGCAAAAAACAACTGATGGAAGCGCAACAAAAAGTATCGCTGGCGCGCAATCAAAATTGGGTCGGAAAAGAGGTGAAGGTTTTGGTCGATGCCTCAAAAACCGCGCGCCACGAAGGCCAAGCGCCCGAAGTGGATGGGGTTATAAAGCTCGATGGATATGATTTGCCTGTCGGATCCTTCGCCACCGTAAAAATCACCGAAGCCCGTGCCTATGATCTGGTCGCGACCAATAAGTAGCCGCTACTTATTGGTCAAGCCAATGCCAAGGGTCCGCGCTGAATTTTTTGAGGAGTGTTTCCTGTTCCGCCTTGATGATTTTTGATTCTTTCGCCACCTGCAAAAGGGTTGAAAAATCGGTCAAAGAAGTGAGGGTGCATTGGATCTCTTCAAATTTTTTAACGGCCTCGGGGAAACCATAACTGAAAATCGCAAAACAGTGATCGACTTTTGCCCCCGCATTGCGCAGGGCTTCTACCGCCGCAACGCTCGATCCCCCGGTTGAAACCATATCTTCAATGACAACCGCCCTTGCCCCGAGTTCCACTTTTCCCTCGACCTGATTTTGTTTTCCATGTTCTTTGGCGTTGCCGCGAATATAAACCATCGGCTTGTTTAATTTTTCAGCAACCCAAGCCGCGTGGGGAATGGCGCCGGTGGCCACCCCCGCGACCAGTTCGCAATCGGCCGCTTTTTCTTTGAAAAGTTCGATAAAGGCTTCTCGCACTTGTCGTCTTGCATCGGGGTGGGCCATCAGCAGGCGGCTGTCGCAATAGATGGGGGAGAGAATACCGCTGGCCCATGTGAAAGGCTGGTCTGGACGCAATGTCACGCATCCCGTGTCGAGAAGAAGCCG
>JAUYJH010000117.1 GCA_030688705.1 Deltaproteobacteria bacterium
AGGATTCCCCTACCAGGTAGGGGAAGAGGCACAAAGAGACAATTTCCGCCAAGTCATTGATAAATAAGGGTTGGATGCGGTTTTTGCCGTTTCCGATCATCGGCAAAAAGGGGAGATAACGGGCCTGTCCCAGGATTCGGTTTAAACTTTTATCTTTAGGCCCATAAATCCATGAGGGGCGCAAAATGGCGGTCTGAACTCCCGAGGCATGGACCGCCTGTTCGGCATACCATTTTGCCTTAAACCACGGCTCGCTCCGCTTGCCATCGGTTCCAGCGCCGCTGATGTACAAAATTTGCCGGATGCCGGCGGGCTTTAAAAATTTGGAGAGGTTTTCGGTGCCGAGGGCATCGACTTGCCAATAGGTGTAACCTTTTTTTCGATTTTCAATCGGGTGGCCCGGAAATTGCGCGCATTGTACAACCGCCTCCATCCCTTCCAGCGCTCTTGGCAAGGTTTCCGGTTTTGTGATATCGCCCCGAATAATATCGGGCCCCACGGCTTTTCGGCTTAAAATAAAAACCGAATGTCCCGCTTCTTTTAATTTTTGGACGATGGCGCTTCCCAAAAAACCGGTGCCGCCGGAAACCAGAATTTTCATCTTTCTTCCCTCCCGATAACTGTGATAGCGAATAGGCCACATGGATCTTTTTTTCAAGCCGTTAACGCTGGGAGAAATTTTTGAAACGGCGTATTGTCTCCTGAAAAAACATTATAAGCCGCTTTTTACCATCAGCGGCGTTGCCGTGGCCCCCTTTTATCTGATTTTTTTGGCCGTCTTTTCATGGCTTGCCCCCAAAATGGCTCAAGACCCCTATTGGTTTGCCACCATTCCGGCGTGGCTCCCCTTTTTTGTTCTGGTCATGATCACCCTTTTCTTCATGGCGATTTATGTTTCGGGTGCCGCGCTGATTCGCGCGGTCGGGGCCTTGTATTTGAAGGAAGGGCCTGATCTGCAAAAAAGTTATCTTCCTGTTTTTGCCAAATTTTGGCCTTTTCTTTGGACCGTCTCCATTGCCGGGGGGCTGACTTTTCTGGGGATGCTTTTTTTCGTGGTTCCCGGGGTCCTTCTCCACCTTGCTTTTTTTGTGGTGGTTCCGGTGGTTTTGTTTGAATCTCTTGCCGGTGCAGAGGCGCTAAAGCGTTCCAATGAACTGATGAAGGGGGAAAAACTGAAGGCCTTTCTCTTTTTCTTCATTCTTTGCGTTTTGTCCGTCGTTATCGACGGCATTTTGGGGCTGATTCCCGCGGTTTTTTTGTCGGCGCTTTTAAAATCGGTCTTTCAGTTTCTGTTTGTCACCTTTGCCAATGTGGGGATCGCGGTCTTTTATATCCAGGCCAAGGCCTCAAAAGAGGCCTTGAACGCCGAAGAGTTTGCAAAACTGATGGGGGGAATATGAAAAAAGTTCTGGTTGTTTTGCTTTTGGTCCTTGGTCCCTTGTCCATGGTCCCTGGTCCTCTATTTGCCAAGGAATGGTTGATGGAAAAACTGGGGAATAACGAATTTGCCGTTGCCAGAAGTTATCTGGACGACTTTGGAAAACTGGCTCCCGATGAAAGGGCGACTCTTTATTATCTTTTTCGCGCCGCGGTCGCCGGAAGAGACGTCTATTCCAACCAACGGCATCGCGACGCCGTGGCCATTCGCAAGTTGGTCGAGTCGCTTCTGGAGCGCAAACACGTTCCGGCCGATTTTAGATCGAAACTCGAGGAATACGCCAAACTCTTGTGGATCAACAACTCGCAGTATCACGCCAGAACCGGTTTGAAATTCACCCCGCCGTTTTCCAAAGAGGAGTTTAAAAAGGTTTTTCCCGATGTCAACATTTCCAAGCTGGAGGCGGCGATTTTTGATGCAAAGGCGGAGCCGGTCTTGACCAACCTGACGCCAACCCCCAAAGAGGGGGATATCATCCAGGCCAGCGCCAACAATATTTACGACCGGGGCTTGAATCTTTCCGATATCAACGGCCTCTCTTCGTTTTGGAAATCAAAGTTGAACGTCCGTTTTGCAAAAGCCTCCGGCGTTCGGCCGCAAACTTATAAAATGGGCGGCGTTTACGGGGCCGAAATTTCCAATATCATTCATTTTTTGAAAAAGGCCCTTCCGTTGACCAAGGGGGGCCAACATCAGGCCATCGCCGATCTGATCCGTTATTATGAAACGGGGGAGGAAGAAATTTTCAGAAAAGCCTCCGTGCATTGGCTGCAATCGGAGCCGAAAGTCGACACCATCAACGGTTTTATCGAGAGCTATATGGACCCGCGGCAGGTGGTGGGGAGCTGGGAGGGGATTGCCTATTACACGGCGCAAGACCCCGTGTTGAAAGGCTTTTCAGAAAACGTCCAATATTTTGAAGACCATATGCCGTGGAAGGAGGCCTACAAAAAGAAAAATATTTCGGCCAAACCGGTGGCCACTTTGATCAATGTGGCGGGGGCTTTTGGCGAAGGGGGGCCGGTCACCTGGAGCGGCATCAACCTCCCCAATTACCAGGATATTCGCTCCAAATACGGCAGTAAAAACGTTGTTTTGCAAAACATGATCGAGAGCAGAAGCCAGGTGACCAAAAATATGGCCATCCGCGAATTTTATCTTCCCGAATACCGCGGGCTCATGAAAAAATATTTTGAAAAAGGGCGCCGGATGCTTCTTTACATGCACGAGGTGATCGGCCACGGGTCCGGGGGCTCGGACCCGAAATTGCGGGGAGACCCGAGGGATTCCATCGGAAAAAATTACGGCGCGTGGGAAGAGGCCAGGGCGAGTCTTGTGGCCTGGTGGCACATCGACGACCCCAAATTGGTTGCCATCGGCGCCTTCAAAAAATCGGAACAGCAAAATGTCATGAAGGCGATGTATCTTTTGGAACTGCAAGGCCAGATGTTGCAACTGCGCAACGCCAAACATGAAGACGTTTTAAGAGAGGCCCATGACAGGGCGGACCAGATGATTTTTCAGTATCTTCTGGAGAATACAAAAGGTTTTGAAGTGGTCGAAAAAGACGGCAATTTTTACGTGCAAATTCTGGACCTTCAGGCCCTCCGCAAGGGGGCCGGTGATCTGCTTAAAATTGTCCATGAAGCCAAGGCCAAAGGGGACAAAAAAACAGTCGATGGATTTTTGGAAAAATACGGCAACCATTTCAACACAAAATGGCGCGACAACATCGTGAAAAGGGCCAAAGAGATCGGCCTTCCGGAACTGGTGGCGATGACTTTCCCCAAAATGGAACCGGTCGTGAAAAACGGAGAGGTTGTGGATGTAAAAATCGACAATAAAGAGAGCTTTAGGGAACAACAGCTTCGGTTCGGACGGATTTCAAAAACAACGGAGCCGGAATAATCGATGGCCGGGTTCAACACCAAAGCGGTTCACGAAGGGCAGGCGCCGGATAAAGAGACCGGGGCGGTGATTCCGCCCATCTATCAGACATCCACTTATCAGCAAGAGTCCCCCGCGGTGAACAAAGGTTTCGACTATACGCGGGCCGACAATCCCAATTATCGCAATCTGGAAGCGGCCATCGCCGCCCTGGAAGAGGCCGATTTTGCCGCGGTTTTTTCATCGGGCTTGGGTGCCTCGCTGGGCGTTTTGAATTTATTGCAAGCAGGGGATCATATTGTGTCGGGGAGTGATCTTTACGGAGGAACGTATCGTTTGTTTAAACAGTGGGGAGAGCGTTTTGGGCTCGCCTTTACTTTTGTCGACGCCGTTCATTCCATCAATTTTTCAAAAGCCATTCAAAAAAACACAAAACTTTTTTGGATGGAAACGCCGACCAATCCGCTGCTTAAAATATGCGACATCCAGGCCATTGCCAAAATCGCCAAAGCGAAAAAAATCTGGAGCGTCGTCGACAACACTTTTGCCACCCCCTATTTTCAAAAACCTTTGGGGCTGGGGGCCGATATGTCTCTGCACAGCACCACCAAATATATCGGCGGGCACTCCGATGTGATTGGAGGAGCCGTGGCCACTAACAACAGCGAACTCAAGAAAAAGCTGAATTTTGCGAGAATGGCTTTGGGCCTCAACCCATCCCCGTTTGACTGCTGGCTGACGCAGAGGGGTTTGAAAACTTTGGGATTGAGAATGGAGCGCCATCAGGAAAATGCCAAAAAAATAGTCTCTTTTTTGAAAAGGCATCGTTTGGTCCAAAGAATCTGTTATCCGGGCTTTGGCGGGATGGTTTCCGTGGAATTCAAACTGGGGATTGAAAAAACAAAAAGACTGATTTCCTCTTTTCAGTTTTTTACGTTGGCAGAGAGTTTGGGCGGGGTGGAGTCTTTGGTGAACCACCCGGCCACCATGACGCATGCCTCGATGCCGGCTTCGGCGCGGGCCAAAATTGGCTTGAGCGATTCTTTGGTCCGGTTTTCGGTGGGGATTGAAGATGCTGGGGACCTGATTTTTGATTTAGAAGACGCGCTCGCTCGATTTGAGTAGTTTTCCCCCCTTTCCATTTTTTAAGTATCTGGCGGAATTCCACTTTATTCAATAAACCGGTGTCGATCCCGTTGGTCCTTAACTTATTCAACAGAACTTCTTCTTTATCTTTGTTTTCGATTTTAGAATAAATATCGGCGTATAAAATAATTTTTTTAGGCCCGATATCGATCGGATCATAGATGAATTCAACGGGCACTTCTCTTCCCAAAGTAACGTGAAAACTTTTTTCCGGGTTGGCGGCGTATTTTTTTAGCAAATTTTCGTCCAGCTCCGCAGTCAAATGGGATTGAAGAACCCAGGCGATTTTTTTGGCGTCGCGGTTATGCATGCGGACGCAGGCGTGGGAAGCGGGTGTCCCGATGCTGGCCTCTTGATCGGTTCCATGCATTCGCAAATCTCCGGATAAAACCAATTTTACAATACCCAATGGGTTTCCCGGCCCGGGGGGCGTATCTTCTTTATCTTCAGCCCATTCGGCGTCTTCAGGTGGGTACCACCAGGGATTCCAAATAACCTGCGTGATTTTATCTTTGCCGATAGGGGTGGGGTAATCCTTTAGGCCCACCGCCACTTTAAATTGCTGGAGCATTTCTCCGTCTTTATACAGATAGAGCCGCGTTGCCGGAATGTTGATGACGATCTTAAATTCCGGATATTCAGGGCCGATCATGGGGCCCAAGGCGGCCAAAAAAATGAGAAAAGAAAGGATCATCTGTTCAGCATGAGTGCGGCGGCGGTTGATATTTTGATCGGCGTTTCCAGATTCTTCGCGGGCATTTTTTGAAGGGCCTCCTGCCATTGGGCGATATTTTGCGGTCTTAAATCGACCCAGCCTTCAAAGGCCCAACGGTTGATATTGGCCTCGGTCACCTCAAAATGATTTTCCGGTTTTCCTGAAATTTCAAACGGGACAGACATCCGCGAGCCGCGCAGGATACGGTTTCCCTTGGAAAGCAGAATGGGAATGCCGATCGAGATAATGTTGGAAATCAACTCTGATTTTTCGGCGAGTTTTTTTTCAATGTTTTTACAAAGGGTTTCCGTCTCGGTGTCGAGTACGATGCGCGCACTGCCGCAGACAAGCCGCAAAAGATAGGCTTCATATAAAAGTTTGGAGAGTCTTGGCGGCCCCATCAACTGAAAAGCGATGCTCTCCACGCCCGATTTTTCAACAAGCGCGTTGAGCGCCTTCAGGGCCTTTTCACGCGCAAGACCGGCGCGATACGTGGGCCCCATCGCGGCGTGGTCGATGGCGTTTATCGCGTCCAAACCGGTGTTTTTTCCCGCAATTTCGGCGATCGCCGTTTCGGCGACGTCTTGCGGCGTTGCAAACCCCATTTTTTTCGCCGCGGTCAGAAAGTGAAACTCTTCCATGGCAAAAGAGCCGTTTTCACCGATGTCGATAAACGGCGCTGTCAGGGCCATGGGCTCTCCGGCGTGTTTCAGGTATTTTGATTTGCGCGTCGGATGTCTCGTCAGCTTGTCGGTCAGAAGCAGCGCGTCGGGCATATTCATCTCTTCCAAAAGCACCGCGCGCCCGCGATAGGTAATGGGGCCGAAACCGATATTTTTCCAGGCGATGATCGCCTTCGGCTTGATCTCTTTGATAATGGGGGCCCCGTCGGTTTGCGAAGCCAGGTGCAACAACAGGCTGTGGGCCCCGGCCAAAGCCGTTTTCAGCAGTGTCGGGCGCGAGGGAAGGGCCGGCTTCATTCCGTAATGGCCGGTGCTCCCGATTTTTACATACATTTTTGTCTTGGCCTCGATCATGGCATTAAAAAGCGTTTGAAGGTGACGGGTCAGCTGAAAGGATTCCTGGCTTAAGATGAATTTTTCGGCCGCCAGCGGGGAAAAATCCTCTTTTTTGACGCCGCCAAAAACTTCGCGCGCGGCCATGAGGCCGTCGTTAAAGGGGAGGGCCGTCGCAAAATTGAATGTGTCGATCACAATATCGGGCTGGTATTCTTGCAGTAAATGATGGAGCGCCGATTGGGTCAGGATGTCGCGATTGAAAGGTTCCAGCAGATCGGCGATCATCTGGCGGCGGATTTTTACATTGTCGATCAGTTCCTGTTTGGGGATGTCTTTATGGATTTGCCTCACGAGGAGGTTGCCCCACGCCAATTTCAGCGCGGGAAGATTGTTGCTGAATTCTTTTTGAAGACTTTCGGCGAGCCCCGCCGTTTCGTGCTCATAAAGAGAAGCCAAAATAAGGGTCTTTGGTTTTTGATGAAGCAGGGCGCGCGTGATCGCCTGCCCCACCATCCCCCCCGCCCCCAGAACCATCACCGTTTTATTTTGGATTTCCATAAATATTTCCCCTCCTTTGTAAGGAGGGGATTAAGGGGAGGTAGATCTGTAAATTTCGACTACCGCCGCATCCGCCGCCTTGATGGCGTCTGGTTTGTAGAGCCGCACCAAAACAGCATCAACCGGAAATTTGGAGAGACAAAGATCGGCCACGGCCTCTGCCAGTGTTTCAATGAGATGATAACCGCTTTTTGTCACCATTTTTAATATATCACGGGCCAGCACATTATAATCAAGCATCCCCGGTTCTATTTTATCGTTTTCGGCCAGCGCTTTGAGGTTGGCTTCCAGTTCCAGATCAAAAATGATTTTCTGCGGCCGCTTTCTTTCCCATTCGTAATCGCCGATGATGCATTTGGTCTTCAAACCCTTGATGATTATTTTATCTGTTGTCATTCTGAGCGTAGTGAAGAATCCCGGGATCCTTCACTCCGTTCAGGATGACAGCCGGTATAAACGGCACACGAGTCGGGCGTTTCCCAGAGTCTCACCCCTTTTACATTAAAACCGATCTCTTTTGTTTTGTCGAAAATCAGCTTGGCGATATTTTCTGCCGTCGGGTTCTCGGCAAAAACAAAATGAGGTTCTTTGGTTTCCACCAAAAAAGGGATGATCGGGTCACAGACATTCAACAGCAGTCTGTGATCGAGTGTGGCATCGATCCAGTTTTTGACTTTCTCTTTAATGTCGCTAAAGTCGGCCGCCATTCCCAAACTGTCCAGTGTTTCGGCCGCCACATCAATTTCCACGCGGGCATTGTGCCCGTGCAGATGCCGGCACTTGCCGTTGTAGTTGAGCAAACGGTGCCCGTAGCAGAAGTGGATCGTTTTGGT
>JAUYJH010000118.1 GCA_030688705.1 Deltaproteobacteria bacterium
CGGCAATAGGGGCCTCTTTTTCCACAATACCCCCCTGTTTTGTTTTCTGGTTCGGTTTCATGTGGCGCTTCACGAGGTTGAGTTTTTCCACCAACACCCTCTCCTCCTCGGCAAGAATGGCCAACACAACGCCGAGCTTGCCCTTCTCACGGCCCGCAATCACCTGAACCGTATCTCCTTTTTTAATTCTCGCCAGACTCATTTATATCCCTTCTTTTTTTTGGTCCTCGGTCTATCACAGAACTTCCGGGGCCAGGGAAATAATCTTCATGAATTTTTTGGCCCTTAATTCACGGGCCACCGGCCCGAAAATACGCGTCCCAACCGGCTCGCCCTGTTCATTGATCAACACGGCCGAATTCTCATCAAACTTGATATAGGTGCCGTCCGGGCGGCGCGTCTCTTTTCGAATTCGGACGATCACCGCTTTTTTCACATCCCCTTTTTTCACCTTGGCGTCAGAGGAGGCTTCTCTGATGGAAACGACGATGACATCCCCGAGCCCCGCGTATTTACGACGGGTGCCGCCGAGCACTTTGATGCACATAACCCGCTTTGCTCCCGAGTTATCCGCCACATCCAGCACTGTTCTCATCTGAATCATAAATCAAAACCTATTCTTTCAGGGCAATCTCCCTGCCCAAACCTTTTTTCAAAATCTGAACGACCTTCCAGCTTTTTCTTTTACTTAAAGGCCTTGTCTCACAGATTTCAACCACATCCCCCACGTCACATTCCTCTTTTTCATCATGCGCCAGAAATTTTTTGCGCTGACTCATATATTTTTTAAATTCCGCATCCATCACGCGGCGCTCCACCTGAACGGTAACCGTCTTATCCATGGCGTCGCTCACCACCACTCCAACCTTTGTCTTGGTATTTTTCTTTGCCTCTTCCATTTTCTATTTTCCTTTTTCGACGGCTTTTTTCGTCTTTTTGCTTTTGGTCTTCAGTCTTCGGTCTTCGGTCTTCTTTCCCTGGTCCACGGTCCCTGGTCCACGGTCCAGCTTTAATTCCTTCTCTCTCATGATCGTCAAAATTCTTGCAATATCTTTTTTAACCATTTTCAGATTCGCCGGTTTGGCCAACTGCCCCACAGAGCGCTGCAACTGCAACCCAAAAAGCTCGGCGGTCTTTTCTTGCGCGGTCTTGAGCAATTCTTTTTCTCCCTTCGCACGGATCTCACTCGGCTTCACGGTATCCTCCTTCACGCACGATAATCTTCGTCTTTAAGGGCATCTTATGAGCCGCCAGCATCAACGCTTCCATGGCCAACGCTTTGGGAACCCCTTCCATTTCATAAAGAATGCGCCCGCGCTGGATACAGGCGACATATTCCTCCGGGGCCCCTTTTCCTTTACCCATTCTGACTTCAAGAGGCTTTTTGGTAATCGGCTTGTCGGGAAAAATGCGCACATAGAGCTTGCCGCCCCTTTTTACATGGCGCGAAATGGCCATTCTGGCCGCCTCGATCTGCTTGGAGGTAATCCAGCCATGTTCCAAAGACTGCAGACCGAAATCGCCAAACGCCAAATTGATGCCGCGGGAGGCGATACCCCGAACCCGCCCTTTTTGCATCTTTCTAAATTTTGATTTTGCCGGTTGTAGCATAAATATTTTTCACCTGCCGTCAGCTCGGTAATACATCCCCTTTATAAACCCACGCTTTCACGCCGATGAGGCCGTATGTCGTCATCGCTTCGGCCAAACCGTAATCAATATCGGCCCGCAAGGTATGAAGAGGCACTCTTCCCTCGCGATACCATTCGGTTCTGGCCAATTCAGCCCCCGCCAAACGGCCGGCGCACATAATTTTAATTCCCAGCGCCCCGTGTTTAAGAGCGGCCTGAACCGCCTTTTTCATCGCGCGGCGAAAAGCAACGCGTCTTTCCAACTGCATGGCCACATTTTCCGCCACCAGCTGCGCGTCCAACTCGGCGCGGCGCACTTCTTTAATGTTAATTTCAATCGCATCTTTGGTGAACCGGGCCACTTCCTGCTTGAGGGAATCAATGCCGGACCCCTTTTTGCCGATCACCAATCCCGGCCTTGCCGTAAAAATATTGACGGTCACATGGTCCGAAGCCCGTTCGATCTCAATGGAAGAGACGCCGGCATGAAACAGTTTTTTCTTCAGGTAATCCCGGATTTTTTTATCTTCATGCACCAGCTTGGCATATTGCTGGCGACCGGCATACCATTTGGAATCCCATGGTTTGCTGATGCCCAATCTAAATCCTTTTGGATGCGTTTTTTGACCCATATATTATTTTTCTCCCAAAACCACCGTAATATGGCTGGTCCGTTTCAAAATGGGACTGGCCGACCCCTTGGCTCTGGGCAACCATCGTTTCATTGTAGAACCGCTGTTGACCATAACCGTTTTTACCACAAGGGTGTCGATATCGACCCCTTTCTCCTGGCTGGCATTCACCACAGCCGATTTCAACAGCTTGGCCAAAGGTTTTGCCGCCTTGCGTTTGCAGAGCTGAAGATAATCAAGGGCCTTCGCCACCTGAACGCCGCGGATGGCCTTTGCCACCGGCTGGATCTTGCGGGGAGCCATTCTCAAATGTTTTAACGTAGCGTGCTTAGCCATATATTGAATACCTTTTTAGAGCCTATCCTAAAACCTGCTGCGCATCCCAAGAGCTTCGTTGGGCCACCCCAAAATCCTCATCTACATCCATGTACACTCCGGTTTTGGG
>JAUYJH010000125.1 GCA_030688705.1 Deltaproteobacteria bacterium
GCGAGCATCCCGGTGATGAACATGCGGGCAAGCCGGCCAAAAAAGAACACCCGGGCGAGGAACATGCCGGAAGCAAGGCTCCTGATTTTAATGCCGTCCAGATCAAGGGGGCCATGAAGGCGCACATTGAGAAAAACACTAAAAAGGGTGTTTTTGCCATTCAAGACCCAAAGACACAGGAGAACCTGAAATTAAAATTTGTCAAAATTCACGATCCGGTCCGTAAAATTGAGGGAAAAGGCTATTTTGCCTGCACCGATTTTGAGGTTATCGGTGAAAAGGGGAAACTTTACGACCTCGATTTTTGGCTGAACCCCAAAGACGGAACATTGCTGGTGACCGAGACCAAAATACACAAAGAGCCAAAAAAACAGGGTGAGGGATGGGTCAAGGTGGAACGCTACACTTTTGTCAATGACAAGCCGGTCGTTATTAAATGAAATTAGGCCTCTGCCCGGCTCTTTTCTGTTTTGTGCTCCCATTCGCGGTTTTTGCGGGGGACTCCCCCTTTTCACCGGCAAGCGTGCGATATAACCTAAAAGTTAAGGTGGAAATTCCCGCCGGAGAAGAAAAGAATTTACGTCTCTGGATCCCCTATCCTGCTGACAATACCACCCAGAAAATCCTGCGCGTTGCGATTGACGCACCCTATCCGTGGCAGATCAACAGAGAGGATCGCTATGGGAATAAAATGCTCTTTATAAAAGGGAAAGTTAAAAAGACCCGATGGTTTGTCACGATGGATATCGATCTGGAACGCCGCATCGACACCGGCACCCCGCCTGAAAAAATCAATGGGGATGAGACTATGGATCCCAAAAACTATTTGGGCCCCACACCCTCGATTCCTTTTTCTGATGAGATTATCCGCATTGCGCAAAAAGAGACGAGAGGCCTTGAAACCTCTTTTCAGAAAATTCAGGCCCTTTACGATTATATCTATGAAACGATGACCTACAATAAGGATGGGGAGGGCTGGGGGCAAGGGGATCCTGTCTGGGCCTGCGCCAATAAGCGGGGAAATTGCACCGATTTTCACTCCCTCTTTATCGCGCTGGCGAATACCCAAAATATTCCGGCCCGATTTGAAATCGGCCTCCCCATTTCCCACGACAAAACATCCGGAAAAATACCGGGCTATCATTGCTGGGCACAGGCTTTTGATCCCGTCCGTGGCTGGGTTCCGCTGGACGCGAGCGAATCGAAAAAACGGGGAGAAAAGTATTTTTATTTCAAGAAACTGGGACAAGATCGAATCTTGTTCAGCACGGGTCGGGGTATCACTTTAAATCCTCCGCAAAAAGGAGAGCCGATTAATTATTTTTTCTCTCCTTACAGTGAGATAGAGGATGAAAGATGGGACGCGGTAAAAGCGTCTTACTTCGTCACAGCCGGTACAACCAACGGAAACATCGGCGAAATTTCAGAGGCGGATGCCCTCTGTGTGGCGGATGACAATTATCCGGGCGCAGGATCGGGGGGCGGGTTCATTTGGAATAATAGTTTCATTCATATCCGTTCCCGATTCTGCGACGAGTTCTCAAAAATTTGAATAACTTCGGCACGAGGGAAAGCAGGATCACCAAAACAAAGGGCCCCCATATCCGATAATCCAGCCATGCCCCGGGATCGTTCAAGTCGAGGTAGTGGCTGGCTCCGCCGATCGAGGTGTAAACAAAGGCCCCCGGTACCATGCCGAGCAGGGTCGCCAAAAAATAATCGCGGAACCGGATTTGAGTCAGGCCCAAACTGAAATTCAGCAGATTAAAGGGGAAAATCGGGACCAAGCGAAGGTAAAATACCGTGGTGAACCCATGCTCGCCGATTTTTTGATCGAAGCGCTTCAATTTCCCGCGGGTCCACTTTTCAATGAATTCCCTCCCGAGGTATCGGGTCAAGAGAAACGCCAAGGAAGCGCCCAAGGTCGCGGAGACGAGATTGATGAGAGTGCCCCACAGCGTGCCGAAAAGAATTCCGCCGCTGACGGTCAACACCGATCCCGGAAGGGCAAAAACCGTGGCAATGATGTAAATGAGTCCGAAAATGAGAGGGGCCAAAACACCTTGGGACCGAATCCATGCCTCCAAGGTGACAAAACCCTCTTTGGACAAATAATCCCGAACCGGCGTAAAAAAATAGAGCCCCAGAACAACGGAAATAAAAAGGATGAGGAGAAACCCCTTTTTCATTTTATCCAAACCTCCATCGGAAATAACGCTTCAGCCACTTTTTCGCGCCGTCGGTCAGTCGGGTGCGCTGATACGTATCGGCAATCCGTTTGCTCACTTCCGCCAGCGTCGGGTAGACATGAATCATCGAAGCCACTTTCTTGAGTCCGATCTTTTGATGCATGGCCAAGGCCAGCTCATGCAACAAATCTCCGGC
The DNA here is from genome assembly GCA_030688705.1 of Deltaproteobacteria bacterium. GTDB lineage: Bacteria > UBA10199 > UBA10199 > SPLOWO2-01-44-7 > SPLOWO2-01-44-7 > JAHFSU01. The sequence continues at coordinate 2,386 of JAUYJH010000125.1, forward strand.
GTGAGAACCGACGAGCGTAACGCCTAAAATCTGATCCGTTCCCCTTGAAGTGAGGACCTTGATAAATCCATCGGTTTCACGATCACAAACGGCGCGATCGAGATCGCTCAAAGAGTATTGATACACATCGTGCGCCATATTGCTTTGTTTGGCCTCGGATTCATTTAAGCCCACGCGGGCGACTTCAGGTTCGGTAAATGTGCACCACGGCACGACGCGATAATCGATTTTGGATTTTCCGGGAAACAAGGCGTTGCGAAGGATGAGCCGGGCCTGAAAATCGGCGGTGTGGGTGAATTGATAAGAGCCTATGACATCGCCGCAAGCGTAGATATGTCCGGCAGAGGTTCGCAGTGTCGCATCCGTTTTGATTCCTTTTTTGTCATACTGAACACCCGCTTTTTCAAGCCCAAGGCCGTTCACATTGGGAGCCCGTCCCACGGCCACGAGAATCTGGTCAAATGCGATTTTTCTTTTCTGTCCGTTCGGATCAGAAACGATCAAGCCATCATCGATTTGTTCGGCCTTTGTTTTGAGCAAAACGGTAAGCCCTTCCGCCTCAAACCTCTTTTTGACCAACTCGGATACTTCGGGATCCTCACGAATCAAAAGCCTGTCGGCCATTTCAACGACAGTGACGTTTGGCCCAAGTCTCGCAAAGGTTTGCGCCAGTTCCGACCCGATCGGGCCGCCCCCCAAGACGATCAGGTTTTTCGGCAGCTCTTTTAACTGCCAGACATTGTCGCTCGTCAGATAGGGAATTTTGTCTAAACCGGGAATGGGCGGCACAAAGGGGGCAGCTCCCGTGGCGATACAAAATCGTTTTGCCTCCAAGGTTTCTTGACCGTTTGAAATTTGATGTGGAGAAATAAATTGGTACTCACCCAGATGAACGTCGACTCCGAGCGAGGTAAACCGTTCGACCGAATCATGGGGAGCGATCTTCTCTTGTACCTCACGGACGGAGGCCAGCACTGAATCGAGCTTGATGTCAAACCGGTGGGGTTTCAATCCGAACCGCTCGGCTGTTTGCGCATCATGGATGATTTTTGCCGAGCGAATGATGGCCTTGGACGGCACACAGCCGGTATTGAGACAATCCCCGCCCATTTTGTGATTTTCAATCAAGGCAACTTTGGCGCCAAGCCCAGCAGCACCTGCTGCGGCGACCAAACCGCCCGATCCAGCGCCAATGACAATCAGATGATATTTTTTATTTTCCATATTTGTTCCCCCGTATCGATGTCTTCCAGTTCCGGTAGACATGAGACGCGAAGTTTCAGTTTTTCCGCCACTCGAAGTGTCTGCGAAAAAACACGCTCGGTACCCCAATCGATTCCGGTAAAAATCTCCGGATAAACTTGGCGGCACCCGATCAGATAATAACCGCCGTCTTTTGCCGGTCCGAGTACAAGATCGGCTGTATCCAAATTCTGAAAAGCTTTCCAAATGAGGGAACGATCAACATCAATACAATCGGTCCCAATCAAGACGGCCTGTTTGGTTTCCGCCAAGTTTTGAGTGAAAGCCTGCTTCATCCTCTCACCGAGATCGCCCCCGGATTGTGGTTCAAGAAGGATCATCTGAAGCCACGACTGAAATTTCTCTCTCAACTCCGGAGGGTCGTAATACAAGACTTGGGCGAACTCTCCATTGCAGGGCCTCGTCTTCTTCACCACGATTTCCACCATCGTCTTGTACGCCGAAGCCGCATTGGCCGCTCCGATCGTTGCCGCCAGGCGGCTTTTAACGCGACCTGCTTCAGGATACTTGGCGAACATTAGAAGTTTTTTCATACAGTTTTTTCCATTCAGGCCAGGCCTGACGGGTCCACCGTCGGGCATAATCCCAAGTGAGCCTTGCCCAACCTGTCTCGGCATAGCGGCGGGCGCTGGTGTAGAGTGAAACACCGGTACATCGTAGCCGGATATTTTTTTGCCTGGCGCACCACACAAACAGATGGTCTTCCCCATAGGGAACATTTTCAGGAAAACCACCCAGCGTCTCGAAAATTTCTTTTGATACGGCAAAACCCTGATCCCCGAAGGGAACACCGAGAATGCGCGAGCGGATCCAACAACCGATTTCATTGATGAACATCAGAGGCGGGCCACCAGGCAAAAAGCGCAGGTTGAAATAATGAAGGGCGTGAGGGTCGTTGCCCAAAGATTTGAGCAATGCCCCTAAAGTTTTGGGTGCAAGTCTTGAGTCGGCATGTAAAAACCAGAGAAAATCGCGTGTCGCTCTCCGTACCCCATCGTTCAGTTGCTTGGGCCGTGATGCTCCGCGAACGACGATCAATTCCGCCTCTTTTTCAATAGGTCGAAGATCATCCAAGAGCGCTTCAAGCGCATTTTCGCCTGGCCCGACAGGAATGATGATCGAGATGTCTTTGAAGGTAATCCCCGGTTCGTCATTCCGGCGAAAGCCGGAATCCAGTATTTCATTTCTGGTTCCCGACTGGAGCCTGCCCCGTACCACGATACGGGGTCGGGACGATGTCTGGACCCCGGCTTCCGCCGGGGTGACGTTTTTAGAAGTGCCCATATGTTAACAACAGCCTCGGTTGGATGATGTCTCACCGGAAATTGCCGATCCCTTCGGCCCGCAATCGAATAAACCGTAGTGAGTCGACAAAGCCCCTTCGACGCGAAAGTGTGGTGCGTATCGGGTCTGTGTCAGCATGGCCGCCGTATTGCTGCACACCAGTACGGGCCTCCCTTTTTCAAAAAGGTGATGATCATCCAGCGGGAAGGCCTGCGGGCATTGGGGGATGGTTCCCAAGTAATAGGCCACCTGGCCATAGTCCTCACAGCGATCCTCCAATTTCAGCTTGAAGGCCCGAACGGTCACCGAATAAAATGAAATGGCCCCCAGTTGACGTTCAAGTTTAGGATTCTCTAGGTTAAGTTTTCTTTGTGTCACCACACGGTGATCCAGGCACCCCACATCGATCATGAGTCTTCGGAAATCTTCGATATACAAGGCGCCGCCAAGGCACTCGCCCACCAGTGTCGGATCTTCCGCCAAATGCGTTGGAATCCGCCGATCGGAGAAAACGTCCGCGAAATAGAGTTCACCGCCCGGCTTCAAAACACGAAAGATTTCGGAAAAGACCCGCCGCTTTTCCGGCGAGAGATTGATGACGCAATTGGAGATGACGACATCAATGGATCCCGTCTTGATTCCCAATTCCTCCAGGTCTTCGATATATCCATTTAAGAATTCTACATTGTTTTTTTCATGCCCGAAGGTTTGCGCGTGATAGCCGGCATGTTTTTTGGCGACCGCCAATTGTTCCGCCGTCATATCGACACCGATCACTTTGCCTTCCGATCCCACGAGTTTGGAAAGAAGAAATGTATCCCGCCCTGTTCCGCAGCCGAGGTCCAAAACAGTTTTCCCCTCCAAGACGGCGGGAATGGGCGAACCGCATCCGTAGAATTTTTCCAATACCTCCGGGTGAATCTGGCTAAGAATGGTTTTAAGATGTGCGGGCATTGCATCCAGCGTACAGCAGGCGTTGGTTTTTAAGTCCGCATTGGTCTTCAGGACCTTCCCGTAATATTGTTGGACGGCTTCTTTAATATCCCCCCTCCCTGGGGAGGGAATATTCACTGCCCTTTTTTGATTCATATCAAACTACCTCCACACGATGAGCCAGCCCCCGCCGTGCACCCATAGCAATGGTTGCCAAAGGCAATGGGAGTTTCAAAGATTTGATCGAAGGACTCCATGTCCCAAATCGTTCGCTGTTTTTCTCCACACGGAATCTCCAACATCTGATTAAAATCACAATCGTAGATTTTTCCATCCCAACCGATGGAAACCAGATTGCGGCACATAACATTCTTTGCCGCATGGGCATTAAAACTGTTCACGAGGAGCGTCATGTATTCTTCATATTTATTTTCTCTGACCAACTGATCCAAAAATCGCTTGATCGGCATGTTGGTAATCGTAAAGAGATGGTTAAACTCAATGCCGAAGAGTTCCTTTAGCTCTTTTTTGTAATCGAGTTCGAGTTTATTTTGCGATGGCGGTAAAAAGGCCCCCAGCGGATTGTGCACCAGATTGAGTTCGAGTCCCGTATCGCTCTTCCCAAACCCAAGCTCATTCAACAATTTCAAAGCGCGGATACTTTTGTCAAAGATGCCGCCGCCTCGTTGTTTGTCGACGTTGTCTTTAGAGTAGCATGGGAGAGAGGCAACGATTTTCACCTGATGTTCTTTCAAAAAATTCGCTGTTTCCCCCTGTCCCTTCTCAAAGAGAACAGTCAAATTACATCGATCGATCACCGCCTTGTTTCTCTCTCTTGCTGCTGCAACCAATGTGCGAAAATGAGGGTTCAGCTCGGGTGCGCCGCCGGTGATATCGACCGTGTGAATGGTGGGAGATTGACCCAACAGTTCGATCAGACGGTCGACCGTTTTCTTCTCCATGATCTCGGTCCGCTTTGGCCCCGCCTCCACATGACAGTGGTGACAGGCCTGATTACAAAGTTTGCCGACATTGATTTGCAGAATTTCTATTGGCTGTCGATCGATTTGCAATCCATATTGGAACAAGGTTTCGTGGAATGAAGGTAATAGATTCACAAGCCTTCCTTATCTGGAGTTTTGATCTTAAGTACCCCTTCTCTTTTCCAAAAAGACCAAAAAGGCGGGGAAGAAGACGACCGTCGACAAAAGTGTCGCCAAAAGACCTAAAATAGCCACTTTGCCGAGAGAGGCGAGCCCCCCGTGATTGGCGAAGGCGAGCCCCAAAAACCCAAGTGCGTTGGTGGTAGAGGCGATGAGAGAGGCAAGGCCGGCCGTTTGAATCACTTTTGCGATCGAACCGCGGCCCGCCTCTTTATAGCGGTGATAAATATGGATGCAGTTGTCGATGCTCATCCCCATGATGGCGGGGATGATCACCATGCTGTAGAAATCGAGCTTCAGCCCCGATAAAAACAGAAAACCGATGAGCCATATTTCACCCAGAATAATCGGCAGTGCGACGAGGAGGGTTTTTTTGAAATCACGCTGATCCAGCCACAAAAGAAACAGTATGATGAGAACGGCAAGCCCAATCGCCCTTGGCGCGTCCCGCATCATCGTTTTTAAAACGTTCGCGAAAATAAGCGGGTCGCTCACGGCATGAAAAGTTTTGATGGGTGTTTTTATCTCCCCGACATCTTCCAAAAGATTAAGCCCGTTTTTCCCGTCATCCAAAGACATCTCTTTTTTGGACTGAATAAAAGCAAAGGCCCCCTCGCCTTTTGCCCCCTTGAAAATTTTAAGGACCTCCGGGGGGATCTCTTTTTCTTCAATGGGGGTTGTTTCCCGGAGGGCCTGTTTAAAGCGTTCCAGGTCTTTTCTCTTTTCTTCGGGAACCAGTTCCAAAGTCGGGTCATCAAGAATGTTTTCGATTTCTTTCAAAAGAGCCAGTTTCTCCCCCTCGTCTTCCTGATAGAAATCAAAATAGGAAAGAATCGATTCCAGGGTGGGGCTCTCTTTGTCCGTTTTGATTTTTTCCAGCACCGCTTGTTTCAGCGCCTTGGCCTCTTCCTTGCTGTAAACCAGAACGACCGCCGGCCCGACCAGCTTGTCGACCGTTTCGCGGTATTTTGCCTTGGCAAAGGTCGATTGCGGCAATCTCGGCTTCAGTCTGGAAAAATCGTATTCAAACAGGGGGCGGCTGAAGAGAATGACAATGGAAAAAACAGTCAGAATAACGCCGGCCCAGAGAATGAATCGGGGAGAAAGAAAAGATTTTAACGTAACCCGCGACAAAAGCGGGAGGGTCGGTTTGCGGAGAAATTTTAATTTTTCAAAAAGGACCACAAGCGGCGCGAAGAAAAGAAGATAGGAGCCGTAAACGCAAAGCAGTCCCACTCCGGCAATGAGGCCAAACTGCGAAAATCCCTTAAAATCGTTCAAAATCAGGGAGAGAAAAATTGCGGAGACGGCGGCGACCGAAAACCCGATCGAACGCCCCGTTTTTTCCATGACTTCGCCCAGAGCCTCTTTCATGTTTGATCCGTGGCCGCGTTCGTAATTGTAGCGGGCCAGAAAATGGATGCCGTTTTCAACCCCCAGTCCCGACAAGACGCTGTAGAGAAACGCCGTGATGATATTGAGGCGGTCCACCAGATAAGAAGAGATTCCAAAAGCGGCAAAAAGTCCGATGCCAAGCGGAATAAAAATCAAAAAGGGGGCGGAAAGACTTCTGAAATAAGCAAGCAGAAGAATCAAAATGGCGGCGAGCGAAACGAACCCGGCAATCCCCAAATCGTGGATCAACGTGTCGTATTCATCAACGCGGTTTTTGGCCTTGCCCGTAAAATACATGTTGTCCGGCTTGTTCCCGCCCAGAGTGCCAATCCATTTTTGCGCGCACGACTCCACCTGTTCGTAAAATCGTTTGTTGTAGGCGATGCTGGTGTCGGTCCCCTTTGCAAAAGCGAACAGTGTATAGAGGGTCTTGTCCTTATTCCTAAAATAGGAGCTCGAAGCCCCGTCTTCGGCCTGGCCCCGGTATTTTTCCTCAAGGTCGCCGTATTCAAAATCTTCATCTTGATCTTCGCCGAGATCGATAAAAAGCCCCGAGAGTTTTTTTCTCTGAATCTGCCGGTCGAGTCTTTCTTTAAGCGTTTGCAGATCGGGGAGTTCCAGAAAAAGCAGCTTGTGGTCATAAAAAAAATCGTACCCCGTTTTTTCCGTTTCTAAACGTTCTACAAGGGGGCAGGTTTTAAGATCGCCGGCCAGACTCTCCAGCCAACCCTCAATTTTTTCAGGATCCCTCCCCTCCAGCGTGATGGAGACGACGGTGGAATCCTCCAGCTTATCCCTGATTTTGTGGATCTCTTGAACGGCGGGGTAGTGGTCGGGGAGAAGGCTGATCAGATCGGTGCTGATGTTTTTGTAAAGGGCGATTGTTTTCGGTATGCTCCACCACGCAACCAGCCCCCCCAGAACCAAAAAAATCCAGAAATAGCGGATGTTGAAACCGACCCATTTTGTCATAATATCGGGGGGAACGACTCGTCCCGACGAAAGTCGGGACTCCTTCCCCCCGCACCCCTTTCATTCGCACCGGCGAAGCCGGATGCTCATTCACTATTTCTGCATGATTTTCTGCATGGACCGCCACTTGTGCCAGAATTATTGCGGTTTGTTCAAGCTGTTTCTTTCCGGGAGGGTAATGCCGGCTTTTTTGAGCAGATTTTCCAGATGCTCACTGCCCGTCTCCAGCCATCGTTCATAGAGTTTCAGAAGGTTTTCATTGGTTTGGCTCTCCGCGGTCGCGGCTACCTCGGCCAGCACATCAACCAAATCGGGAAAAAGTTCCGCGAGTTCCAGATAGAGTTCGGCAAAGGTTTTTTGGTTTTGCAGCATTGCAGAAAGGCTCATGTAGGCGGAGCCCCCCATGCCGATATAATAATCGATGTCGATAATTTTGCGATTGATACTCTCCCCGAAAAATCCGGCGGTATAAAGGCTTAAATCTCCCAGTTTTTTCAAACACCGGATTTTTGTGTGGAGGTCGGCTCCGGCGGCATCGGCCAAAATAAGGGCCAGCGGTTTTTGAGACATTCTGTCCCCCTCTTTTTCAAAAAAGGTCTCGGTTTTTTTGAATTCCTGCAGAAGATTGGCCAGATAAAATTCGATGAAATCGCTGGCCGGGACATGCTGGTTGACAAGGGCTTGGCTGACCCTCTCCTTGAAAAACTCCATCAAAGGGACCTGTTGCAACAATTTTTCTTTGCCGCTCATAGGGTGAAATTATACAGAAAACCTCGGAATTATGGAATCTTTTGTTCCAAATGGGGTCGAAAAAAATCTTTGGAAACATTTTTCAGACAAATCATCCCAAAAAGGGTTTTTAAAATGAGATTGGAAAACATCCACAAAAGACTCGCGGCAAACAACAGTTCGGAGGGGGTAATGAACCCCTGATCAAAAATGGGGCTTTTGAGATAGGGATGCAACAATTCAACCATGACGGCATTGGTCGTTCCAAACCCCCCCGGGGTAATCGGTATCATGCCGGTTAGCACCACCAGGGGGATATTGCCCAAAAGCTGTAAGAAGGGGACAAAGACATCAAAGGTGAGCAAAACAACATACATGGAAACAATCAGTGAAATATGAATCGGAAACCGCATCAGCGCGAGTTTGAGATAATCGGTAATACGGGCCTCTTTTAAAAGCCTGAAAATATCTTTCCGGCGGATCCATTGGATGAAACGCCAGTTTTTATTTTCCAGTTTTTTATAGAGAGGCCCCCTCCAGAAAAAAAGACTTAAGGCGAAAACGGCATAGGCCGCCAGAGCCACTCCCCAGACGAATTTTTTAAGCTCCATGCCGCCGATTTTAAAATCAAGAAAAAAGGATCCGGCAAATGCCATGGAAATAACCCAGTAGAGATCGATCACGGCGATAAAAAAGAAAAGGCTGAAAGCCTCCCAAAGGGGGATGCGGTGGCTCCGTTTTAAATAATAGGCAAAGGCCGCCTGTCCCGCCGGGTAGTTCAGCACCATCAGAAGGTAGGAAACGCCGCGGGCGGGCACCAACGCTTTTGCCGCGATTTTGAAGCCAAACCGCTTTAGAAGACGTGTGAGCGAAAAAAGATCGATAAAAAAAACAAAGAAAAAATAGCCGATGGCAAACGGGATAAAAGTGGACAGGCGCACAAATTTAAGGCTCTCCCATATTTTTTGCGGCGGGTAGAGATGAAACAGGTAGGCGAAAATACCGATGGCCACCAGCCAGGGGAGGAACGTTTTAATTTTAGACATGAGCGGCTCCCTTAAAGCCGGTTGCCACCAGATAGACCTCTGAAGAGGTTTTACGCGTGGCTTCTGGAATGAATGTGGCAAAACGTTCGAAATGTTTTTTCATTTCACTTTTAAGACGATCCACCTCTTCGCCCGGAAAAACTTTTATTACCAGATTTCCGTTTTTTTTCAAAAACTGTTTTGCCAAAGTAAAAACTCGGGAGGCAATTTCGAAAGAGAGATACGTGTCCCGAAAACGAATTCCTGACAAATCGGGGGAGAGATCAGACAAAATACAATCGAAGCGCTGTTCAAAGGCAATATCCGGGCTGTGGATATCGGTTTGAATAAAACGGACGTTGAGGGGGGGTGAAATTTTGAGTGGAGATCTATCGACTCCCACAATCAAACCTTTTTCCCCAACTTCTTTGGAGAGGATTTGCAGCCATCCGCCGGGGGCGCTTCCCAAATCCAAAATGAGGCCCCCCTTTTTCCAGATTCCAAATTTTTTCTGGATCTCCAAAATTTTGTAGGCTGCCCGGCTGGCAAAACCCTCTTTTTTTGCTTTTTTATAAAAATGGTCTTTCCGTTCGTACATGGAAGCAACTTTCCGTTGGAAACGGCCGATAATAGATATAGAGAGCTTGGGAGTCCATCTATTCTTTGGGGTGAGCGGTCACCAAATGGGACCTTAAAAGGTGTTTATGACCCCAAAGTGTTTAAAATTAGTCAATAATTACAATAAGATACCATTTTATATTTTTGCCGATTTTGGCAGGGGTTTTGCATGGTATCTCCTTGAAACAAGGGGGTCTTTATGATTTCAGGTGGCAAAATAAATCCGGCCGATTCCGTCAGAAAAGTGTTTGAGCCTTGCCTGCGAGGTCTCGATCCCGCTTTTAAGGCAGAGGTGAAAGCGGCCTTAGATGGTTATTGCAATTCCGCGGATGCCAAGGCGCCTGATTCCAGATCAGGCTTATATACGCGGGCCAAGGCGTTTGGTTCTGCAGGTCAATATGCCGTCTCTTCTTCTCCAGAACCATTTGTCGCTCGGTTGTTTGAGATGCCTCCGGCAGTCTCCGGCCCTCTTTTGGCCGCATTAGTCAAAAAAGTTTTTACGAACGAAGGGGGAACCAATGGCTAAAAAATGGACCAAAAAAGATCTGGTGCAGTTATTCGAGATTTTGATTGAAAGAGGGGCTCCGGTTGTGACCAGTCCTCATTTTCGCGGTCATTTGACCCGCAATGAAAATCTTTTTACGAATCAGGTGGTTCGTGAATCAAACGGGAATATTGCCTATCGTTCTGTCGATTTCAAAATCGAGGAAGAAATGAGTGATGAAGCGTTCTGGAGCCGCATTGAAAAAACACCGTATAATGATTTGATCGAAGAAAACGCGGCGGTGGCTCTAGTCAAAATGGCGGAGAAGCTGAAATTGATCGACAAATAAAAAAATTTTCGGTTTTTGAAAAATTTTTAGCAACTTTTTCCGAAGATTGCCGATAACAGTAGTGAGAGGTTGGAAAGATTTAAAATGAAGGTTCGGGGGAGCCAAAAGGCTCCCCTTTTTTTTTGGGTGCCGATTTAGGAAAGAGGGTTAGATGGGGATAAGGGAGTCTTAAAAAGCAGTAATCCGACAATTTGGGGGCTTTGGGGCGTTCTTTGAAACGAAAGGCTGACTTGCGCGCAACGTTGTGGGCAGGGACGGAATTGAACCGCCGACACGCGGCTTTTCAGGCCGCTGCTCTACCGACTGAGCTACCTGCCCGAAATTTCGCGGTAGCGAAATTGCCCTCCATTTTCCATTTTCCAGCCGCGAAATTGGAAAATAGAGAATGGAGAATAGAAAATAGAGGTTATTCGACTAAACAAAACAGAGGGAGGTGTCAAGGAAAGCGAAAAAAATATTTTTTTTGAAATTTTTTTGATGAGAGCAAAGTGAGTTATAAAATTGGAAATTCAACTTCGACCTTAAAGTAAAGGTTGAGAAAACAGCGTCTGACGCGCCACCCAATTGTTTGACGCTATTTAGCCGGCTGTGATATACAGCGGGCAATTCAAAAAGGAGGGTTTTAAAATGTCGAAGGGTTCACCGATGAATAGGGAGTTCAAAGTGGGGGATATGGCCGTTTATCCGGCACACGGGGTAGGCCAGGTTATGAGCATCGAAAACAGGGAGATCGCGGGTTCCAAAGCCCAGTTTTACATTCTGAAGATTATGGACAGCGGCATGACCATCATGGTGCCGACCGGCAATGTCCGCAATGTCGGCTTAAGAGAGGTGATTAACGAGGGCGAGGTCGATTCGGTTTACACCATTTTGCGTGAGAAGGGGGAATACACCATTACCGAGCAGACTTGGAACCGCCGCTATCGCGAATATATGGATAAGATCAAAACCGGTTCCATTTATGAAATTGCAGAGGTCTTACGCGATCTTTCCATGCTCCGTTTTGAAAAAGAACTCTCCTTTGGCGAAAGAAAAATGCTCGATACCGCCAGAAATCTGATTATCAAAGAATTGGCCATTGCCGAGGAAGAGGACGAAGAAGAGGTGGCCCGTGAAATTGACGGCATCTTTTCCGCAAATTCAATAAGCCCTGTCAAATCATGAAGTGTGGCGCTGTTATTGTGGCCGCTGGGTGTGGAGAAAGGCTTAAAGCAGCAAAACCCAAAGCGTTTGTGATGTTGGGCACTAAGCCTCTCTTTCAATACAGTCTCGATATTTTTTTGGCACATCCCCAAATTAACGAGGTTGTCCTGGCGGTTCCAGAAGAAGAGGTCTCTTCCTTTTCTAAAACACCCTACAAAATCGTAAAAGGGGGGGCCACGCGTCAAGAATCGGTAACCTGCGGTTTGGCCGCTCTAAGCCCCGATTGTGAAGCTGTTTTGGTACATGACGCGGCAAGGCCTTTTGTTAATGCGGCCATCCTCGACCGTCTGATTGCCTCTTTGGCTCAAAAGAAAAGTTGCATCGCCGCTTGGCCGGTTTCGGATACACTCAAAGCCTCTCAAGAGGGGGTTATCACCCATACCATTGATCGCAGTTCCCTTTGGGCCGCCCAGACCCCGCAGGCCTTTCCTGTGGCCATTCTGAAACAGGCTCTCTCAAAAGCCGCAAAAGAGAATTTTGTTGGCACAGACGAGGCATCTTTGGTAGAGCGCTTGGGGGTTAAAGTCCATCTGGTGATCGGCGATGCCGGGAATATCAAGGTGACGACCCCCGAAGATTGGACGCTGGCCGAAGCCGTTTTGAAAAGACCTCTATGAGAATCGGAACCGGATACGATATGCACCGCCTGGAAGTGGGGCATCCCTTCATTTTGGGCGGGGTCAAAATCCCTTTTGATAAAGGTTCTGTCGCCCATTCCGATGGAGACACCCTTTTACACGCGATTACAGACGCTCTGTTGGGCGCCGCGGCCTTGGGGGATATTGGGGGGCACTTTCCCGATACCGATCCGCAGAATAAAGGAAAAGAGAGCCGCTTTTTTTTGGGAGAAGTGGGGGCGTTGATTCGCAAAAAAGGTTTCAAAATTGAAAATATCGATGCAACGATCATTTTACAGGCGCCGAAATTGGCGGAATACATTCCGGCCATGCGAAATAATATTGCGGAATGTCTGGATTTGGGCCTGGATCGCGTCAGCATCAAGGCCAAGACCAATGAAAAACTCGATGCCATAGGCCATGGCAACGGCGTTGCCGTACACGCGGTTGTGTTGCTCTCATGCTAAAAGTTTACAATTCCCTGACGCAAAAGAAGGAAAAATTTGCCCCTCTCAAAGCCAAAGAGGTGCGGATGTACGTCTGCGGGATCACCGCTTATGACGCGTGCCATTTGGGTCACGCGCGTGCGGCGGTGGCCTTTGATATTGTCTATCGCTACCTGAAGTTTTTGGGGTTTAAAGTGACCTATGTTCGCAATTATACCGACATTGATGACAAGATTATCAATCGGGCCAAAGAATTGAACATCCCCTGGAATGCAATCACCGAGCGCTATATCAAAGAATATCAGGAAGATATGCTGGAACTGCGCGTTTTGACCCCTACCAAAGAGCCGCGCGCCACGGAGCATATTCCCCACATGATTCGGGCCATACAAAAATTGATTGAAAATAAAATGGCCTATGAATCCCAAGCGGGCGTTTATTATTCTGTCCGGGCGTTTAAAGATTACGGAAAATTATCCCACAAAAATATGGAGGATTTATAGTCGGGAGCCCGGATTGAAATCGATGAAACAAAAAAAGACCCGCTCGATTTTGCGTTGTGGAAAAAATCAAAACCGGGGGAGCCAGAATGGGAAAGCCCTTGGGGGAAGGGACGCCCGGGTTGGCACATCGAGTGTTCGGTCATGAGTACCGATTATTTGGGACAGCCTTTTGATATTCAC
>JAUYJH010000137.1 GCA_030688705.1 Deltaproteobacteria bacterium
AGGCTCCTCGTGATTCGTGATGCTCGGTGCCGTCAAAAGACAAAATTTTGGGAGCGCCGTCGAGCACCGTGTCAATATGGACCGGCCTTTTCCAAATCCGGTAAAGCGCCTTTAAAACCTCCTTGGCCCAGTCGATTTTCAAATCGACCCCCTCATGGGCATGCTTGAGCATCAATTCATTCCGATTTTTGTAATTGCCGTCGACAACATGAATGACCGGATAACCGAAATTGGTCAGCTGACAGAGCATTTGCCTCTTTATTTTTTCGAATTCGCGTGTGGCAATCTCATAGCGGTCCGCGCTCACATTGAAGGCAAAAACAAAAAATTTATGTTTTGCGCAAAATTCGGGGGTCAAAAATTCATCGATGAACATCACGTCGTTGTAGACTTTTCTCACCTCAAAAATCTTTTCACGCCCCAGACCCAGCTTTCGATCCCACTCTTTCCGGGCCCGCATATTGATGCAATCATTATATTCTTTTCCAAACTGACCCTTATTCCAGCGCTCTTCAATGTCTCTTAAAAGTTCAATGCCGATTTTATAGGGATTGAGCTGTCCAGGCTGCATCGATACGGTACCGGAATGATGATCGGCATAATCGATAAACTCAGAGGGCTTCAAAGCCTTTTCTGTCATGATTTTGCTGTGATGAAAACTTGCCCAACCTTCGTTTAATATTTTTGTCTGACCCTGCGGGGCAAAATAATAGGCCTCTTCGCGGATGGTCGAGAGGGTGTCTCTTTCCCAATGCTCCAGAGGGGCATATTCCAGAAGAAACCCCATCACATCTTTTTCCGGTTTCGGGGGAATCCTCTCCATCGCCTTGGCCTCTTCCGCCATCTGTTGTTTTTGCGATTCCATAAATTCCGGCGGGTTCACATATTTTTCCATGTAGGGCTTGGTTTTGATTCGGGGAACCTCGGTCGCCGGTTCTTGCGCCGTTTTCGCGCTCCGGGGGGCAATCAGCAAATTATAGTCGATCAGATTTTCGATCGACAAACAGGAATCGATGAAAGATTCGATCAAATCCATTCCGTAGCGGTCCACAAACCGCGTGATGCGGGTCCGGTGATTGGCCATTTCGTCCATCATCTTGCGGTTGGTATTGGAAAAATAGACGTTATTTTTGAAAAAATCAGAGTGGCCGTAAACATGGGCCATCACCATTTTTTGATCGACGACATTATTGGAATGGAGCAGATATGCGTAGCAGGGGTCGTTGTTGATCACCATTTCATAAATCTTGGAAAGTCCATAGGCATAAGACTTGGAGAGCCGCTCATATTCCATGCCGAACCGCCAATGGGGGTAGCGATTGGGAAAACCGCCGTAAGAGGCCACCATGTTGATCTGGTTCCAGTCGAGCATCTCAAAGATCACCTCGAAAAAATCAAGTCCGGCATCGACGGCATAGACCCTGATCTCTTCCTGAAGTTTTTGCAGTTCCAATGGCAATGCGGTTGATTTCACTATTTTCCTTTCCCCAAAAATTGTTTGATCGAGGCTACAATCGCCTCTTTGTTCGGAATTTTGGAGATCGTCAGCTTGTCGTGGGTCGGAAAGCGCCCCTGCAGGTCTTTCAGGAATTGCCCGCTCCCGTATTCGCTTTCCACCTGCCCGTAGCAAAAGACATTGCAAATCGGAAAAAACTTTTCTTCCAGCAGTTTCAAACATTCTTCGGTATCATTGCCCGACCAGTTGTCGCCGTCTGAAAAATGAAACGGATAGACGTTCCATTCGTTCAGGTTGTATTGCTCTTCCAGAATTTTGAGGCAAAGCTTGTAGGCCGAAGAAATAATGGTCCCTCCCGATTCGCGGGTGTGGAAAAACGTTTCGCGGTCGACTTCGCGCGCCACCGCATCATGAATGATATAGCGGGTTTGCAGATTTTGGTATTGCGAGCGGAGCCACGTGTCGATCCAAAAAGTTTCAATGCGGACAATCTCTTTTTGCTCATTGCCCATACTTCCGGACACATCTAATAAAAAAAACACAACAGCGCGGCTCTGCGGTTTTTTGACCTCTTTCCAGGTTCGGTAAACACGGTCTTCGCGCACCGGCACAATTTTGGGGTTTTTCGGATCATAGGTCCCCGATAAAATCTGTCGGCGAAGGGCTTTTTTGTAGGTTCGTTTAAAATGCCTTAAGGACTCGGGCCCGCTGGGGGCCACGCCGGTATATTTGGTGTGCTGAGTGACAATATCCTGGTCCCCTTTCGGCTCAATTTTGGGAAGCTCCAGCTCTTCTCCCAAAATATCGGCCAATTCTTCAAGGCTGACCTCCACCTCCATCAGATGCTCGCCCGGAAGGTTCCCCGCCTTGGCAACCCCTTCGGCCTCTTCGCCATCCATGGGCTGGCCCGGCTCTCCTTCCCCCTGCCCCACACCGCCTTGCTGTTTGGGGCCGAACACGAATTTTGGGATTTCTATCTGCGGCAGCGGAATACTGACAAGGTCATTCCCTTTCTTGCCAACCATCTCGCCGTGCGACATGAACTTCTTCAGCTCCTTCTTGATCTGGCCGCGAAGGATCTGGTGAAAACGGGAAAGGTCTTTCTCTATTTTTAGCGCCATAAAACATCGTTACCTTGCATCTCAAAGCGGCTTGCGCTCCTTGATATCCCCGCGCGCGAAGATCGAGGCGACATAATGGAGCACATCGGTGGCGCAGGTGTCGCAATAGCCGTGATTTTTGATGAGCCGCGATTTGACCACGTCGATTTTCTCCTGCGTGTCCTTGTCCACCACATTGGAGACAATGCTGGTCAGCTTGATCGTGTCTTTTTGATCTTCAAAAAGTTTCAGCTCCAGCGCCTTGTTCAACCGCTCGTTAGTCCGGTAATCAAAACGTTTTCCCTCCAGCGACAGGGCGCCGATGTAGTTCATGATCTCGCGCCGGAAATCATCTTTGCGTGATTCGGGAATCTCGATTTTTTCCTCGATGGAGCGCATCAGCCTTTCATCGGGCTCCTCATCCTTTCCGGTGTAGCGATTGCGCACTTTTTCGCGCTGGGTATAAGCCTTAAGGTGGTCGATGTAATTGCCGCAAAGCCTCTGAATGGCGTCTTCATCGGCCGAGATAGCCCTCTGCACCTCGTTTTTCACGATGTCATCATATTCTTCTTTCACCAGATTGATCATGTCGCGGTATTTCTTCCGCTGTTCCTCGCTTCTCATGTGGGGATGGTGCTTCAAGCCCCCTTCCAGCTCGTTCAAAACCATGAAGGGATTGACGCAGTTTCCGGCCACATCGGAGACCAACGCGTTGGAAATTTTGTCCTGAATATAGCGGGGGCTCAAACCGTCCAGCCCCTCGCGGATCGCCTCTTTGCGCAATTCCTTCACGTTGTCTTCGGTAAAGCCCGGCAGGGTTTTGCCGTCGTAGAGTTTTAATTTTTGTATCAGATTCAGATTCGCTTTTTTCGGCTCTTCCAGACGGGTCAGGATCGCCCACATCGCCGCCATCTCAATGGTGTGCGGCGCGATATGTTTGGCCTTCACTTTGTCGAGCCCATAGTCCTTTTCATAAATCTTCACCTCTTCATGCAGTTTGGTGATGTAGGGAACGTCGATCTTGATGGTCCGATCGCGCAGGGCCTCCATGTATTCGTTGTTTTGGAGCTTCCGGTATTCGGCCTCGTTCGTGTGTCCCAAAATGACTTCATCAATATAGGTATGCGCGAACTTTTTCGGCTTCACCACATGCTCCTGCGAGGCGCCGAGCAGGTCGTACAAAAAGGCGACATCGAGTTTCAAAACTTCGATGAATTCCACCACCCCGCGGTTGGCGATATTGAATTCGCCGTCGAAGTTAAAGGCCCTTGGATCCGAGTCGGAACCGTATTCGGCAATTTTGCGGTAATTGATGTCGCCGGTCAGTTCGGTGGAATCCTGGTTTTTCTCGTCTTTGGGCTGGAAGGTGCCGATGCCGATCCGGTCTTTTTCCGACAAAACAATGCGGCGTACCCGCACATGTTCCATCACTTTTTTGAAATCGCCGTGATAGCGGTTGTTCAATTCACGAAAAATAAAGCGGCAAGAGGGGCAAAGCTCGTTGGTGACGACGATTTTTTCCTCTTCAGAGATTCCCTTATTGATGTCGTCCAAAACTCTCTGACGCAACTCTTTCGGCAACAGATTCAACGGCTCTTCATGCATGGGACAGGTGATCTCTTCTTGGGAACCAAAAATGTTGCGGGTGTCATCCAGTCCCTTTTTGACCCAGCTGAAAGAGTAGAGGGCCCCTTCCGGAGTTCTGGAATAGGCCTCGATCCCTTTTTTCAAAAGACGAACGATGGTCGATTTGGCCCCGCCGACGGGACCGTGCAGAAGAATGATTCTTTTTTCCGGACCATAACGCCTGGCCGCCGCCTGAAACGTGTTGACCAGCTTCATCAGGGGCAAATCGATCCCAAAGAGGGCGTCTTTGCCCTTGTCGATCGGATCTTCAAAAAACTTGAAGTGAACGATCTTCTTTTTATATTCGGTGTATTCTTCATAACCGTAGCTCAAAACCATGTCGTAGATTCTTTGAAAGGCGGACCGGGAAACTTTCGGATTTTTCTCGACAATTTGAAGATAATCAAAAAACCCACCCTCCCACGTCAGCTCTTGGTAGGCCTTGTTCTCCTGCCAGTCGGCAATAAACTCTGTAATTTTAGACATTTGACCCCGTCCTTTCCTTGAAAGTGATCTTTAAGTGATAGTTGAAGAAAAACACAGTAGTAATGGTAACATAAGAAGTTTAATCCATTCAAAGATAAAATTACTGTTTTTTCAACGGCATCGCCGTCGCCTTCTCTTGTTCCTCAATGGTCGCGCGAATCAGACTCTTTAAAAGCTTGTTCCGGTTGGCGTGGCCCAGAAGAGCCCGCATGTCATTGTAAAGCGACGGATCCATAACCAGGGCCCCCACCGTTCCCTCGCCGTTTCTGATTTTCGTCGAAATTTCTTTCAAATTTTCGCTGGTCCATTCTATGTTGGCCACCGCCTTTTTGACTCTTTCACGGTCCACCTTGTCGAGTTTGACCGATTGCAGGGCTTCCGTCACCTCTTTGGCGGCGTTTTGTATCTCTTGCATGGTTTTGCGGCCCGTTTCGGTCAGATTTTGCAAGGTGGCGACATCTTCCGTCTGGATCCCATCGCCATTTTTCAGTTCCGGAAAGGCGGGGGAGCCGGTCGTGATGAAAATATATTTATCCCCCAAAAGGCCCTGCGTATGGATGCTGGCCACAGAATCCTGCCGGATGCGGTCTTTGTAATCTTCGGCCACCTTCAAAATCACCTCCAGTTTCTCACTCCCCTTTTCCTTGGGAAACCGGACCCCGCTGACATAGCCGGCATTCAAACCGGCCAACTGGACCACGGCGCCGTTTCTCAAACCGCTGATGTCTTTAAAGGGGGCAATCAGCGTGTAGCGGGATTCAAAAAGACTTTTTTCCCGGCCGATGAAAAAAACGGCGGTCAAAGCCAAAACACACCCGACCGTTACAAAAATTCCCACATCGATTACTGTCGATTTTTTGATTCTCATATCACCCCCCCTAAGGCTTTTAAAGGCTCCACCGTTTCCATTCTCCCCTCGATGAAATCGCGAACCGTCTCGTGCGTGGAATGTTTTGCCTCTTCCACCGTCCCCACAAAACAGATTTTCCCCTCTTTCAGCAGGGCCAGCCGGTTGCTCACCTGAAAAGCGCTCGGCATATCATGTGTCACGACAATCGAAGTGACTTTGAGCGTTTTTTGCATCTGGACGATCAGCCGGTTGATCCGCTGCGTGTTGGTCGGGTCCAGACCGGTTGTCGGTTCGTCATACAAAATCACTTTTGGGTCGGTGGCAATCGCGCGGGCCAGCCCCACCCGCTTCTTCATCCCGCCGCTCAAATCGGCGGGCATCATCTCCTCAATATTCGGGAGCCCCACCAACGCCAGTTTCTTGGCGACAATCCGGCCGAGCTCTTGTTCCGAATAATCAAAATGTTCCCGAAGCGGGTAGGCGATATTTTCACGCACGGTCAGCGAATCAAAAAGGGCCGCTCCCTGAAACAAAACGCCGAATTCCTTTCGCATGCCGATCAGTTCTTTTTCGCTCATCAGAGTCACGTCTTTACCCTCGTAAAAAACAGCACCCGAGTCGGGGTATAAGACACCGAGCAGGAGCTTCAAGGTCACGCTTTTTCCGGAGCCGGACCCGCCGATGATGGTGATCGTTTCACCCTGATAAATCGACAAATCCATCCCCTGGATCACCTTGTTTTTGCCAAAGGCAATGGAAACTTTTTTAAACTCGATGATCGGTTTCATATTCATATGAGCAAAAAGAGTTTTGTCAAAAAGAAATCCGTAATAAAAATCATGACCGAGCTGTAAACCACGGCTTGCGTGGTGGCCCGCCCAACCCCTTCGGTTCCGCCGCTGGCCCTTAAACCCTGATAACAGGCGATGATGGCGATAAAAAACCCGAAGAAAAAAGTCTTGCCGATCCCTTCCAGAAAATCCTCCATGACGACGGTTTTTAAAATCTGGTCCATGTAAAATTGGCCGGTGATTCCGGCCTCCATCATGGTAATGGTCATGCCGCCGAAAATGCCGATGATATCGGCCATCACCGTCAGGAGAGGCGCCGCAATAAGACAGGCCAAAACCCGCGGGACGACGAGCTTGGTCACCGGATTGGCACCCATCGCCTCGATGGCCAGCACCTGTTCGGTCACCACCATCGACCCCAATTCCGCCGCGATGCCGGCCCCCACCCGCGCGCCGATCATAAGACAGGTCAAAACCGGCCCCAGCTCGCGCACGATGGTAAGCCCGATGACCTGGCCGATGTAGAGTTTAAGGCCAAAGCGCCCCAACCCCACCGACAACTGCAACGCCATCACCATGCCGGTAAAAATGGCCACCAA
Source organism: Deltaproteobacteria bacterium (assembly GCA_030688705.1). Lineage (GTDB taxonomy): Bacteria > UBA10199 > UBA10199 > SPLOWO2-01-44-7 > SPLOWO2-01-44-7 > JAHFSU01. The sequence goes on from JAUYJH010000137.1 coordinate 6,909, forward strand.
CGCGACCAAGGCAAAGGTTTTGTTTCCGATGGCTTCAATCTGGTAGAGGATGGAAAAAAAATCGAGGCGCCTTTTGAAAATCCCGGTAACGGCTTTCCATGAGAGAGCGGTGATCCCCCCCATGTATTCGAAAAAAGGCGAAAGGTACGGCATCAGCATCAGTATTCAAATCCTTTCACAAACCGAAGAAAATCGTCTCTTGTCTCCTCGTGATGTTGGGGGAGCGAAATGGCGTAAAAATCAAATTCGCAACTGTCTTTTTTGAGCACCACGACATCGAGCGAAACGGAAACGCCATCCAGCACGGCGGACACTTCGGTGTAGAGAGCCGCCCTCCCCCCCAGCGTCCAGTCTTGCTGGAGAGTCTTTTTTGTTTCTTTCATTCCGGCGAAAAGCTGGTTGGTCATCATTCGGAGCGGCACATCTTCAAAACCGCCGCCGCAAAGGGCCTCGGTGGCAATGGTGGCCTCTGTTTTTTTGTTTTTAAAAACGATTCCGGGGCCCTTGGCGCGCGTCCACTGCCAATCACCGGAGAGAGGACCCACTTTGTAAAAATGGTTGCGATCCAGATAAACCGTCTGATTGCGATAATTCATGGCACGAAACGAACGGGGCAGGCTGACGCAGGCGGAAAAAATGAGAACAAAAAAGATGGAGAAGAAACAAAGTATGTCATTCTTGCCTTTTTTCAATGTCACTCTCCCCTTTTCTTTTGCGATATCAAAGTTTAACGTAAAACTAAAGGCCATAAAATGACGCACCTTGAGGAAATTCGGAGGCGTATCCAAATTGCGGCGCAAAAAAGCGGCAGAAACACGGGAGACATTCTTCTGATTGCCGTTTCCAAGGGGCAATCCCCCTCCAAAATCATGGAAGCCCTGCGTCATGGTCAAACCGACTTTGGGGAAAATTACGCGCAAGAGTTACTGGAGAAAATTGCGGCCCTGAAAGATGAAAAGCCGACGTGGCACTTCATCGGCCATTTGCAAACCAACAAGGTCGGCAAAATAATCGATGGCGTGGAATGGCTTCATTCCCTCGATTCTTTAAAACTGGCCGAGACCCTTCATAAAAAAAGAAAAACCCCCCTTAAATGTCTTTTGGAAATCAATCTGGCGGAGGAAAATAACAAAACGGGTCTTTCAAAAGACGCGGCGTTGGAGTTGATGCCAAAACTGAACGATTTTTCGAATATCGACCTCAAGGGTCTGATGACCCTCTCCCCTTGTTCCCATTTTCCAGAACTTGTGCTACTTCTGCGGGAAATCAACGAACGGCGCCTCTACCCCAAACCGCTGACGGAACTCTCCATGGGGATGAGCGGTGATTTTGAGAAGGCAATTAAAGCGGGGGCAACCATGGTGAGAATAGGAACCGGACTTTTTGGAAGAAGGTCATCCTGAACGAAGTGCCTGCCTGCCGGCAGGCAGGAAGGATCCCGGGATTCTTCCCCTTCGACAGGCTCAGGGTCAGAATGACACTTTATAAATATCAAATCGGCATCATCGGCGCCGGAAACATGGGAGAAGCGCTCATTCGCGGGCTTCTCCGCTCCAAACTGGTTGGCACGAAAAACCTGATCGCCTCGGGCCGCCGCGCAAAACAGTGCCGCAAAATTCATCAAAAATACAAAATCGCCACGACACAAGACAACGTCCGGCTGGTCAAAAATTCCCGGACGATCCTTCTGGCGGTCAAACCGCAAAATATCGACGCGCTGATGCCGCAAATCGCCCCCCATTTGAACAAAAGACATCTGGTGATTTCGATCGCGGCGGGGATCCCCGTCGCCAAACTGAAAAAAGGGTTGAAGGGTTTCAAGGCGATTGTACGCGTGATGCCCAACCTCCCCTCTCTCATTGAGTGCGGCATTGCCGGAATTTATTGCACCTCTGTCGTTTCCAAAAGCCAGAAACGTTTTGCCCACAAAATTTTTGAGGCGGTCGGAAAAACGGTCGATATCGGCCGGGAAAAATGGATGGACGCGGTGACCGGCCTCTCCGGCACCGGCCCCGCCTATCTTTTTGCCATGATCGAGGCATTGACCAGGGCGGGGGAAAAACTGGGGCTCCCCAAAAAAGAGGTCCGGATACTGACGTTGGAAACGATGCTGGGGGCGGCCCAACTCGCCCTGAAAACAAAGGCGACGGCCGAAGAATTAAGAAAAAGGGTCACCTCCAAAAAGGGAACCACCTGGGCCGCCATGAAAATTTTCAAAAAACACCGTTTTTGGGATCTTTTGATGAAGGCCGTTGCGGCGGCCGCAAAACGATCCCATGAATTGAGGGGAAAATAATATGAGCGCACTTGCCTATTTTGTTTTGGCCATCGCCAAAATTTTGCATCTATTGATCAACATTTACACTTTCGTCGTCGCCATCGCTGTTTTGATCTCTTGGGTCAACCCCGATCCCTACAACCCCCTGGTTCGCATACTCCGGCAGCTAACCGAACCGGTTTTTTCAAAAATCCGGCGAATAATGCCGAGAGCCCTTTTCCGTACCGGCATTGATTTCACTCCGGTCATTGTCCTGTTGCTCCTGGTTATTATAGATACCGTGGGGGTCCAACTCCTTTATGATCTGGCGGCCTCTCTCTTAAAGTGAATAAATACCATTTTATTTCATGTAGTTATCAATAACTTCTCTTCTTAAAGTTCTTCTTTGCATACCCCGTGCCAAAAAGGTTAGAATGGGACTTAAGTTCCCAGATAGCCTGGTGTAGAAAGACACCACATTAAAATCTGGACCGAAGACCGAGGACCAAGGACTAAAAGCCCAGAAAAGAAGGCAGTTAGTCTTCGGTCTTCAGTCTTCAGTCTTTTAACTTATGGTTGATAAAATAGACAAACCGGAGGCCCCTTCCCCCTATGCCGTGATCGGCACGACGGAAACCAAGAGGGACAAGCCCCAAGACCAAAAAGGGCAGGAAGACCTGCCGACCTTTCAAAAAGAAACCCCCTCATTGTACAAAGAAAAATTTCAGGGGGATGCCGGTGTCGGCAAAACACTGCGATTCCCGATCTCCGAAATCAGGCTGCTTAAATTCAGAAGGGCCGTTCCACGGCACGGCGCCCCCATTGTGGAGGCCGATCTGGTCTTAAATGACGGAAAAATAGTGGAAGGGGTCCACTTTCTTCTGCGACATCTTCAGGATTTTTTGAAAATCAAAAACCTGAAAATCGGCGATCCCGTTCCCGAAGCCTTCTGGAAAAAGGGGGAAACAATGGAACTGACATTGCGCCCCCCCTCCTCCAGCGGACCCTGGAATTTGAAAGAGATTCAAAAAGAAAACCGGGTGGAAAAGCCTTTG
>JAUYJH010000141.1 GCA_030688705.1 Deltaproteobacteria bacterium
TTGTTTAGAATTTAGGATTTCGTGCTTAGAATTTTCCTTTTTTATCTCTTTTCTTCCTTTCTTATAAGCCTCTACATCTTCTACCGTTGGGTTCTGTGCCAATTGCAAAACACGGATATAATGTATCGTCGCCCATCTTGCCTGCGGCGTAATCTGCGAAGCGTACGACGGCATGAGATTTTGCCCCATTGTGATCACGTGGAAAATGCGCCCGTCGCTCCAATCGCGAATTTTTTCCGACTGCAAAGAGGGGGGTTTTGGAAACGGCGGCACCACCGACCCATCGCCCAAACCTTTGGCCCCGTGGCAGACCCCGCAATGGGCATTGAAGGTTTTTTCCCCCGCCAACACAACCTCTTTTGTCCGAGGGAGAGGGTTTTGCAAAGCCCGTCCGGCCCCGTCCGGATCCTCTTTATAATGATACGGTTCATAACCCCTCGGTATTGTCCCTTCCGGGGGGACTAACATCCCGCGATGATGCGGCAGATTCGCCTCGTATTTTTGCGACTTGACCGCCGGAGAATCAGCCATATCGGGCATGTATTCCCATGCGGTTTTGTTGCCACCGACGCAACCTTGTAGGATCAACATAAGAAACAAAAATACTAAATTCGAATATCTAAATCCTAAACAAACCCTAAATCCCAATTTTTTAAATCTCAAACGTGTTCGTTTGAAATTTGAGTTTTGAAACATTGAAATTTGTTTAGAATTTAGTATTTCGTATTTCGAATTTTTCATTAGCCTATCATCCTCACTTCCACCGCCCCTGCTTTTTCCATCAAAGCCTTCACATCGTTCTCCTGAAATCCCTCTTCTTTGGCCGGCACATACAGGGCAAAAAGATTGTCGGTTATCTTTTCGTCCAAAACGGGCGCGTGAAAATTGGGGAGGCGGCAGAACATAAACATGGCCGCCACGGTTGCCAGCCCCCCCAGCAAAATGGTGCATTCAAAACCGATCGGCACAAAAGCCGGAAACGAATTGAACGGCTTGCCGCCCACGTTGATCGGCCACGCCATCGCCGAGGTAAAAATTTCAAGACCGAACCCGCCAAAACAACCGGCCAACCCCAAAACAAGCGTCACCCAGGGAAGCGCGGAGCGCTTCTGTCCCAAAATGGCGTCGAGCCCGTGAATAGGAAAAGGGGTATAGGCATCGCAATGTTTAAAGTTGCGTGTCTGCGTCTCCTTCGCCGCCTTCAGCAAATGATACGGGTCTTTAAATAATCCGACGATGCCTAAGAGCCTATGATGTTTTTGTCCATGGTCCATGGTCCATTGTCCTCGGTCCATCAGAATACAAATTCCTCCGTCTCCGGTGTTTTTCTGCCGACATGCATTGTCGATTTTACTTCCGACATCGCGATGGTCGGGAAAAAACGGCAGAATAATAAAAAGAAGGTGAAGAAAAACCCAAAACTAAACAGGGTGTAACCCCAATCGACCCATCTTGGAATATACATATCCCAGCTGGCCGGCAAAAAATCGCGGTGCAGCGAGGTGACAATGATCGTAAAACGCTCGAACCACATTCCGATATTGATGATCAGCGAGATGACAAACATCACCGGAATCGATCTGCGAAAACGCCGGAACCAAAACAACTGCGGCGCAACCACGTTGCAGGTGATCATGGTCCAATAGGCCCAGGCATAAGGCCCCAGCGCCCTGTTTTTGAAGGTGAACATTTCGTAAATGTTGCCGCTGTACCACGCGGTAAAAAATTCAGAACCGTAGGCATAACCGACCATCAAACCGGTGGCCAGAATGATCTTGTTCATGTTTTCCAGATGGACCATCGTAATGTAGTCTTCCAGCTGGAAGACCTTTCTGATGATCACCAAAAGTGTCACCACCATCGCGAAGCCGGAAAAAATGGCTCCGGCGACGAAGTAAGGGGGGAAAATGGTCGTGTGCCACCCGGGGAGAACCGACGTGGCAAAATCAAAGCTGACGATCGAATGCACCGACAAGACGAGCGGCGTGGAAAGCCCCGCCAAAATCAGATAGGCGATCTCATAATGGTTCCAATGGCTCTGCTTACCCTGCCAACCGAGGGCCAAAAGGCCGTAAACAAATTTGCGAATCTTGTTTTTGGCACGGTCCCGAATCGAGGCAAAATCGGGGACAAGCCCCAAATACCAAAAGACGAGCGAAATGGTGAAATAGGTGGAGACGGCAAAAACATCCCACAACAACGGAGAACGAAAATTAACCCACAAAGAACCCCGCGTATTGGGGTACGGCATCAGCCAGAAGAAAAGCCAGTTGCGCCCCAGATGGATGATGGGAAAAAGACCCGCCGTCATTACGGCAAAGATGGTCATCGCTTCCGCGGAACGGTTAATGGAGGTCCGCCATTTTTGGCGGAACAAAAATAAAATGGCCGAGATCAGAGTGCCGGCGTGGCCGATACCGATCCAGAAAACAAAGTTGGTGATGTCTATCCCCCAACCGACCGGATTGTTCAACCCCCAAACCCCCATGCCGGTTCTCAACTGATAAATAAAAAGCCCCAGGCCAAAAAGGGTTAAGGCCACTGAAATGGAAAAAACCACAAACCAGGATTTGGAAGGCCATCTCTCCATCGGTTTGCAGACGTCCGTGTTGACATCGGCCAATGTCTTTTTTGGACTTAATAAGGGTTCTTGTTCCATATCATATGTCATTCTGAGCGCAGCGAAAAATCCCGGGATCCTTCACTTCGTTCAGGATGACCCACCATTTCTCACCTTCGTTAAATAAGTAATGCTCGGCACCGTGTTCAGCTCGGCCAGGACATGATAGCCGCGGTCACTTTTGGCCGCCCTGGCCACTTGGGATTCGGGATCATTCAAATTGCCAAAGACAATCGCCTCTGCCGGGCAGATCTGCTGGCAGGCGGTCTTGATTGCACCATCGGCCACCTTGATGTCAAAATCTTTCGCGTTGTTTTTGGCCTCTTGAACGCGTTGATGGCAGAAAGTGCATTTTTCCATAACCCCCTTTTCGCGCACCGTCACATCGGGGTTGAAAACCATCGAGAGGGGGGTCGGGGTGTTGCGCAAATATTCAAACCAGTTGAAACGCCGCACTTTGTAGGGGCAGTTGTTGGCGCAATACCTTGTCCCCACACAGCGGTTATAAACCTGTACGTTCAAACCTTCATCATCATGGACGGTGGCCAAAACCGGGCAAACGGTTTCGCACGGGGCATTTTCACAATGCTGGCAAAGCATCGGCTGGTGGGAAACCTTCGGGTTGTTTTCATCTTCCGAATAATAACGGTCGATCCGGATCCAGTGCATCTCGCGCCCCTGTGCGATTCGTTTTGCCCCCACCACCGGAATATTGTTCTCGGACTGGCAGGCGACCATGCAGGCCGAACAGCCGGTGCAAGAGTTCAAATCGATCGCCATCCCCCAGCGATACCCTTCATATTTATGTTTGGACCACATGGAGGGGAGATGGGTCGGATTTTCGTTCCCCGCTTTGGGATCTTTTTTATATTCCGCCAGAGTGGTTTCTTGGATGATGGGGCGTCCGTGCATATGGTCATGAATCTGGGTTTTGGCCAGCTTGATCCACTCCCCCGTCGGTTTGATTTCCACTTCTTGAATAAAAGAGACGTTTTTGGAGAGAAATTGAAAAGCATTAACCCCAATTCCGTTCCCCACTTTGCCTGCTTTGGTTCTTCCGAATCCGAGTGGGATGGAAACAACTTGTGCAGGTTGGCCCGGTTGAAGATGCACCACCAATTCTGCTTCAAAATCTTTTGTTTTGACCGACACCACATCCCCGTCTTTCACTTTCAATTCTTTTGCCTTCGCGGGAGCCACATTGATCCAATTGTTCCAGGTAATTTTGGTCACCGGATCGGGGAGTTCCTTAAGCCAGCTGTTATTGCCGGAGCGGCCGTCATAGGCGGGGATGGTGGGATAGGTGACTAACTTCAATCCTTCCGAAGTACCTGGTACCTGGTACCTGGTACCTAGTAATGCTTCTATTCTAAAGGGGCGAGGGGCGTGGCCGTTGGTATTGCGCAAATCGACAACACCGCTCCGCAAGGCCGATTCCCAAAAAAGTTCAAACGGAGCCAAGGCGCCGCTTCTTGCATAAACATTTTCCTGCCAATATTTTTTTAAATAATCATGCCACGTCTGCTTTTGGTCCATGGTCCTTGGTCCATGGTCCTTGGTCCATTCAAGAAGCGTGTCCTGAAACGCCCGTGTATCATAAAGCGGACGAATCGTCGGCTGAAAAAGACTGTGCAGACCCTTTAAAGGTTCGGCATCTCCCCACGATTCCAGATAATGATTATCGGGCAAAATCCAGTGGGCCAGCGCTGCCGTTTCATCTTCGCGATCGGCAAAATTAATCACCACCGGCACTTTTTGGATCGCCTCTTCAAATTGAAAATTTTTGGGCAAAACATAAGCCGGATTGGTTTTATAAACGATCAGCAGATCGACCTGTGCCTTTGCCATTTCATCGATCAGGTTGAAAAGCTCTGCGTAAGAGCCGCTCGTCTGCAAGGAAGGGCTGTTTTGCGCATCAATCGTGGTGCCGTCGTTTCCCAAAATGGAATTGATATAATTAGTAACAACCTGCAGAGCAAAACCGTTTGGGCCTTTACTGGAATAGCCGCCCCCCAAAACAAGGCTTTCTCCCCGATGCTGCCGAAGCTCTTGAGCCACCTGCTTGATGATTTTGGGATCAACACCGGTGTCAGCGGCGCTGACTTTGTGCGGACTTTCGTTTCCCGCCAATTCATGCGCCAGAGCCAATGCGATTTTGAGTTCGTCGCCCGCTTTGACCGGCACGCGCAAGTCGGCATTGCTTCCTGTAAGAGAGGCGATCGATTCAAAGCAGACAAATCGCGACATCGCCCCATTTTTTAGTTTCCGATTTTTTGCAAAACGGTTCGTAAATTCCACCGGCGAAAGCCAGGTATCCAAAAATTCGGCCCCGAAAGAGACAATCACCTTGGCCTTGTCTATATTATAATGAGGAATGACGGGGGTGCCATAGCTGGCCTCTTGCGCCTTGGAAACTTCTTCCAGAGAAAGGGGCTCAAAAACAACCTGTTTTGCATTTTCATAACGGCCCAAAAATTCCTGAATCAACCGGCGTGTGGCTGGAGAAGTAATGTGGCCGGTCAAAAAACGGATATTCCCTTTTTTGGATTGGATATCCTTCAAAATAGTTTGCAGCGTTTTGTCGGCATCACTCCAATCGGTCTTAACCCGTGCCCCCTCCTTCTTTTGCATGGGCCCCTGAATGCGATCGGGGTCATACAGATTTAAAATAGAGGCCTGACCTCTGGCGCACAAAGCGCCGCGGTTCAGCGGATGATCATTATTCCCCTCCAGTTTGATCGGGCGACCCTCTCTTGTTTTCACCAAAAGCCCGCAAGCGGCCGGGCACTCGCCGCAGGTGGAGGCGTACCAGTTGGGGATGCCGATGGTGATCTCTTCCGGTTTGTTGAGATAGGGAACTATTTTTTCAACCGGCCTGCGGGTGCAGGCGGCGGCCGAAGCCATGACAACAGAGGCCCCCATGAGACGCAAAAATTCGCGGCGCGAGACACCACTTTTTTCATCGGCGTCAATATCGACCTCGAGCTCCTCGGGCGTCCGCAAAAATTCTTTGCGAGCTTGAGCCTCAAACTCGGGGTTCTTTGCCAATTCTTCCAGACTTTTCCAATATGTTTTCATCTTTGTCATTCTGAACCCTTCGCGCTTGTCATTCTGAGCGTAGCGAAGAATCCCGGCTCAGGGTAAACTCCGTGAAGAATCCCGGGATCCTTCGCTTCGCTCAGGATGACTGCTGGCTAAGCCAGCAGTCAGTTATGACACGCGTTACATTCAATCGATGCTTCCTTTTTTCTATGACAATCAATGCAAAAGCCCATAGTCAAATTGATCTCTTGTGTGATGACCGGCATCGACCTCACATCGCCATGGCATTCCTTGCAGTCAATCCCTTTGGCAATATGGCGCCGATGGTTGAAATAGACAAAATCGGGCATATCATGAACACGGACCCATTCAAACGACTCCCCCTTGGCAATCAGGTCTTTCATCTTCTGGATATGCGGGCTGTCGGCCTTGACCAGCGAATGGCAGTTCATACAGGTCTGCATGCTGGGAACCGAAGCGACCCGCGATTTGTCGGTGCCGGTATGGCAATACTGGCAGTCGATCTTCAGATCACCCGCGTGCAGCTTGTGGCTGAAGGGGATCGGCTGCGTTGGCGCGTAACCGGCGTTGTTCCCGATGTTCCAGAGAAACCAGACCACTAAAACGGGAATTGAAAACAAAACCCCCAACACGGTGATCGTAAACCAACGGCTCAATTTGAATTTGTAAAAAAGATTCATCGCAAATTTAAGAGCGAGGCTTTATAGCGAAGGAGATGCTAAAGTAAAGAGCATTTCACGAAGTGTGCACAATTCACAAAACCTAAGGACTATGAACAAAGGACTTATGGTCCACGGTCCCAATATTTTTTCAAATCGGCCTTCAGCCGATAGATCGTCCTTCCCCATTCTCTGGCCGCTTGGGGGAGTTTTTTGGGACCAAAGAAAACCAGGGCCAAACCCAAGATAAAAAGAATTTCTGTAAAGCCGATGTTCATAAGATTCAAATCCCAGTATCCAAACAAATTCCAAATTCCAAGCACCAAATTTCAAACAGGGTTCTTTATTGATTTTGTCGGGTTAATTCATTAGCTTCTGGGAAATGGCAACACCCCAAACACAAGCCGGTCAATACTATCTCCTCGAAAAAATCGCACAGGGGGGGATGGCTGAAATTTATAAGGGCCTTGCTTATGACCCGGCGGGGATCAAAAGAACGGTCTGCATCAAAAAAATTCTCTCCCACATCGCCGCTTCCCGCGAATTTATAGACATGCTGGTCGATGAGGCCAAAATCGCCGTCAAGCTCAATCACGGCAATATCGCCCAGGTTTACGACCTTGGAAAGGCGGGAGAAGATTATTTCATCGTCATGGAATATGTGGAGGGCCAAAGTTTAAGCAAAATCTTCAAAAAGGCCCTAAGACAGCAGAAAAAAATACCGATTCCGATTGTCTGCTACCTGATTGCCGAGATCGCGCAGGGCTTGAATTACATGCACCGCAAGACCGATGAAGAGGAAAAATCACTCAACATCATTCACCGTGACATCAGCCCCCAAAACATCGTCGTCTCCTACTCCGGAACGGTCAAAATCATCGACTTCGGCATCGCCAAGGCGGCGGTCAAAATCGGGCATACCGATTCGGGCATTTTGAAAGGCAAATTCGCCTACATGTCCCCCGAACAGGCGCGCGGCGACCGGCTGGACCACCGAAGCGATATTTTTTCTTTGGGGATTATTTTTCATGAACTGCTCACCGGTAAAAGGCTTTTCAAGGCGGGCGATAACAAAGAAACATTGCGCAATGTCCGCAAGGCAGAGGTGCTCCCCCCTTCCCAGCTGAATCCCGACGTTCCAAAAGATCTGGATGCGATCTCTCTTAAGGCCCTCGCCAAAGACCGCCGCCAGCGCTACGCCTTTGCCTCTGATTTTCACGACGATCTCGTAAAATTTTTACATACCCAATATCCCGATTTTAAATCAGAGCAGGCGGCCGATTTTGTAAAAGATTTATTCAAAGAGGAAATGGCTCTGCGGAAAAAAATAACCGACGCCGAAGGGGCGACCCCCCATCTGATATTGGACAAAACCCGCACGGGGGCGCAAACAGGCGAAGAAGAGGGTGAAGGAACGGCGGGCGGCGCAAAAGGAATTGACTGGCGGGAATTTATGCTGGAGGCCGATTGGCCGGAAGAGGGGACCAAGGACCATGGACCATGGACCAAGGACCTGGAAGAAGAGGAAGAAGGACCAAGAACTGATGAAGAAGAGCATACGATCAGTTTTAAAAAGCGGACTTTTTATGCTGTGGGGTGGATTTTGATGGGGATGTTTTTGGCAGTGGCGGGGTTTTGGGGATGGCAAAAACTGGACCATGGACAAAGGACCATGGACCAAGGACCAAAAGCAGCGGATCAACAAATTTTGCAATTGCCACCGATCAAAACATCCCCTCTTCCCGAAGAGGTCACCACCGCGGTCATCAAGATAGATTCCAACCCTTCCGCCGCTTCCGTCTACCTGAATGACCAAGACACCGGGCAGGTGACACCAACCACGCTTCATTTGGACGGCGGCAAAAAATATACGTTGGGCCTTTATTTGACGAATCACAAATTTTTCAAAACGGAATTGCGGACCAAACCGAAGGAATCGCAGACATTTCATGTCGCATTGGCCCTCGATTACGGCTCGCTCAAAATCACTTCGGAACCCTCCGGCGCCAGGACTTACCTGAATGACCAGATGATCGGCGAAACCCCCATGATCAAGGAAGAGCTCAAGCCGGGGGAGATTGCCAAAGTGCGCCTTGAACTGGAGGGGTTCGCGGCAAAGGAGGAAGAATTTCAGGTGGCGGCCGGCAAACAAAAGATATTTCACTTTCAACTGGAGAAGCTTCCCACTACAATGGAGAACCAAAATGTCGAAGAAGAAGGAGACAACGGATCAGACGGTAATCACTAAAGTCGAACGGATGGAATCGGGGGAGGCGAAAAATGCCTTTATCCTTTTTCTCTCCGGGCCGCTCGTCGGCAAACTTCATCAGCTGAACGAGGGAGAAACCGTTTTGGGGAGGGCGCCGGAAGACGATATTGTCATCAACGACAACCGGATATCCAGAAAACACATCGCCATCGGCGTGGTCAAAGGCAAGGCGGTGTTAAAAGACCTCAATTCAACCAACGGCACCTATGTCAACGGAAAAAGGGTCGCAACCCACGCTCTTAAAGACGGCGACAAGGTCCAACTCTCTTCCAACACCATTTTCAAATTTGCCCATCAAGACAATCTTGAAAATATTTTTCACAAAGAGCTCTACAAAATGGCGGTGCTGGACGCGGTGACCGGCATTTTCAACAAACGCTATTTTCTGGAGCGGTTGAACGAAGAATTCAGCCACGCCCGGAGGAAAGAAGCCAACCTCTCCCTGATGATGATCGATGTCGATCATTTCAAGGCGGTCAATGATACGCACGGGCATCTGGCGGGCGATTTTGCGCTGGCCCATCTGGCCAAAATCATCAAAAAGATGGTCCGCACGGAAGACATTGTGGCCCGCTACGGCGGGGAAGAATTCGGGATTATCCTGCGCGGCACCGATGCCAAGGGGGCTTTTTTGCTGGCCGAGCGGATACGCAAAACGGTGGAAAAAATCCCTCTGGAGTTTGAAAAGAAAACAATCCCGATGACCATCAGCATCGGAGTCGCCAGTTGTCTGGAAGAAAAAAAGATCAAAACGCCGGAGGCTTTCATCGCGGGCGCGGATCAATGTTTGTACAAGGCAAAATCGGAAGGCCGAAACAAAACCATTTCTAAAAGAGCCTCTGAAAAACTTGGGCCGGAGTGACCTTTTCGAAAAGACGCGACATTTTTTGGGTCGACCCAAAAAATTCGCTCCTATGTCGGCGATTTTGTTTATGGATCCCGGATGTTAAAATCGCCTTACGCAGGCTTTTCTCAAAAGTCACCCCGGCCCAAGTTTTTCAGAGGGTCCTCAAGCAAAATAAAAAACCCCACTCGTTTCCAAGTGGGGCTTCTTAAAAAAACTGACTTTTCGAACCAACCGGACGTTATTGCTGTACCGGTTACTCGCCTTGAGGGGCTGCTTCCGGAGCGGGAGCCGCCTGCTCTTCCACCGGGGCCGGGGTTCCCGTATCGGTCCCCGTCGTCTCGGACTTTTTCATGCCGGTGCAGCCGTAAAGTGCGCCAAGGGCGACCACGCCTGCCAGAATTGTGACGATCTGTTTCTTCATAAACTACCTCCTTTGAAAAATTTTCATTTTGTATAGCGTATTTTCAAGTGTTGTCAATATCACAACTTATGTTAATTTTACGTTTCTATGGCCAAACTGTGGGCGACAGTGCAAGGGGTCGGGCGTCTTTTCAAAGTGATCGCGGTTTTAACCGGATCCTTTGTGGCTTCGTCTTTGCTGATTATTATTGTCGCTTATTTTTATTTCGCGGGAAATCTTCCCAACATTCAGACCATTTCGGACTATCATCCTTATGTTATCTCCGAGGTGTTTGGCGCCGACGGCACTAAAATCGGCGAATATTGGTATGAAGAACGCCGCCAGCTGATACCCATTGAAGAAATATCTCCGCTGATGATCAACGCCTTTCTCGCCGCGGAAGATTCCCGTTTTTTTGAACATCGCGGGGTCGATTTTCGCGGAACCCTGCGGGCTTTTATCGCCAATTTCAAGGCGGGCGGCATTGTGCAGGGGGGCTCCACGATTACCCAGCAAGTGACCAAATCGCTTCTTCTCACCCGACAACGCTCCTATGTCCGCAAAGTCAAAGAGGCCATTTTGGCCACCCGTTTGGAGCGTTATCTGACAAAAGAGCAGATTTTATATCTCTATTTGAACCAGATTTATTTCGGCAATCGGGCCTACGGGGTCAAGGCCGCCGCATGGAATTACTTTCATAAAAACCCCAATGAGATGAACCTCGCGGAAATGACAATCCTTGCCTCTCTCCCCCGCGCCCCGGAACTCTACTCCCCGTTGAAATATCCCGACAAAACGCGGGAGAGACAAATTTATGTGTTGGATAGAATGGTGGCGGAAAAAAGCATCCCTCAAAAAGAGAGGGATGACGCCTTAAAAACCAAAATCAAAATCTATGTTCAGGGAACCGATAAAGAGACCAATCTCGCCCTGGCTCCCCATTTTTTAGAACGGGTCCGGCAAAGCCTGCTCAAAAAATATGGCCAGGAGAAACTCTATTACGGCGGGCTCAAAATCGAAACCGCTTTGAACCCTCCCCTGCAAAAAGCGGCTGTGGAGGCCCTTCAAAGAGGGCTTGAGGTGTTCGATCGCCGCCGGAGCGGCTGGCGGGGAACGCTTGGCCATGTAGACCCATCGGCATATAGCACGGTCGCTAGCCCGCAAAGCGGGCGAGAGGGGGAGGCTCCACGGGCTTTGCCCGTGGAGGGGGCGACGCGAGCCCCTATAAAAGAAAAACTTCATGATGAAATTGTAAGGGAGCAGAGCCGTCGTTTTGTCTATTACCCTCCCCTTTCTGAAAAAGAGACGCCGACCCCCATTGAGGCAGGGGAAATTTATCCGGCGCTTGTGACCGGTTTTGAAGGGCAAAATACGCTTATCGCCATCGGCAGAACGGCCGGCATCGTCCCCAGAAAAGACATTTCTTTTGATCAGAACAAATACGCTTATGAAGAAAATCTCTACATCAACACCCCTTCCGGCACTTTGAAGACGGGCGATGTCATCCGCGTCCGGGCGCTGGGCGACGACAAATTCCAGTTCTATCAGGAGCCTCGCGTGGAGGGGGCCCTCTATTCGCAAGATGTCCGGACCGGTTTTGTCCAGGCGATGGCGGGGGGTTATGATTTCGGCAAAAGCGAGTTCAACCGGACGACGGACGCGCTCCGCCAACCGGGCTCTTCTTTCAAACCCTTTGTCTATGCCTCTGCCCTGGACAAAGGGTATGCGATGAAAACTCCGGTCTCGGACAGTCCCTTTACCATTCCGGTCGGCGATGAAATCTGGAGCCCCAAAAACTACGACGGAAAATACCGCGGGCTTACCACCCTGAAGCAGGCGATCACCCACTCCTACAATGTCGCCACGGCCCGCGTTGCCTACAATATCCGCCTTCACTATTTGACCGCGTATATGCGCAAGCTGGGGATCACCACACCGATCCAGAAATATCCGTCGATGGCGCTGGGGGCCAACGGCATGCACTTGATGGAATTGGTGGCGGCTTATGCCACTTTTCCCAATCAGGGGGTTTATCGTCCGCCGGTTTTTATCACCAAAGTGACCGATGCCGAGGGGAATGTGCTGGAGGAATATAAGAGGGACCATGGACAAGGGACCATGGACCAAGGACCCAAAGAAACAGATTCAGAGTTTAATGAAACACTTTACGAGGCGAATAAAAAGTTTATCGAGTCAGACCAGCTGAAACTTTCCAAAAAAGAGCTCCAGATTCTCTATGGCAAAGAGATACCCCCCGGCCATGTGATGACGCCGCAAACCGCCTATTTGATGGTGAAGCTGATGGAGGGGGTGGTTCAGGAAGGAACCGCGCAAAGAGTGAAAAAACTGGGGCGGCCGGTCGCCGGAAAAACGGGGACGACGAACGACGAAACCGACACCTGGTTTGTCGGCTACACTCCGGAACTGGCCGCGGGGGTATGGGTCGGCTACGATCAGGTCCGTTCTCTGGGCAAGGGGGAACAAGGGGGGAGAACCGCGGCACCCATTTTTTTGGATTTCATGCAGACCGCCATGAAGGAAAAAGAGATCCGTCCCTTTGACATCCCCGACGCGCTCAAAGGAAAAGAGAAAGACCTGATGGGCCTTGCCGGAGGATCGGCAAAGCACGCGGAAAAAAGCAAAATACCGACCTACGCCGCCCCCGACGGGGGGACCAGCCAGGACCGCTCCGCCGATTTTATGGGTGCCGATTTGGAAGGGGTACAAAATACGCCGCCGGCGATCGAACGATCATTGGACGAAGAAGAAGGGTTTTAACGCAGGAGGTGCCAGGCACCTTATGAGTTATTGTATATGTCTGATTTTGTTATTCTGGCTGTCGCCAATATAAAGAACGGTTCCCAGCGGGTTCAGGGCAATGTCAGACGGTTCGTTAAAATTATTTCCACCTGTGGCATTGGAATCACCGGCAATACCCGAGCCAGCAAGGGTCGTCACGGCAAGGGTCGATAAAACAATTTTACGAATAGCGCTGTTATCCACCTCCGAAACATACAGAACAGAACCGGTCGGGTCGAGCGCAATCCCGTGTGGACTGCCGAGTTTGGCATCGGTCCCCGTTCCATTCGCGAATTCCGAAATTCCCGCCGTACCGGCAATCGTGGTGACGGCTCCCGTCGCAATGACAATTTTCCGGATTGTACTGTTACCCCTGTCGGTAACATAAAGCACGGAATCGGTCGCATCGATAACAATTCCCACGGGGAGATTAAAACGGGCATTAGAACCTGTTCCATCCGCCGTTCCTGCATTTCCGGCGGAACCGGCAAACGTGGTAACGGCATTGTTGTCAGCCAAGACCAACTTGCGGATTGTGTGATTAGAGGTATCGGTAATATAAATGCCGCTGTCCCCGCCTCTGCCGCTGGTAATGCCAATCGGGCTATCAAAACGTGCGTCTGTCCCCTCCCCATCCGCCGTACCGCTGCCGCTGCTGACATCTCCCGCCAAAGAGGTTACCGCGTCTGTGGCGATGACCAGCCTGCGAATATTGTTGGAACCATTATCCACGATGAGAATAGCCGCGCCACTCGCCTCGACCGCACAGGCTTGGGGAGAGTTAAACCGCGCCGCGTTTCCTGTTCCATCCACCCTTCCGGCGTTTCCGGCCAAACCGGCAATGGTGGAAACAACAGCACCGGGTACCGTAATCTCGCGGATGATGTGGTTTTGATTATCGGCCACATACAACCTGGCCCCATCGGGGCTGATGCAGACCCCATCGGGGGTCGAAAAGCGGGCATCCTCCCCTGTGCCATCGGTGGAGTCGTTCGTCGTTGTTCCTTCATCAGGGCCCGCGCTGATGCTGACATTCCCCCCCAGTGAAACGGGCTCCGGACTGATGCATGTGCCAGAAAGGATACACGTTCCACCCGCGGAACAATCTTCATTGCTAAAACATTCGTTGCTCGAACCGTCGGAACAGCTGGCCGGCGCCGAACGGCAATATCCGGAATCACAACCGGTATCCGAGGTGCAGGCATTGCCGTTGGAAACCAGGCTGGCGGCCGAAGAGCCGGTGTTGCCACTGAAATCAAATTTTGCAAAGCCGTTGTTGGGGACCGCGTCTGAAGTAGCACCCTCAACGCAAACGGCACACCACCCCCCCTGCTGGTTGCTGTCGATTTTTTCCTTCATGTGTGTTGTTGAAATCCGGCATCGGGCGATACTCTTGCTGTCACTGGTGGTCTGCCAGGAACCGACCCCCCGGGTGATGCGCGTATCGCCGGAATCAAAAAGTTCGCAGAGAGGATTGAGAAGCCCCCCGGAAATTTTGAAATAACGGTCTTTTTTAAGCCCGCATGTTTTCCCGTCTGTCCGGACACTGTCGACCTTGCCGTCAGTTCCAGACGCCGCGGTGGCATTGAAATCGATGTAACAATTGACCGCGCTTTTCTGCGTATCAGACAGGTTACTGGCAAAAGTGATATCAAAGCGGGTATCCACCGAATTGGGTTGATGGAACCGGACAAAGTGGATGTCTTGCCCCGCGTCCCCTGTCCCATCCGAGCCCAAGTTCAAAAATTTTCCCGTGATGGAGACGGAGGAATTGTTTCCAATTTCGACACCGGTGGTCTCTCCCGTGAACCCGATTGGGATATTGCTGGAAGTCTCTGATTGATCGTGACAGGCAACTGCGATGGAGCGACCGGAGCCGTAGGGGACTTCTATACCGCTAAAACTGACACTCGCCGCGCCCGATGCAACCGTGGCCGTCTGCGATATGGTGCTGATATCGGAAGCGCTGATGGTCAGCGTGCAGAGATCCACCACAGAAGCGCTCACCTCTTTTGAAATGGCAGAATTAAAAGCCACCGCTTTGGAGGTGCCAGAAGCATTTGGGTTGGGGTTCTCCACCACGATGCTAAAACCACTTCCCTGCGCAGAGCTCCCCCCGCCGCCTGTCACACCACCACATCCGGCAAGCAAAAAAACACCCGCGATTATAAAAATCCATTTTGATTTCATACAGTTTTGCCCAAAAGACCCCGATCCCTCCGTTATTCTAACCTTAAAAGCGGTATCGTTATAATGGGTCAAAAAAACCATGGACAGATAACGTAAAAATCCCTAGAAGCAACTTTTTCGCGCAGGATCCGAAGAAAGGTTTGAGATGATCATAATCGTTCAAAACCCATTTTTGGCTCAATTAAGTTTGATGCCAACAGCTGCAGAAGCAGCTGGACTTCTGGAGACGGTTTCAAAAGAGGGTATCACTGCGGCATCCCAAATAGCCGGCGAAGATTTGAAAGTGATTGGCTCTCTACCCCCCGCAAAATGGACAAATTTGGCGCGGCGTTTTCGAAAAATACCTCTAAACATTCAGAGAGAGGGTCCCGTTCTAAGACGGCTTATCGATACCCCCTCTCATAAAAAATCCCCCTGGATCGCCCGCGCCGTGGAGCTTCAAAAATTTGGAATTCCCAATCCGATCGATGTCGCCCAAATGGAAGAAAGGCTCGGTTTGAAAATCGACTTGCATCCCCAATCAAAAATCAATCCTCTACTGCAAGCGAAACATCTTCAAATTATTGCGCGCGCCGCGGATCTTCAAATTGCAGGATTTCCCAATGCATTGGAGGTAGCATTGTTGGAAAGCCAATGGGGCTTCAAACTTGATTTCAGTGCCGAAGCAGTTGCAAGGCGGGCCGAAGAACTGGCCAAAAATTTTGAAGTTTTTACCCTCCCCGTTCCCACCGCTTTTTGGCATCTTCCGGAACGCCAGCGGAAAGCGTTGGTGCTGATCGGCCAGGCCATCGCTCTGCTTGATGTCCCCTTCCGCCTGCAAAACAATCCCGAAGGAGAAATTTTTGAAGAACTGGTGATGCAGACCCCGGCGCTGGAACCGCTCCGAGTTTTCTACCGGCGTTTTGGGGGTTCTTACAATTTTCAAAATCCCGATCCCTTGGGGCAATTTCACAGTTTTCTGCCAGGAATGGAAAAAATTGTGCGCGCCCCTGGCGGCGGGATGTACCCCATTGAAATAAAATCACAGGATGATTTCCGCCAGCATGTCCCGGAAGGTTCCACCATGGATAAGGAAATGCGGACGATGTTCCGGTTTGATGATGCGGGCCATCTTGTCGCCATCCCCTATTCGGAATATTTCAAAAAATGGCTTGCCCCGGCGGCCGATCTTTTGGAAGAAGCGGCCGCGTTATTGGAAAATGATCTGCCCGATACCGCGCGTTATCTCAAGACGGCGGCCAACGCGTTCCGCACCAACGATTTCTCCAGTGCTGATCGGGCGTGGGTGAAAGACCTGACCAAAGGCCCTTTAGACATGGTGATCGGCGCGGTGGAACAATACGGCGACAAGGTGCGCGGGTTCATGGCAAGCCTGACAGGGGCGATTCAGATCCGGGATCCAAAAAGTGAAGGACAGCTGGAAGTCTTTAAACAAGCGTTTGGAGGTTTTGAGGCGGCTCTCCCCGTGGGGGAACCCTACAGAAAACCGGTGGATCAGAGAACACCTCCCCCCCTTTCCGCGGTTGAAAACCTGATGGCGGGGGGCGATCTGCTGGGGGGAGAAATTCTGGCCAGGGCCTACAACCAGCCGAATGATTCGGAAGTCCGGACCGACACGGGGCTTAGGATTGTAGTGATGCAAAATATCGGCGACACACGCGACGACAAAAACAGGTTCAGCCAAGCACTGGTCCGACTTGCTTTTGACGAAAAACAGCGCACCTTGGTTACGGCGGCAGGTGCCCGTACTTTTGTCGTTTTGCACGAATTATCCCACGGCCACGGCACCGAATACGTTGTGGGCCAACCAGAGGTGGAGGCTTTGAAATCCATCGGCAGTGATTTGCGCACCACTTTTGAGGAATTAAAGGCCGATATTGTCGGATTGTTCGACGCGCAAACGGCGCTGACGCAAAAATTAATCTCCGAACAATTGTTCAAAGAAATTTATGTCACCTATATCGCCCGCTGTCTCGGCGTCATTTTGAGCCTCGGCACCCAAGAGGCGCACGCCAAAGGGGCTTTGGTGGCGCTCAATTACTTTCTGGAGCAAGGCGCCATCACCATCGACCCCGAAACCGGCAAAACAAAAGTCGATCTCGAAAAAATGTGTTTCACGGTTCAGGAATTCTGCCGGCTTCTTTTGACGATCAAGGGAGATGGAGACAGAGCCCAAGCGGTCGGTCTCTACGAAAAACAGGGCAAAACAGTTCCCCAAGGATTTGAAATACTGGCTCAACAACTGACAGGTCTTCCCAAAAATATTATCGTTCAATACGCATTCGCAGACTTACTCCCTTAGTTGACTAACGGACCCCTCCTTTGTAAGGGAAGGTTGGGGGAGAATGCGCCGGCATGAAATCGTGTATATTTTTATTTTTGGTCATCGGTCTTCAGTCTTCTGTCTTCGGTCAAACACCATTAACCCTTCGCGATTGCTTTGACAAAGCCCTGGAAATCAGCGAGCGGGTGGCGATCAGCGAGGCGGAAATCGGGGTGATGGAGAAAAAATACGCGCAGGCGATCGGCGCCATTCTTCCAAGCGTCCATTTTATAGCATCCGAATTTTTACAGGACGATTCCTCTACCGCGCTCGGAGCTGGGGATGTCGGCACCACCCTCACCCGTTTTTCAACCCCCACCGTCAAATTCAACGCCAAACAGCCGATCTTCAACGGCCTTCGCGAATATTTCGCCCTCTCGGTCACCAAGGCCCAAAAGCGCCAAAGCCGGGCCCAATATGAAGATGCCAAAAGAAATCTGTTTCTCGACGTGGCCGGCTCTTTCTACACCGTTGTCCAGCTGGAAGAAGATTTGAAAATTTTGAAAAATATGGAAGCGACCCTTTTATCCCGTCTTGCCGAATCGCGCGAGAGGGTCCGTCTTGGAAAAGCCAGAGCCTCCGAGACCATCAACACAGAATCCGATCTGGCCCAACAACAGGCCGCCATCAGCGAGGTAGAGGGGGCTCTTGCGGCGGCCCGGGAGGTATTGGGCTTTTTTGTCGGTGACGCAAACGCCTCACTCCACGATGATCTTCTGTTCCCCAAAGAACCGAAAGAAGAGGACTATTTTTTAAAAACTGAAATACAGCGCCCTGACATTATCGCCGCCGAAGAGGGATTAAAAGCCTCCAAGGCCATGCTGAAAATAGAAAAGGGATATTACCTCCCCACTATCAACGCCGAGGCCAACTATTATAACTACCGCGTCGGCTTTCAGGAGCCGATCAAATGGGACGCCCTCTTCACCCTCGATTTTTCGATTTTTGAGGGGGGAAGAACCAGGGCAAAAGTGCAGGAGGCCAAAATCGTTTCGAAACAATCGGCTTTAACTCTGCGAGAGACCCGCCGCACGGCCGAGATGGAAATCAAAAAGGCGTGGCAGGATTTTACCTCGGGTCTCAAAAGAACCGAGGCCCTCCGCTTGGCGGGCGACAAGGGGCGGGAAAATTACACCGCCTCGGAAAAAGACTATCGGCTGGGACTCATCAACAATATTGAACTGCTGGAGGTCTTGAGAAATTTTCAGAATGTGGAAAGAACCTTGAGCCGAACCTCGTTGCAGACAAAGCTCAACTATCTTAATTTGGAAGTGAAAGCCGGCAAACCGCTGCCGTAAGACGATGTGTCATCGCGAGCCCCGCAAAGCGGGGCGTGGCGATCTCCCTGTTAGATTGCTTCGCCACTAAAGTGGCTCGCAATGACAAAGTGAAGCAAAAATATGAATCTTTCCGAGATCTCCATACGCCACCCCGTTTTCGCCTGGATGCTGATGGCGGGGCTCATTCTTTTCGGCACGATCAGTTTTTTCCGCATGGGGGTCTCTGAAATGCCCGATGTCGATTTTCCGGTGGTTTCGATCCACGCCACATTGGAGGGGGCGGCGCCCGAGGTGATGGAAAGCGATGTGGTCGATGTGCTGGAAGACGCCATCACCGGCGTGCAGGGGATTCGCAGCATCTCTTCATCGGCGCGCCAGGGGTTCGCGACCGTCAGCGTGGAGTTTGAACTCGACAAAAATATAGACGTTGCCGTGCAGGAGATCGATTCCAAAATTGCGCAGGCGGCCAGAAAACTTCCCAATGACATGGACCCTGCCACCGTCTCCAAAACAAACCCCGAAGACCAGCCGATTATGTGGATTTCCCTTTCGGGCGACAAACCCCTCCCCTTTCTGATGCAATACACAAGGGACCACCTGAAAGACAAATTCCAGACCCTCTCCGGCGTGGGAGACATTTTTCTGGGGGGGTTCATCGATCCCAATTTGCGGGTCTGGGTCGATGAAAAGAAACTGGAAAAATATGAATTGTCGGTTCAGGACGTGATCACCGCCATTGAGGAAGAGCATGTCGAGCTTCCCGCGGGGCGCATTGAGACGAAAGAAACGGAGCTCAACGTGCGCGCCATGGGGGAGGCCTTAACCCCCGAAGAATTCGGGAATATCGTGATCCCCAAACGGGGGGGGAGCCCTATTTACCGGCCCATTTATCTTAAAGATGTCGCCCGCGTTGAAGAGGGGCTCGATGATGTCCGCCGCATTTCCAGAACCAACGGCAGACCGGCTGTGGGCCTGGGGATCCGCAAACAACGCGGCTCCAACGCGGTGGAGGTGGCAAACCGGGTCAAAGAGCGGATGCAAGAGGTCCAAAAACTCCTTCCGGAGGGGCTAACCTTAAATGTCAATTTCGATTCCACCCGTTTCATCAAAGACTCGGTGAACGAACTGAAATTTTCCCTTTTTCTCGCGGCCCTTTTGACCTCCATCGTCTGCTGGCTTTTTTTGGGATCATGGAGCTCCACGGTCAATGTGCTGATGGCCATCCCGACTTCCATCGTGGGGACCTTCATCGCCCTTTTCTTTTTGGGCTATACCCTCAACACCTTCACTTTTCTGGGGCTGATACTGGCGATCGGCATCGTGGTGGATGATTCGATCATGGTTTTGGAAAATATTTTCCGCCATCAGGAAGAGGGTGAAAACAAATTTTCCGCCGCGCTCAAAGGTTCCAAGCAGATCACCTTTGCCGCCGTCGCGGCCACCCTTTCCGTGGTGGCCATTTTCATCCCGGTCGCCTTCATGACCGGGGTGATCGGAAAATTTTTTCTCCAGTTCGGCATCACCATGTCGGTGGCTGTCCTGCTTTCACTCTTGGAAGCCCTGACTTTGACCCCGATGCGCTGTTCACGATTTGTCGAAGCCAGGGCCAGAACCGGCCGCGTCGGGCGGGTATCCGATGCCCTATTCAAAGATTTGGCCCTGCTCTACCACCGCTGGCTTAAAATTTGCTTGAACAACCGCTGGAAAGTGATCACGGCCGCGGCCGGTATTTTTCTGGTCTCCATGATCTTTTTCGCTTTTTTGAGAAAAGAGTTTGTCCCCGCGCAAGACCAGAGCCTGTTTTTGATCTCTTTTAAAACGCCGGTCGGCTCCTCCATCCATTTTACTTCGGACAAGGCGAAACGGATCGAAAATTTTCTTTCCAAAAGGCCCGAGGTCCTGCGCTATTTTGTGGCGGTCGGCGGCTTTGGCGGCGGCGAGGTCAATCAGGGAAGGGCCTTCATCACCCTTAAACAGCCGGACGAGAGAAAATTGACCCAGCAGGAATTTATGGCGGTCTGCCGCAAAGCTTTCAGTAAAATCCCCGATCTTAAGGCCTCTTTGATGGATCTCTCCACCCGCGGCTTCACGGCGAAAAGAGGTTACCCCGTTGAATTCACTGTTCGAGGGCCTAATTGGGAAAAATTGGCCGAATATGCAGAGGCCATAGAGGCCGCCATGGAAAAAGAAAAACAATATTTTACCGATGTCGATACCGATTATTTAACCGGCATGCCGGAAGTCCGCATTATTCCCGACCGTAAAAAAGCGGCCCAGAGAGGCGTGAGTGTCGAGGCGATCAGCCAGAC
The DNA here is from genome assembly GCA_030688705.1 of Deltaproteobacteria bacterium. Lineage (GTDB taxonomy): Bacteria > UBA10199 > UBA10199 > SPLOWO2-01-44-7 > SPLOWO2-01-44-7 > JAHFSU01. The sequence continues at coordinate 20,760 of JAUYJH010000141.1, forward strand.
AATCAACGCCCTGATCGGCGGCACACGGGCGGGAAAATACAAGCAGAATGGAAGACGGATTGATGTGCGGGTTCGTTTGGTCTCCGAGGCCAGAAACAAGCCGGAGGATATCGGCGAATTATGGGTGAGGAACCAGAACGGCGAGATGATCCCCATGAAAGAGGTTGTGAAAATAGAACAGGTCCACACTCTGTTGACCATCACGCGTGAAAATCGGGAAAGGGCCATCGAGATTTTTGCCAACGTGGCGCCCAAGGCTTCGCAGGCAAAGAGTCTGGCTAGGGCGCAAGTGATCGCGGCAGAGATTCTGCCGGAAGGGTATCATATTGTCTTTACCGGCTCGGCGGAAACTTTCAGGGAATCGTTCCAGAGTCTTTTCTTCGCCCTTTATCTGGGGATTATAGTGGCCTACATGATTTTGGCTTCGCAGTTTAATTCTTTCCTGCACCCCTTGACTGTTTTGCTCGCCCTTCCCTTCAGCGTTTCGGGGGCGGCCATCGCTTTATTTTTGACCGGCAATTCGCTCAATGTTTTCAGTCTGATCGGGCTTATTTTGCTGATGGGGATTGTGAAGAAAAATTCCATCTTGCTGGTCGATTTTACGAATCAACGAAGACGGGATGGGCTCCGTGTCAAAGATGCTTTGCTTGAGGCGTGCCCTGTCCGCTTGCGCCCCATTTTGATGACCTCCATTGCCACCATCGCCGCGGCAATCCCCCCCGCCTTGGCCTTTGGCCCCGGCGCTGAAACGCGCATTCCGATGGCGGTCTCGGTCATCGGCGGTGTTTTCGTTTCCACCCTGCTCACTTTATTTGTCGTCCCCTGCGCGTACAGCCTGCTGTCTCGGTTGGAAAAACAGAGTTCCCAAATCTGATTTTACATAAATACTCTTATTTGACTGTGCTTTGTCCAAATGGCCGGAAGGATTGAGTTTGAAAATTCAGCGCCCAGTCGGCCTATTCAGCGGAAAAATCCTAAATTCGAATATCTAAATCCTAAACAAATTCTAAATTCCAAATTTTAATATTCAAACAACGGTTTGAAATTTGTAGTTTGGAAAATTAGAAATTGTTTAGAATTTAGGATTTCGTTCTTAGTCCATGTCAGCCTGCCCTGCCGCTTGCCTTGCTTTCGCAAGGAAGCCAAGGGGAGGCCATGGGCGCAGCAATGCCAGTCCACAACCCGTGCCCCAAGCAAATCGGCTGTTGTTGTAATCAGGGCTGCAGGCCCCCCTATCCTGTTGGGTCGTGTAAGAGTATTTATGTAAAGGAATGCGTTCGATTGGAAAAAGATTTCTAGAAGTTTTTTTCGATTTTAAGATTGTGGAGGATTTCTTCCATCTCTTCATCCGTGGCATTCGGATCAAACAGGGTGATCGGTTCCTCCGCCTCGGGCTTGAACTCGCTTTCCACCCTGTCTTCAAAATCTTTTGAACGGATGTCTTTTTTGATCTGTTCCAGATAGCGGTCGGGGTAGCGTTTTAATATCGATTCCACGTAGCGGTTCAGGTTTTTGGCGGCTTTTTTCTTTTTTTCGGCCTGCAGTTTTTTCCAGTGCGTCAAATAGTGGAGTCTGCAAAAACCCTCCGTCGTCTGGGCATTAT
>JAUYJH010000148.1 GCA_030688705.1 Deltaproteobacteria bacterium
TTAGAGGTGCCCTTAAACCATGCCGCTAAATCTTGAAAAAATCAGGAAGGAGCTGGAGGGTCCAAGCGATGACGCCCGTTATGACGCGTGGCTGGCGCTTTATACATCCGAAGAAAAAGAGGCGGTGGGTGAGTTGCAAAAAATCGTCCAGTCGAAAGACCCCATACTCAAAGTCCTCTTCTTGAGATTTTTGGGCCACATCGACCAGGAAAGGGCCGTTGTCTATATCGTCCAGCTTCTTCAGGATAAAAATTCCGTGGTGGTCGATGCGGCCAAAAAAAGTTTCGACAGGAACCTTTTCAACGCTAAGCTCAAAAAACTGATCCCCCTGATCCATTCTTCTCAAAAGCCGGAAAAATATTTTGCGATTGAAAAGCTCTCGCAAGGGGGTGAAATTTCCATTCTGGATGATTTGCTGAAAATGATGACGGCGGGCGACGAGGACCTGTTGATCCAGATTTTGACCGCGCTACGGTTTTTGGCCGACAAAAAAGTGATCCCCCATATTCTCCCCTTTTTGAAGGATGACCGCGAAACGGTGCGGCTCAAGGTTGTCTTGGTCCTGGGGGCCATTTTTGAGTTCGGTTATTTCCCCGTCAAAAAGAGACTGCTTGCGGCGCTGACAGACCCCTCCCCCGATGTCCGAAGGACCGTTCTCTGGTCGATTCGGCGCCATCCGGCAAAAGAGGATATTCCGCTTCTTTTGCATATCTCTTTCAAAGATTCCGATCCGACAGTCCGGCAGGAAGGCCTCATTGAGCTGGGGTCTTTTCCAATTCCAAAGGTCATTCGGCATCTCTTGCAACTGATGGTGTTTGAAACGGATCGTTCGCTGGTGCTGAAGGCGGAAGGGGTTTTATTGAGTTATCCCGTTGACCTGTTGGTCAGGGGACTGGGAGACCTTTTACACAGTGGGGATCCCCGTCTGCGCAACAAGGCGATGCTCTTGTTCGCCCAGTTCGAGAAAAATTCAAAACCCTATCTTCGATACCTGCTCAAGGGTCTTCAGGCCGCCGAGAATGAAAAGGAAAAAATCCCCTTCATTGAGGCGCTGGGGATGATCGAGGCCAAAGAGGGGGCTCCCCTTTTGGAAAAAGAAACTCATGGCTCTTATCTGGTGGCCTATGCCGCCATGGTCTCGCTGACCAAAATTTGGAGGGTTTTGCCGGACCCCCCGATTTTTCAATATCTTGAAGATGCGAAACTGCACCCCCTCTTGAGGCAGATGGTTTTGAAATATCTGGTCCGCAAAGGTTCCCCTGCGGTTTTTTCGGAAGTGATGGTGGCCCTGTTGACCGGTTTTTTGAAGGACGCAAACACCAATGTCCGCTATCTTTCCGCGCAGGCTCTGGTTTTGTCAGGGCGCGAGTCGGTCGTTCACGCCCTGTTCGAGATGATCCTCAAAGAGACCGATCCGACCTCGCTCAAATTTCTGGAGGAGAATATTTTGCGCCTTTTGGTGCAAAACACCTCCCTGTTCCCGGCCCTGATCGGGGAAAATTTGCAGAACAAGCATGCCGTTGAAATCTTGTTCGACATGATGGGGGAGGGGGAGATGCCCTCAAAACAACTGTTAGCCGTGATCCCCGCCGTTTTGAAGGCACCCCTGCGTCTGATGCAGACAGAATACGGCGACTTGTGCGCCGATTTTGTCTATTCTGCGGTGGTTTCCAGGCAGGTCACTCTGGAATCTGTTTTGGAAACGATTACTGATTGCCCCGACCAAAACCGCCTTCTTTCCGGCTTGGCAAAACGGTTTGGTAAAAACAGGTCCTTCCGCTTTTATCTCTCCGCCGCCATTGTGAAAAAACTGTTCCAGACCAAAGACCCTCTTCAAACCGGGGCGGTGATCGAACTGTTGGGGCAAACCGAGGGAGAAGCGGCGGTTGAGCCTTTGGTTGCCGTTGTTTGCGACGATTCGTTGGCTTCTTTGCATCCGCAGGCCGCGGCGTCGCTAAACAGACTTTTGGGGATGAAATTATGATTGACGTTTGTCTGGTGTTAGAGGGGACATACCCTTACGTTGCGGGCGGGGTTTCCACGTGGGTGCATCAGTTGATAACCTCCATGAAGGACCTCCGTTTTGGAATCGTCTATATCGCCCCCCATTCCGATCCGACCCGAAAACTCAAATACAAGGTCCCGAACCATGTCTTGTATCTCAAAGAGATTTATCTGCACGATTACGATTTCGGCCGGCAGGCGAGAAGGAGACCGACGAAAAAAGATTACGCGATTATCAAGGAGGTCTACGAGGATTTTGGAAAAGAACATTATGAGGGCTTCGAAAAACTGGTGACCCGTTTTCAGGGGGAAAAAAGCTGTTTTGACGCTGAAAACATCTTTTCCTCCAAAGAGGTTTGGGATCTTCTTCTCTATTTTTATGAAAAACGGGGAGAAGACATCTCTTTTCTCGATTATTTTTGGACTTGGCGGGGAATCCATCTGCCGCTAATCAAGGTGGTGCAATCCGAAGTCCCGTTTGCCAAGATTTATCACGCCGTTTCCACCGGCTATGCCGGTTTGGTCGGTGCCATTGCCAAAATCATGCACCGGGGGAAATATTTCCTGACGGAACACGGCATTTACACCCATGAAAGAATGCTGGAGATCGCGCAGGCCGGATGGATTTTTGAAAAAGAGATGCGCCGCTATCGGGCCGAAAGAGAGCTCTCTTTTTTCAAGCAGTGGTGGGTTTCCACGTTTCAGACGATGAGCCGTATCTCCTATGTTCACGCCGACCGCATTTTCACCCTTTTTGAAGGGAACAAGATGCGCGAAATTTTGGACGGGGCCTCACCTGAAAAAATCAGCATTATTCCTAACGGCATCGAAATACAAAAATTCGCCGATTTTAAGCGGGAAAAAAAACCGGCGCCGCAGATAGCCCTGATCGGGCGCGTGGTGGCGATCAAGGACATCAAGACTTTTATTCAGGCGGTAAAACGGGTTCTGGTGCGGTTTCCGGACGCACAGTTTTACATTCTGGGGCCCCATGCGGAGGAAGAAGATTACTACGCAGAGTGCAAATCGCTGGTGGAGGCGCTTCATCTGGAGCAGAGCATCACTTTTACGGGGCCTGTCCATGTTCCTGATTATCTGAAATTTCTCGACCTGGTGGTGTTGACCAGCATTTCAGAGGCCCAACCGTACGTGATTTTGGAGGCGGGGATCGTGGGGATTCCGATGGTGGCCACCGATGTCGGCGCCTGCCGGGAAATGCTGGAAGGAAGAAGCTATGAAGACCAGCTTTTGGGATTGAGCGGGCTTGTGACCCAGGTGGCCAATTCCAACGCGACGGCAGAAGCCGTCATCCGCCTGCTTACCGACAAAGAACTTTATGAACAGTGCAGTCAGACCGCCATCGAACGGGCCAAGCGGTATTACGATCTCGATGATCTGTTGAGCCGGTATTTGAATATCTATGAACAGAATCTTTAGGAAAATTTTATGGCAGGCATAGGATTCAGATTGCAAAAGCTGTTGTCGGGTGAGTCGTACACCGATCTCATCAAGGCCTATCT
>JAUYJH010000149.1 GCA_030688705.1 Deltaproteobacteria bacterium
GAAACTTGGGTTTGACGTCGCCCTTGGGCCGGCCATTTATTTGAATACCCCCTTGTCTGTCTGGGAAACCGGTGCGGCCGTTGTTGAGACAGCCGCTGAAACACCTGCCGTCACTGCGATTTGGATTCCGCCGAAACCCGAGTTTCAACAACCCCTCTTGTTTTCTCATAAGCCCACCGCCTCTTTTCCTCGCGGAAAGCGGGTACCGGCACCCTCTCCTGCTTTGGAGCCTCTGGCTTCAATTGCATGGGGAGAAGACATGTATTCGCTGGTCAAAAATTATTGCATCTTAGTCGGAGACCCGGAAAAATTAAAAGAAGCGGCAAAACTTGAGGCGATTTTTTTCTCTTCCGATCCGGCTCTTGCGGAAGAGGCCTTTCACTATCTGCTCAATCTTTCTGCATCTGGCGAGGATCCAATAATGGTGGAGCGTTATGCAAAAACAATGACCCGGATTTTTTTGAGATTTTCTGAAGAGAAACAGTTCCAGTGGCTCTGGCAAATTCGGGGGAACTTCAGACGTGGAGAAGTCTTTTTATCCGTTGCCTATGCTTTTTTGAAAAATTTAATCCCGCTGAAAAAGAGTGAACCGATGAAGCTGGAGCTGGTTCAATCTCTGCTTCAACTGGGGCTTTTCCAAATTCATGAAACCAAAACTAAAGAACCCTTCATCGACATCCCGCCGATTCATGATGCTTATTTTCTGGCCTGGGACACGATGGGTGAAGTATCGGGCCAAATCATCCGGCAATTTGTGGAAGAGGCGGATGACAAATCATTTGCAGACACCCCTTTTGCACTTTTGAAAGCCGAACATTTAGCCGATTGGATTCCCGAACAAATTTATGTTTTTTCTCTGCTCGAAGGTTTAAAAGACCGGTTTTACCGAGACAAAATGGATAGGACCAGAGGGATCCTGACTCCGGTCGATATCGATCTCTTTGAAAACCTCTATCCAAAAGAGTTTCGCGGCATCACCAAAGAGGCGATTGAAGAAAAATTGGAAAGTTTGGGATATCCATGGGCCATCCGGCTCCTGGTGTTTTTCGAACATCGCGGCATTCCGATCACCCTGACGCAAATTGAAGCCCTGCTGCAACAACCCAATCCCCTCCAATATGCAAAAACAAAGTGGGCTCTAGCCAAAAAATTGCTGGGGGAAAAAGAAACCGCCGGCAGTCCATCCACCGGCACAGAACCTTACTTTTTTCTTCTCTCCCTCTTATTGGAAACCACAGAGCTATGCGGCAAGCAGACGGAACATGTCGATGCGTTAAAATTCTATTTGGAAAAATTGGAAGAGATGGAGAGGGATAGAATGACAGTGCTCGATTCTGGTCCCCTTCTCCCGACCCAACAGCGTGTGAAGATGGTCAAAAAATTGTGCGAGGCCTTAAAAAGATGGAAAACGGTCTCGAAGATTTCAATCTGGGATATCGTCACTCTTTTGGAATTGGGGATGCGCTGGATATCTCCCAATGTCCAAAGGGCGATGGCAAAGGAGAACGGCGCCACCGGAGAACTGGTCCGTTTTTATCTCTCCGGCCTTCCCCTCACATGGAATTATTATGACGAATGGTTCCGGGCAGAGAATGCGGCCGAACGAGAGAGGCTGGTCCAATCGGTTCGGGAGAGAAAACGCCACTTTCTTCATGGCGGCGATTTATCTCGTGACCCCTCTTTCGACGAGATAGAAATGGCCTACGCCGCCTTCGGCCCCTCCCCCCTTGTCACTCTGGAAAGTTTTGCCGAACAGATGCGGCGCTTTAGGAAACCTCCCGAAATATTTCTGCCGGAAAGTTTTACTTTGGAAATTAAAGGAGATGAAGAGGTTCAAGATACCCATCATCAGCTCCACAAGGGGGTTTTGGAAAAAGGATGGAAACAACCGACACCGGGGGTGGAGGCGGCGTGGGGGTTGCCCGAAGCACAACCGCTGAAAGACTCTATTACCCGCTATCGCCCCGATATCTCTTCCGAGGGATTGGAAGAATTGTTTTTTCAACTCTATCTTTTTTATTTCCAAACCGTCAAACAAGTGTTGGGTGAAAGCGAGCCCCCTCTTTGGCTTCAGCGCTATCGGGAAGAGCTTAAGAGACTGCGGTTAAGGCTGAATCCGATTACCATTCCCCCTCAAACGGTCCACGTCTGGCCGTGGTCTTCTTCCATGGCCATCTACGGCGGGGCCTTTCGGCCAAACTGTATCGAGCCGATAGACCTTGGTGCGGAACTCTATAATCGTAGAAGAAGGAAAAAACGATTTCAGGTCAACATCCTCGAAGCCGACGACACCGTTTTGGGATTTATCTACACCAAAGGGGCTCTTTTGGACGGGGCGCGTGTCTTAATTTTAGGGATGGAGCCGAGGGCCACATGGCGTTTCAGTCCCAAAAAACTGCTCGCCGCCGTGATCGAAAAATATGCCGTCATTGCCGCCGAAGCGGGATATGAAAAACTCCTCTTTTGCAGCGAAGAAGACCAGAAACACCGATTGGTCGACATTACCGATAATCGCGATCTGATGGAGGCCGTCCGCAGCGCCGTTCGCGAAGGACAATTAAGGCTGTGGAAAAGCAGACAAAAACTGAAGGGCCCCGTCATCGACGGCAATAATTTTTTCGTGATTTGGGAGAGAGAAAAATAAAAACCGGCGGTGTTACTTTGGCCGGGAGAAGCTCTCCTTAAAAAACTCCAGCACCCTATCCTGATACTCGGCATCTATCTCCCCATGAAGCGCCTGTTGACGGAACCAAATGCGGGCATTGGGCTTTTCGGACAGCCCCTCCTGAATTTTGAGGGCGTGAGAAAACGGAATCACATCATCGTTTTGCGAGTGAATAATCAAAACCGGCACTTCGATATCGCGCGCCGATTTTTCTGGGGAGACATCACGCGGATGAAAGCCGAACAACAGCCATCCCCACAGGTTGGTTATGGCACCCAGCGGGCGCCGAAGAAGCGGCAAAGGGTAGATTTCTGAAACCATTGCGGCAAGCGAGGCATAGCTTGAGTCGGAAACAACCGCTTGCACCTGCGAACGGTGCGGCGCCTCCATAAGGGCAACGGCACCCCCCATCGAGAAACCCCATAGGCCCACCGTATGGATGCCCCGCGATTCCAAAAAACGGATCGCCGCCGCGAGGTCCCGCCCCTCACGCGCACCGGCCGTCGTATAGCCCCCTTCGCTGGTTCCCAACGCGCGAAAATCGAAATAGAAAAGGGGGTAATCACGCGCGAGAAAAAGGGTGGAGGGCAGAATGTCCCCCTTATCGGCCGGATAGCCGTGCATCAAAATGATTGCCTTCGCCGCCGCCGATTCGTGAGGAATAAACCAGCCGCTAAGCCGGATGCCATCTTCCGTTTCAAATTGCACCGGCTCATATTTGAGGCCAAAATCGGCGGGTGTGACAGCCGACACAATCTTCGACGGCCTCACGGCAAGATACAATCCCCACAGCGGAACGAGAATGAGAAAGAGACCGAACGCAATTGCGATTTTGACGATCAATTTTTCAGGCCCTCTTTAATCGCATGTCTTCAGAATGGATCGCGAAATATTCCCTTTTTTGACGCCGACCATGCCAACGTAAGAGAGCGGCTTTCCGGCCACCGAGAGCCGGTGATGATAGCGGCGCCGAAGGCGCAAATCCAAAAGACCCGATCGCGCCATTTTTTGAATCATCTTTGAAAATCCGTGCGTGTAGCGCTTGTGCAAAAAATCTTCCTTGATCGTGAAAGCGATCCATCCGGAATCGTCGATCAAATTGTAGGCCTGCGCAAAGGCCCGATGGGGAATATCTCCAAAACCGAGAGCCGCGACGGAGACCAGACAGTTGAATCCCTCTTTTTTAAAAAGAGACAAAACACGCCGCGGCAGACGGGTCATATCGACCGCGTGATAATCATGATACACCCCCGGCCTGTCCCGCAGGGCGGCTCTTTTTGCCTCACGCAGAATATCGACCCCGACAATGTTTTGCACCCCGAGTTTTGCCAGCTCTTCCGCAACCATGCCATTCCCGGCCCCAAGGTCCATGACCTTCAGTGTGGCCGGAGATTTTCCCGATTTTTCAAGTTCGCGGCGCAAAAAGCGGCAGATGACAGCCGGCGATTGGCACCGCAAACGCTCGTAAAACAAAAATTCGTACAAACCGGGGATGTTGTAAATTTTATGGTAATCGTGAAAGCGTATGCGCCGCGGCCGTTTCTTCCCGCACCGGACAACGCACCACTCCTCCGCCTGGGAAATGTCGTTCTCTTCTTCGGGAAACGCCACGGAAAAATCACCAAATTGTGTCATCGCACCGCTCCTTTCCATCGAAACGTCCGGTCAAACAAAGAGAGGGAATATTCCACCGCAATGGCCAACAGCGCCGCGGGAATGGCCCCCTGCAAAATCAGCCCGACATTGTTCAGCGCCAACCCCGTGACGATCGCCTCCCCCAAGCCCCCCGCCCCGATAAAAGCCGCGAGCGTTGCCGTCCCGACATTGATGACAGCCGAGGTTTTGATGCCGGCCAGAAGGGTCGGCAAGGCCAGGGGCAGTTCCACGCGCCAAAGCCGTTGGGCGGGACGCATGCCGAGACCATCCGCCGCCTGCAGTAACACAGGGCTGATATTTTTCAACCCCACATATGTGTTTCTCACAATCGGCAGCAAACCGTAGAGAAACAACGCGACCAGCGCGGGAACCTGTCCGATGCCGAACAGGGGAATCATCAGGGCCAGCAGAGCGATGCTCGGAATCGTCTGTATAACGCCAGTGACATAAAGAGCGGGCCCGGCGAGCCAGCCTACCCGCGTCATGAGCATGCCGAGCGGAATGCCGACAAGAACCGCCGCCATAACAGAAACAAAGACCAGTTTGAGATGCCGCTCGGTGCGATGCAAAAGTGTTTTCCAAAAACTGTCGTCGAAGAATCTTTCTTTCCCGTCCGTTTGCAAAAATTCATGGGCGACGCGGGCAAAGCTTTTATGGCCGATTTCCGCTTCGGCATTCAGCTTTCGCATCGTTTCGTCGGAAATTTCCCCGGAAAGCGATTCCAAAACCGCTTTCAGTCCAGGATGGCGTCGGAGCGTATCTTGCCGGACCAGCGGGGCCCCCCAATAATGGGGGAAAAAATGCCGGTCATCTTTTAAAACCTTCAAATCATAGGCCATAATTTTTGCGTCGGTGGTATAGACATCCAAAATATCGATCAAACCCGCCTGAACCCCTTCATAAACCAGCGTATGCTCCATCCCCCGGACGCGGGCGGCCGGCTGAAAACGGTAAAAGGCCCTTAAAGCGGGCCACCCGTCTTCACGGTTTAAAAATTCGTAACTCAAGCCCCATGTCAATTCCCGATGCCGCGCGAGATCGGAATAATTTTCAATGCCCAACGCCGCGGCTTTTGTTCGGAGCATGGCCAGAGCATAGCTGTTATCAAACCCGAACGGATCGATCCATTCAAGCCGGTGGCGTTTTTGCAAAATTCCGTTCATCTCTTCAAAATCAAGAACGGCGTCTGTTTTGAGCAGAACCTTGAGCATTGTTCCCGAATATTCGGGATACAAATCGATGGCGCCGCCTTTCAGGGCTTCAAAGCAAACGAGCGTCCCCTCCAGTCCGAACTTGCGCTCCACGGGGATTTGAAGCTCTCTTTCAATTTTCTGTGCCATGATTTCGGCCAAAATGTAGGACTCGGTGAATTTTTTACTGCCGATGCGGATCGGTTGGGCCGCTCCGGCATCCGGCACGCCGAAAATAAAAAGCAAAAAGAATATCCAGGCGGTCTTCTTCATAATCTTAAAAATTCCCTGACAAAATCATTGGCCGGCTGATTTCTGATTTTTTCCGGCGCATCCACCTGCATGATTTTTCCCTGATGCATGACGGCGACCCGATCGGCCAGCTTAAATGCCTCTTCCAGATCGTGCGTCACAAACACGACCGTTTTTTTCAATTTTTGTTTGAGACGCGCGAAATCGTTTTGCAGCTGGTGGCGCGTAATGACATCCAGCGCCCCGAACGGCTCGTCCATCAAAAGACATGGGGGATCGAGCATCAATGCCCTCGCCACGCCGACCCGCTGTTGTTCCCCTCCGGAGAGGGCCAAGGGGTATTGATCTGCAAAACGTTTTTCATCGAGGCCCACGAGAGTCAGCAGTCGGGAAATCCTTTCGGCTGTCTGGGCTTTCGGCAATCCAAGAATTTTGGCCATAACGGCGATGTTTTCACGAACCGTCAAATGCGGAAAAAGGGCGGCCCCCTGGATAACATAGCCCATTCGGAGCCGGGCGGCGAAAACATTGGAGGCATCAAGCCGTTCTCCATCAAAAAAAACGGCCCCCCGCGTGGGACGCAACAGCCCATTGATGATTTTCAGCGTGCTCGATTTGCCACAGCCGCTTGTCCCAACGAGGGCCAGCGTTTCCCCGTCGCGGATACGAAGGCTCAAATCATTGATGGCGCAAACGACTCCGGCAGGACCGGAAAAAACAAGGGTAATACCCTGAAGGTGTATCATTTAAAAACTTGGCGGAGAGGGAGAGATTTGAACTCTCGATGCCCTTTAGGGGCATAATGGTTTTCGGGACCATCGGTTTCAGCCGCTCACCCACCTCTCCATTTACTACCTAACAGGTTGTTGACAAAGTCCAATTTTGTCATTGCGAGGCCCCGAAGGGGCCGCGGCAATCTCTCGAGAAGCAATATATTACATTTGGATTGCTTCGCGGAGCCTGCGCCCCAAGCCGAGAGATTGCTTCCCCCTCGACAAGCTCGGGGTCGCAATGACAAGCGTGGGGGCTCGCAATGACACCTGCAAAGAGCTTGTCAACAGACTGCTAACTCCTCCGCAAACTAAAAACATTTTCTTCAATAACTCTCCGCGTGCTGGCTGATATCAAGCCCCGCCTCTTCTTGTTCCGGCCGCACCCGCAGGCTGACCAGAAAATCGGTCAGTTTGTACAAAATATAGGACCCTCCGAAACTGTACGCGCCGACAATGACAATGGCCAAAAGATGGCGGATAAATAGGGTCGGGTCGCCATGAATCAGACCGACCTTTTCGGCAAAAAGGCCGGTGGCGATCATCCCCACAATGCCACCGACTCCGTGGCAGGGAAAAACATCGAGGGTGTCATCCAGTTGTGATTTGGATCTCCAGTGGGCCACCAGATTGCTGATGATGCTTGCCGCGATGCCGATCACGATACTTTGCCCCACCGTCACAAAACCGCAGGCCGGAGTAATGGCCACCAGCCCCACAACGGCGCCGATGGCGGCCCCCAGCGCCGAAGGCCTGCGGCCCCGCACCGCATCGTAAAACATCCACGCGAGCATGGCCGCCGCCGAAGCGGTGTTGGTGTTGATAAAAGCCAGAACCGCCAGCTCATTGGCGGCCAGCGCCGAACCGCTGTTGAACCCGAACCAGCCGAACCAGAGCATCCCCAGCCCCAGCAAAACGAACGGAATATTGGCAGGCCGCGTGGTGGCGCTGGCGAGATGAATTTTGCGCCGGCCCAGGGCCAACGCACCGGCCAATGCCGCAAAACCGGCCGACATATGGACCACCGTGCCGCCGGCAAAATCCAAAACACCCCACTGGCGTAAAAATCCCTGCGGATGCCAGGTCCAGTGGGCAATGGGCGCATAGATCAAAAGAGAAAAAAGAGAGATAAAAATGATGTAGCTTGCAAAGCGGACCCGCTCCGCGAAAGAACCGGTGATCAAGGCCGGCGTGATGATGGCGAATTTAAGCTGGAACATGGCGAACAGGGCCAAGGGGATGGTCGGTGCCAAATCAGGGTGGGTAAAAGAGCCGACATGGCGAAACATAAAAAAATCGAGGGGGTTTCCGACAAAACCGCCGATACTCTTTCCAAAACTCAAACTGAACCCGACAAGAATCCACAAAAGGCTGACCACCCCCATCGCGATAAAACTTTGCAACAGCGTGGAGATCACGTTTTTACGCTGGACCATGCCGCCGTAAAAAAAGGAGAGCCCCGGCGTCATCAAAAGAACCAGCGCGGTGGCGGTCAGCATCCACGCCACATCTCCCGGAACAATCGGGCCCCCTTTAACAAGGGGAGCGGCAACGGGAACCAAAAGACCCAAAAACCCCGCCCCAAACAAAAGCCCCAGCGAAACGACCCACTCTTTTTTGTTTTTGCGCATGGTTGTCTGCATAAATCACCTCTCCGTTTGGGGCCAAAAGCCCCAAACGGAGAAATACTCACCTTTGCGCGAACCTTTTTCAAGGATAATTTGTCGAATAG
>JAUYJH010000160.1 GCA_030688705.1 Deltaproteobacteria bacterium
CGGCGGGAAACTGTTTCAGAGAGCCCCAAACCCAGTTCGGGGGCATTTGATGAAAAATGTCGAGAAGAAGGGGCTCTTCCAAAAGGGCAAAAAGAGGGGGAAGCGTTTCCGGAGGAAACTCCAGAAGAATCTGATTTAGAAAGGGTTCGTTTTTGAAGGTTTCGAAAAAGATTTTCAAATCATGCGGGGGGAGCTGTCTTAAAATGCGGGCGCTCTGCAACGGCCCCAGTTTTTCGAGCGCGTGCAGCAACTTCGGCTTGGCCGCCGTGTTGACCAATCTTCTGACAAACTCAACCCGTTTTGAAAAACGCATAGTGAAACCTCTAAAAAAATCCTAAATTCGAATATCGAAATCCTAAACAAATCCTAAATTCTAAATTTCAATATTCAAACAATCGTTTGGAATTTGTAGTTTGGAAAATTAGAATTTGTTTAGAATTTAGTATTTAGTGTTTAGAATTTTTTATATCTCATTTTGCGAATTTAAATCTTAAAGGCTACAAATATAGTCATGGGGCCGCGGCCGACTAATAACCGCACCAAATCCCCTTTTTTCAATTTTTTGACCTCGCGCCCGTAATCAGCGACATTATTGATGGCACTGCCGTTGACTTCAAAAAGAATATCCCCTTCACGAATATCGCGATCCTCCGCCGAAGAGCCGGGCTGAACCTGTTCGATCAACACGCCGCGCTGGCCCGCCGGAAGATTCAACCGCTGTGCCTCTTCCGGTGTGATGGAACGGACAGCCAGCCCCAAAACATCCGACTGCGACTGTTCCGGCTTAAGGGGGGCTTGCGCCTTTGCCTCTTCTTTTTCTTCCCGTTTGCCCACCTTCGCCTCGAGCATCATCTCCTTGCCGCCTCTTAAAATTTTGAGCCGCATTTTTTTACCGATTTCGGTCTGCGCCACGTAAGCGCTTAAATCAAACGGATCTGCAATTTTTTTCCCGTCATATTCCAGCACAATGTCCCCCCGCTGAATCCCCGCCTCTTGCGCGGGAGAACCGGGCAAAACACTGCCGATCAAAGCCCCCTGTTCCAGATTCAAACCGTACGACTCCGCCAGCTCCGGGGTGAGCCGTTGGATCTGCACACCCAGCCAACCGCGAGTCACCTTTCCTTTGGTGATCAACTGCGGAAGAAGCTCCTTGGCCAGATTGATGGGAATGGCAAAACCGATGCCGGTCCCCATGCCGTAGATCATGGTGTTGATGCCGATCACTTCGCCGTTGATGTTATAAAGAGGGCCGCCGGAATTGCCCGGGTTGATGGAGGCATCGGTCTGTATAAACTTGGCAAAGGGGGCTTTGGCATCACCGATCACGCGCCCTTTTGCAGAAATGACCCCCACCGTAACCGTATGCTCAAACCCGAACGGGTTTCCCACCGCCATCGCCCAATCCCCCTGTTGTGATTTATCGGAATCCCCAAGGACCGCAATGGGGAGGGAATCTTTCGCTTTAATTTTGATAACCGCGAGATCGGTTCTTTCATCTTTTCCGACAACCGCCGCCTTGAACTTGCGGCCATCAGCCAGTTTCACCTCAATTTCCTGGGCATCCCCGATCACATGATTGTTGGTCAGAATATCGCCCTCTTTGCTGATGATCACGCCGGAGCCCAGGCTGTGGCGCTGTTCTTCTCTTGGCATTTCGTCTTCAAAAAAACGGCGGAATTCCTCGAAAGGATCCATCTGGCCAAAAGGAGATTTGGGCATGCGCATCGGCTCTCTTTTGACGGTGCGGGTGGTGGAGATGTTGACCACCGCCCCTTTGACCTGCTTGGCCAGCGGTGCAAAGGAAGGAAAATGGGGGTCAAACCACGCGGCTGAAGCTGGACCATGGACCATGGACCATGGACCAAGAACCAAAAACAAAATGCAAATGTATTTTTTGATCTGTCTTTTAGTCCATGGTCCTGTTGTTTTCATTTTTTTGCCTCCACGTATTGCAAACGCAATTGAGTTAATATCTGCGATAAAATTTTGGCCTCTTCTTCCGTCAAATTCCCTTTTGTTTTCTCTTCCAGAAGGGCCAGCAGATCAATGGTCTGTTTGGCTAAATCGAGATTTTTTTCGGTCTTTCCCGAAGGGTCGGGGGCCGCCCCCAGATGGACCTGTGCCGCGGCGGCTAAAGACAAAACAAAGGTTCCAAAATCGAGTTGTGGAGGTGTTGCTTCCATAATTTTCTTTAAAAAATCAGGCCGATTTAACCCTTCCACCCCCCCCTTGTCAAGATACACACAATTTTTCTATTGCACATGAAATTCAATTCGCCGTAGACTCCCGCGCCATGACTCAAAAGAGAACATCCCGCCCCTTCTTGTTGGCCCTCGCGTTTGCGATGCTGGCCGGGTGCGCGCGGGAGACATTCGACATCGGGCAAGAAGACCACGAGGCCGCGCTCAAAAAGTGCACCTCTCTTGCGCAAAGAAAACATTACGAAAAGGCGGTGGAGTGCCTGGAAATCTTCAAATCGCGTTTTCCACAAACCCAGCAGGGACAAGAGGCGGAACTCAAAATCGCCGACACCTATTACAATCAGGGCGAATATCTGCTGGCGGCCGACACCTATCTTTCTTTCATCAAACTTTTCCCGGCCCACGCCCAAGTCGATTATGCTTTGTACCGGACCGGGCTTTCCTATCTGAAGGAGGCCCCCAAAGCGATCGATCGGGACCAAACCTATCTGGTCAAGGCGGCGGAACAGTTTCAAACGGCCCTGCGCGCCGCACCCAACAGCCCTTATCGGGAGGCGATTATACGGGATTTGGAGGTGGCCAACGACCGCCTTGCCAAACGAATTTTTTATATCGGCCATTTTTATTACCGCACGGAGGAATACATCTCCGCCTCGCTTCGGTTTGAAGAATTGGTGAACGTCTACCCAAAATCTCCGCTGGTTCCCAGGGCCCTTTTTCTGATCGCCAAAACCAATCTTGATCTGGGGAGAAAAGAAGAGGCAAGAAGGGCGGTGGAGATGCTTCTGCGGGAACACCCCGACACACGATGGACAAACAAGGCTCAAGGAATGTATCTTAA
>JAUYJH010000127.1 GCA_030688705.1 Deltaproteobacteria bacterium
TTTTTGAGCTGTTCGATGCGGGCGGCCTCTATCTTGGGCCAGAGCTTATCTTCCTCAATCACTTTCGCGAGCAACGCCCCCTCATTTTTGGAAAGTTTATTGGCAAAAAGAATATGTTCTTCAAACGATTCCCAGACAATCGGGCATTTCTGTTTTACAAAACGGGCCATCGCCTCTGCAAAAACGCGGATCTCTTTTTGGGCATGGGGGTCGAGACGCAACTGCAAAAAATGCAAAAGATTATGCAAATCGATTTTCCAATACCACTCTGTATAAATCGATAAAGGCAAATTGGCCCGGGCCACTTCGCGCGCCACGCCGACATTGAGATAATGCTGATATTCATCGTAAATGCGCCGTTGGTCTTCAATAAATGTTTTTTGGATTTCTCTTGCTTCCGGTTCTGAAATCACATCTCCCTCAACGGAGCCTTGGCGATTGGTGAAAGATTGCTTGCGCAGGTCTTCCAAAGTAGGGGCCCAAAATGTATCCTCCATCACAGAATAACGCCCGCTCACTTCGTTGACATTGGCCGTCCGGTGGCGGATCCACTGGCGCGCGACAAAAATCGGGCATTTGCAATGAAACTTGAATTCAACCATTTCAAAGGGGGTGGTGTGTTGGTGCTGCATCAGATAAAAAATCAAACCCCGGTCGGCCCGAACCGATTTGGTCCCCTGACCGTAAGAGACGCGGGCCGCCTGTACAATAGAGGCGTCATCGCCCATCACCTCCACCAACCGGACAAAACCGTGGTCGAGGCAGGGGATATAATTGAGATCCGTTTTAGGATCGTAGTTTTCCTTGGGGTCTGTGGGAGAAAATTCGCTCATAATATTGTTTGTCATTGCGAGGAGTCCCGCCGTTGGCGGGACGACGTGGCAATCTACTGGTGGATTGCTTCGGCCTCGACAGACTCGGCCTCGCAATGACAACCGTAAGCAATGACATCCTTTCTTGACCTTGCGGCCAACATCACTTAGAAACCCGGGTTTCGTCAATAACGGATATGGAAAATAATAAAGTCTGGCCCCAGCGGATCGTCACCCTTCTTTTAACGGCCTATTTTGTCTTGGGTTACATTCCCATCAATCATTTTAATGTCGCTCGGGGCGTTTTTTATACGTTGGGCTTGCCCGGAGAAGACAAAATTCCTTTTCTGATCCCTTTTATTTTGGGCTATTGCCTTGTTTACGGCAGTTTTCTGATCATCTATTTTGCCGCCCCCAACTGGGATGTTTTTAAAAAAGCGGCGTGGGGTTATTTTTGGGTAACGACCGTGCACTATGTCATTTTCCTGATTTTTCCGGTCAAAATGATTTGGCGCCCGGAAATTGTTAATCCCAACACCTTTTTTGAATATCTCACCTGGTTCTTTTTTTGGGTTGATAAACCCTATAACTGCTTCCCCTCTTTGCACGTAGCCTACCCCACTTTTGCCGCAGTCTTTTCGTATCGATTTTTACCGCGGGTTTTTCTGGTGAATGTTGCCTTGGCCTTTTTGACCGCCTTTTCAGTGGTTGTTATTAAACAACACTACATTCTCGACGCCTTTGGTGGGGCGGCAATCGCCACCCTGATTGGGGTCTTGATCCCCCAATTCTCGTCATTCCGGCGACCTGCCTGCCGGCAGGCAGGAAGCCGGAATCCAGTCTTGTAAATCTATAACCAATTGATTTTATTCATATTATCGTACCATCGTACTGTCGTACTCTCTTTCTGGCCCCCCTTTTGCATTTACCCCCCGCAGGAGGTTTTTATGCGTAAGCTGATTTTGGTCGTTATTGCGGCAGTGGCCCTGATGGGAGGCAAAACTCTTTTTGCCTTCGAGCCGGCACCCTTTCCGAATTTCCCGACAGGCCCCTCTATTGACTTACAACAGATGGGCTCTATTCGCGACAACTTGGAAAGAATGGGCCTTTTTTTCACTGCCACCTCCAGTGCGGCCGATGAAACCGGCACTCTTTTAGGCCACGATCTTTTTTCCGGAGAAAAAAAGAATTATAAAATAAAAGTTATTATTTTCGTTCCCGTTGTTGAAACAAAACTGGTTTTGAAAAATGTCAGTGCCGCCGATGTGGCGAAACTTGGAAACGAGATCAAAGGGAGAATTTGCATTAAAACAGCCGGCAGTTTTACCGATTGCCGCACTGATGTTTGCAGGTTCAGCGCAGATAAAAAAGTCTTTTTCTGCGGGTTGGATGCGAGCTCCGTTGATGAAGAAACAAAATTTCGTTTGGAATTGGTCCATGAAAATGGCAATTATGTCTCTTCACCCAGTCTGACGGCGAAGGAATTATCAGGCTATAAAGCACCGACTACAGAAATTGAGGCGGCTGGTGGAGATGAGAACCCGCCGGTCGATGATGTTATTGATCTATGTAAATCCGATGAGGGGATTTCATCTGGAAAGCTATCGCTTTCGGCCGGGATTTTTTGTGGAGGTCTGCCTGTGGGCACGGTGGAAGGACAAAATATTGAGGAAGATTCTGATCAGGATGGTGATGGTGTGGCCGATGAAGATGACAACTGTCCTGCCGTAGCCAATGCAGACCAGGCCAATCAAGATGATGATGCGGCTGGCGATGCTTGTGATGAAGAATTCGGTTCCACCAGTTCCTGCACTCTTCATAAAAGCGGCGGGGCCTTTGGGGCAGAGTGGCTCTTGATGCTGGCGGGATTGGGGCTGTTGCTGGCAGTTCGTTATGGAAAAAAGAGCATTTTGTTTTCGGTATTGTTTGCGGTTGTTTTAATAACCGGCCAAAATGTCTCTGCCGGTGTATGCAGTAGTAACAATTTTTATTTAGCTGCCTGGCTGAATCAAAATTGCAGTTTTCCGACGAACTATTTCAGAGAACACTCCAATGATTTCTGTTGGGAGACTGTCAAAGACGATGCCAAACGCTATTGTTCTTCGGAAAAGTACGCGCAAATTCATTATATTGTAACGGGTGTTCATTTGGTCGAGGAGCCACAACCTTTTTGCTGTGCAAGAGTCGCTGTAACCCCGACCTGTGGAGAGAATGAACAACTAAATGAAACGACTAACAGTTGCGAATGCCAAGAAGGATTCCAACGGCCTGCGACGGGTGGGGCTTGTGATGCCATTGTTCCACTTCCCGGCACTTCTTGCGTGGAAGACAGCCAGTGTACCGATGGAAACCTTTGCGACACGGAATCGGGAACTTGCGTCGCTCCTGTGGACGATCCCGTCAACGACTACGACCATGACGGGGTGTTGGATGCCGACGACAACTGTCCCTATGTGGCCAACCCCCAGCAAGATGATACCGACGGCGACGAAATCGGGGATGAGTGCGAAGCGATCGGCTGTGTCGATGTGCCCGGCGATCCGGAATTTGACGGATGCCCCAACCCCGGCGTGAACCCGCCCCCTACGGAAGACTTTGATTCGGGTGAATCGTGCAGTTTGAGCAAAAGCTCCAAGGCGGGTATTTACACTTTCCTGCCGTTTCTTCTGTTTGCTTCGTTAATCGCTTTCAGAAGATATACCCCCTCTAACCGCAAAACTGTTTCACGAAAGAGGCGGAGTCCAAAACGTGCCCGGTCACGTGCGGCACGAGCTTGAAGGCGGGCCACTTGGCCCCGTGTTGAAACATTCTCTCTTTGAGTAATTTTCCGATGGCGGGGGTTTCCAAAAACGAAACTTCCGCCATCGGCTTTTTCATCGCCTCTTTTTCCAGAGTCTCCGCAATCTGCGCCGCCATCAATTCCCCCAAAAGATAATTCTGATAATAAACCGGCGCCGAGGCGATATGAATTTTGGCCGCCCAATCGGGATAATCTCTCCCCTCTGGCTTATCCAATAATTGAAACTCTTTCACCAGTTTCCACCAAAGGCCGTTCAAATCTTGATCGGGATTGGTATAGAGGGCCCTCTCGAAAGAGGTGACCACCATCACCCACCTTGCGATGATCAGCTTGTCCAGCGCCATGGCTTCATAAAGGTTGCCGCCCAGATTTTTCAGATCTCCGTCGGTCAGGCCAACCATGTTTTTAAGCCAATGCGGATGGTGCATCATCCTCTCCATCAGCATCGCGATCGCCTCGGTCGCGAAAATATGGGCCTCGTCGCGCAAAAAATAGGGGAGATTCGAATCGATATTTTTCGAATAGGCGGCGTGCCCCAGCTCGTGGAGCATGGTGGAGGCCCAATAGCTGTTGGGGCGGATGTTGGCCAGAACACGCACATCTTTTTTCTCTTTGCTCATGCTGATACAGAAGGCGTGCTGGCTTTTCCCCTCTTTTTCAAACAGATCGCTTTTTTCCAAAACATCGCTGATATCAAGGCCGATGCCGGCATAAAATTCCCGGCAGATTTTCAGGATATCTTTTCCCTTGAGGAACGGATCCAGATCGATGGTCACCTGTGCGGGGGCGGCTTGCGCAAAAGGGTCGTCATAATGCCACGGCTTTACATTATCGGCGTCGATGCCGTAATATTTTCCCAGTTTTTCATGCAGATTCCGGATTTTTTTTGAAAAGGACCCTTCCGTTTCATTTTTAAGCCGTCCAAAAAGCTCAAAAAGCCATTGGGGTTGAAGCTCCTGAAGAGCAAGCGACATGACAAAATGATTTTCAAACCCCAGTTTTTTTGCCGCGGCATTTCTTTTTTTGGCGAGTTCCCGAATTTTATCGGCGGATTCCTTCGCGATCTGTTTCGAGGCCTCCCAAACTTTTTTACGGGCCTCCTCGTCTTTTTCGGTTTTGAGGATCTCTTTTAAATCGTTGTTGGTCCGTTTTTTTCCGTCGAGTTCGGCCCTGAAATTGTTGAAAATATTTTCCAGCTCGGTTTGGCATTCCACCAAATCCGAAATCGTTTTTTCATCGAGCTGGTTGGGGGTATAGGCGCGGATGAGAAGATCAATTTGGCGCGAGAGAGGTTCATCAGCAATCCCTTTGCCTTTCCAGTTTTTAAGCTGTTTAAACTCATCGGGATTGGAAAAAATGATTTTGAGTGTTTTTTCGGTCTCGGCCAATTCTTTGGCCACGGCCGCATTTCCGGTGGTGGCCAACTGCCAATAAAGATTGCAGAGTTTTTGCTCCAGCGGGGCGCATTTTTGAGCCATTTCGGCGATAAAAATTTCGGGTGTTGGATGATGAGGCATCGGGAGCTTATGCAATAGGAACCGCTATTTGACAAGTCCGTTATCTCTCTACAACTTTCCACTGCGTTACATAAAGAATAGACCATTTTGGGACCATTTTGGGCTTGCCCATGGGGTAGCGATACCCTATGGGTCTCCCTGTCCCTGTTAGCCAAGGGGGCGCGTAACTCAGCGGTAGAGTGCCACCTTCACACGGTGGAAGCCACAGGTTCGATCCCTGTCGCGCCCACAGTCCGGTACGCCTCGTAGAGGACAATCCCCGTGGCAGTGGCGAGGTTGAGACTGCGCACCGGGCCCCACATCGGGATTTTCAAGGTTTGATTTTTGTTGGTCTCCAATAATTCTTTCGGCAGGCCTTTGCTCTCCGACCCAAAAACCAGAATATCGTTTTTTTTGAATTTCACTTTCCAATATTCTTTTTGACCTTTGGTGCTGACATACCAAAGGCGGGATTTTGGATTTTCATCGACAATCTCTTCCAAAGAATCGGCCAATTTCACGTCGAGGTCTTTCCAGTAGTCGAGTCCGCTTCGTTTGATCTGTTTAGAAGAGAGAAAAAACCCAAGCGGTTTTACGAGATAAAGAGGCGTATTCGTGGCCACACAAAGCCGACCGATATTCCCTGTGTTTTGGGGGATTTCGGGCTGGACCAAAACAACTTTCACTTCACCCCAACCAACTCCACATCAAATATCAACTCGGCATTGGGCGGGATGACCCCGTTGGCCCCTTCTTTGCCGTAAGCCAGTGCGGCGGGAATGATGAGGGTCCTTTGTCCGCCGACTTTCATCCCCTGAATCCCCTCATCCCAGCCGGCAATCACCTGCTTGGACCCCAGTTTGAAAACAAGCGGTTCTTTGATTTCCAAAGAGCTGTCGAATTTTTTACCCCGTTTGCCGTTGGCATAAAGCCAGCCGGTGTAGTGTACCGCGACCGTTTTTCCGGCCGACGCCGTGGGGCCCGTTCCCGGTTTGGTGTCTTCATATTTCAACCCCGTTTTAGTGACGACCTCCTTGGCAAAAACAGGACTGAAGGCTGGAGGCAGAAGACTGAAGACCAGGAATAAAACCGTGAAGAATATTTTCATAAGATCTCCTTGCTTTTGTTTAGTCACTTATATAAGGCGTCCAAACTATTTAGGCAACAAGGGAGATACAATGAAACAAAGGGTCATTTCATTTCACTACACTCTAAAAAATGAAAAGGGCGAGGTGCTTGATTCTTCCGCGGGCCAAGAGCCGTTAAGCTACATGGAGGGTGGCCAGCAGATTGTCCCCGGACTGGAAAAAGAGGTGGGTCAATTGAAAACGGGGGAAAAGAAAAATATCAAGGT
Source organism: Deltaproteobacteria bacterium (assembly GCA_030688705.1). Lineage (GTDB taxonomy): Bacteria > UBA10199 > UBA10199 > SPLOWO2-01-44-7 > SPLOWO2-01-44-7 > JAHFSU01. Next base: position 6,463 of record JAUYJH010000127.1, read on the forward strand.
GGCGGCGGGCGATGGCTATGGCCAGCGGGATGAACGGTTTGTGATCGTCGTTGAAAAAAGCGAGCTTCCCCAAGGGGATGTGCAAATAGGCCAACAGTATGAGTTGAAGTCGGACAAAGGTTCGCAGGTGGTGATGGTGACAAAAGTGACCGATACGCAGGTGACTCTGGATGGCAACCATCCTCTGGCCGGCGAAGATCTCTTTTTTGATGTGGAGGTGACGGAGATAAGAGAGGCCACCGATGAAGAAGCCGCGCATGGCCACGCGCACGGCGCCGGCGGGCATCATCATTAATATGTTTACCGCGTTGACACACGACATTCGGGTGACGGCGACCCCCAATTTTGAATCGGACCAATCCGATCCGGACGGCGGTCTTTTTGTCTTCAGCTACAAAATCGACATCGTCAACGAGGGCCGCGCGCCGGTACAGCTTTTAAGCCGCTACTGGATTATCATCGACGGCGACGGGAGAAAAGAAGAGGTTCAGGGGCCGGGAGTGATTGGCCAACAGCCGGTTATTCCATCCGGAAGCCGCTATTCCTACAGCAGTTTTTGCCCCCTTCCAACGGAAGTGGGTTCCATGCGCGGCACCTACCGGATGCGTGCTGAAAACGGGGAGGAATTCGATGTCGCCATTCCCACTTTTACGCTGGCCGTTCCCAACGTGCTTCAATAAATGGATGCGGAAAAGCCCTTTATTTAAAATTCGCGGGTTAGGTTGAAGACTGCGTAGCGGGAGCCGGCCACGGAACGGCCGACCCACTTCATCACATAGCCGCCGTCGATGCTCCATTCCCGGTTGAAACTCCATTCAAGCAAAAACGGGGTGGAAAAAAGCATGTTTTTAATCCGCCCGCTCCCCAGAGCGCTTGCTTGATAAGCGGAGTCAACGCGCGCGGTGAGATCCGCTTGCGCCAACCCACCGGATTTCACGGTAAAATTGCCGCCGCCGGCCATTTTACCGATGTTCATGATAACGAGAAAGCTCCCCTTTACGTTCGGGTTTTGGTTTCTCGGCAAAAAGAGCCCCGAGCCGACGAAGGCCGTTTGGATAAGGCCGAAATTGCGACTCAATTCTTCCATCATCTTAAACCCAATCCCCACGTAATTGACCGACGGATTAACGAACTTGGCCTTGGTTAGCAAAACCGGCGATCCCGCTTCTATCCATGTTCCAAAAAGAAAACGGGGGGTGTGGACAAAATTGCCGCCGCTTCGGGCATTCAATATCCACCCGTTATTGGCCGGATGGACCACCGCCCCATTCACCGTTTCTTGCCCCGATTGAAATGTTTTCGATTCCATTTCGACGAACATATCCTTCAAAAAACCGTGCCCCAGCCCCTGCGTGTAGCGCAGGTTTTCTTCATACATTTTGGCTTCATTGGTGCCGCTCACCTCATCGAAAGAATCGGGTGGGCTGATAACCCCGTAGAGGTAACCGCCGCCGATGCTGACACGGGTTTGGCCCCCCTTTAAAATTTCGGTGTCGATCAGTTCTCCGGCCCGTGTTGTCACGGGGGAAAAGAGGCCTGCAAAAAGAAAGATGGCGAGAATGCGGCGCATGATTTGAGCGGGATCTATAACATATTCTTTCTTGATGACAATAAAAGGTATTTTGTTTAGCCTTCCGCCGCATTTTTGCCCCCGTAGCTCAACGGATAGAGCACCAGCCTCCGAAGCTGGTGGTGCGTGTTCAATTCACGCCGGGGGCACAACGACTTTTCGCAAGAAAAGTCGTCCTCCATTTTCTATTTTCTATTCTCTATTTTCTGTGGTTCTGTGCGTTATTCAAGGCGAAAAGTCGGGAAAATAGAAAATAGTTGATAGAAAATAGAGGTTTTTAAATCAATGGCATTTCAATTTGAAAAACTTGAAGTCTACCAAAAATCCCTTACTTGGGTCGAGACTGTCGAGGTTCTGTGCGAATCTATCAAAGGTAAAATCTCTTACAGCCTTATCGACCAATCTGGTGAAGTCAGTGGATAACTTACCAAAATACGGGGGAAAAACAGGAACTCGTTTGTTGCGCTTGCCACTAAAAAGATGATCTATAGACCACCCTCTTTTTTTCCCAAGCAGGGTTGCTCCCCATGTGTCTCTTCTCCAAGTACCGAGAATAATTGACACAAGGGTGTGCTATGATAGTTAGGCCGCCAGCGACATCTCGATGCAGGCGGTTCTAAAATCGTCCAGCCGGGGGCACCCAATGACTATTCAATATATTTTATTTCCCTATCACTTGGGGCGGCCGGGCGTCGGTTCGGCCAAGGGGGCTCTCCGCTTTTTGAAAAAGGGTCGAGAGCTTATTTCCGTTAAAATAAAAAAAAATGACGATGAAAATGTGGCGATCGCGAAAGTCAACGCGCGGCTGGCAAAAGCGGTTGCCAAAGCGGTCAAAAAAGAGCGCGTTCCTTTGGTCATCAGCGGCAATTGCAACGCCTCTTTGGGGATGATGGCGGGATTGAAATCCAAAAAAACGGGGATCATCTGGTTTGATTCCCACGGTGATTTCAACACCCCCCAAACAAGCCCCAGCGGTTATTTTGACGGCATGCCCTTGGCCGTTTTAACGGGGCATTGTTACCCGCGGTTACTAAAAAAAATCGGCATGAGAGAACCTCTTTCTGAATCTTTGGTTCTTCTGGTCGGTCTGCAAAGTCTGGACCCGAAAGAAAAAACGGCCCTCAAAAAATCGAGAGTGGGGATGATTTCATTGAAGAATATCCGGCAAAAGGGGATTAAAAAATGCCTGCTTCCGAAACTTAAAAAACTGGAGTCAAAAGTGTCCGGCATTTATCTTCATTTTGATATCGATGTGCTGGCCCCCAAGCTGGCGCCCGGCGTCGATTTTAGGTGTCGTGACGGTTTGTCTTTGAAGGAGGCCCGGGGGGCTTTTAGGCTGATCGCAAAACATTTTCCCGTCAAAGGCGTTTCACTGACCTGCTACAATCCGGAAAAAGACAAACAAAACAAGACTCTTAAAAGCGCCGTCCTGCTGATTCGTCAGATAGTCGATAATTTAAAATAAATTCCATTGCCCTTTTTGAGACTTGGGCCATAATCCGCCCACTTCTCTATGACTGAACCTGCACGAGCCACAAAGCCGCAGGCAAGTCAGGCCCCCCCCGGCCTTAGGTGGGATCCTTTTGAAAATCAGTTTGCTTTCCCCGACGTGAAAACAGACTTGGACCCGTTCTTTTGGCTTCGGGAAAAAGAATGGGCTCATCTGAACTTTTTTTCTCTCGGCGCGCGCGTCGAAGAGTGGCGCATTTGGAACCGCTACGAATTCAAGCCGGACAAAAAACATCCGTACAAGGGGAAAGAAGTCACCAGGATCGCGCTGACCCGCCGTGTCTTGAGGGGGCATTTGCATGTCTGGGGGCCCTTTGCCGTATTTATGGATGTCGGCTGGCAGGATGCCGGGGTCGGCTACAACCGCCAAAAAGTCACGGAGCCTTTTAGGGTGAATGTGGATATCGACACCCAATCGCCGAGCAGTTTTTTGGGCCCCGGGGGGCAGATGGTTTTTTTTGGGGACGAAAAAACGGCGTTGGTCACGAACCGTTTTTTTGAATCCATGATCGAGGGGTCCTCCAGTTTTATTCTCACCCACCGGGAAATACGGCCGAACAAGCTGGAACTCGATTTGGGGCAGGGGCTTAAAGCTGATTTTGCCGGAGTTGCCGACCAGTACATCAAGACGGACGATGTAACCTATCAGATGATGTATCTGGAATTGATGTGGAAGACTAAATACGCCCGGTGGAAATTTTTACAACCCTCCATTGGCATCGGACCCAATTACATGGATATACGCTCTTTCATCGCGCTGCAGCCCGATGGGGAGGCCCTTTTAAAAAAATCCGGAGTCAAATGGGGCGACGTGAGAAAAAATCTCGATTTTAAAAAGTGGGCCGCGCGTTATGAGGCCGGCCTTTCTTCCGACTTGCTCTGCCTCGGGGGGATGCTTTATGTGCTGGGCCAGGGGTATCAGTTTGATCCGGATGTGGGGGCGGATATCCCCGTCAAGATTTTAGCGACTTACAAATGGGCCTACATTCCCGAAACGGCGGAAGGCCGCAACCGTTTTCGCGCGTCTAATCGAACCGGCGGGCTGGAGTTGGGCTATCAGTTTTAAACGGTTTTAACGGCCCATCCGACAAGGCCGCCTGTAAGAAGCAACAACGGAACCGGTATTTTTGTTTTGAGAAGGAAAATCAGGGTGCCGATGGCGATCAGAATAGTCGGCCAATCCGTGATGGCCTGTTTTCCCAAAATCCAGACCGATCCGGCAATGGCCCCCGCCGCCGCGGCGGTGACCCCGTCGACAAATGCCTTCACCTTTGGGTTTTTGACGATTTTGAAAAACCATGGAGCGCAGATAATGACAAAAAGATAAACCGGGCAGAAAATGCCGGCCACCGAAACGACCGCGCCCGCAAGATCATCGACCAGATAGCCGATAAAACCGACCGTAATTAAAGCGGGGCCCGGCGTGATCATCCCCACCGCCACCGCGTCCATGAATTGCTGGTTGTTGAGCCATTGCAAGCGGTTCACCATGTCGCCGTAAATGAACGGGATGATCGCCATGCCGCTGCCGTAAACCACGATGGCGGCCTTAAAAAAATAGGCAAAAAGCTGCAGCGGAATCAGAGAATGCAATTTTTGATTTTTGGGAAAGGCATACAAAATAATGCCCAAAAGACCGCCGAACATGAAAAGCAAAAAACTCGCCTTTTGAATCCATGCCGTCGTGACGGCCAGCAGAAGAAAAATAAACCAGAGACCCCATTTTTTATGGAGTGTGATTCTTATCAGCCGCCATGCCGCCTGCACAATGACGGCAATCACCGCGGCGCTCATCCCGTAGAAAACGGAATGAATCCACGGAAGGCCGGAATATTCCACATAGGCCCAAGCCATCGCCCAGACGATAAAAAAAGAGGGGAGAATAAAGGCAAAGGCGACCAGTGTGGCCCCGCGGATTTTCGCCTTGAGATAGCCAAAGTAGATGGCAAGCTGCATGGCCAAGGGGCCCGGAACTATCTGGGCCAGCGCGACACCGTGAAGATATTCCTCATTGGTGAACCACTTTTTTTCTTCCACCAAATCTTTGTGCATGTAACCAATCAGCGCCACGGGCCCGCCAAAGCCGGTGGCACCGAGCCGAAGAAAGTAGAGAAGAAGATGGGATAAAGTGAATGGTTGCATGGGTTTGGACGTTATGGTGTCATTGCGAGGGAGGTACGACCGAAGCAATCTCCCGATACACAAGTAGATTGCTTCGCTGGCGCTCGCAATGACAAAATCAACCGGTCCTGCCATTTTATCCCGTTACCTCGGTTTCAAAAATCCGAGGGCGGGGCTTCTTTTGCCCCTGGCATTTTTAGTCGGCGGATTTTTATTGGCCCGTTTTTTGCCCCATCTGGACAAACACATTCCCGGCGGGGCGCCGGTCGTTCAGATTTTTTTGGAGATTCTCTGGTTTTGCTTCATGGTGACCGGTTTTTTGAAATGGCCCGCCTATTATCGCCAAAAATACGGCGAGATGGCCTATCGGGAGGTTGTTTTAAGGCATTTCTTGTGGGGCGGGATTTTGATGTTTGCCGGCGTTTTGCGGCCAATCTGGGTGGCGGGGAGTGATATCGCATGGCTCCCTTTGTGGCTGCGTCTGGTGGTCGGCGTTTATTTATTATTGATGGGGCTGTTGTTGGAAATGAAGGGGATGAGGGCGCTTCGTCTCGACCGTGTGGTGCTGATCTACACGATTTTTCCGGAGCGGGGGGAACAGGTGCAAAGCAGGCTCTACGAATTTTTACGCCACCCTTTGTATGCCGCTATGGCCCACGCCTGTCTGGGGCTTGCCTTTTTGAACGGCACTTGGGCCGGCTTTGGCTGTGCGGCCGTTTTTTGTCTCAAGCTCTATATCTGGTCGCGGCTCGAAGAGAATGAGTTGATCCGCCGCTTCGGCCAAGGCTATAAGGAGTATATGCAAAAAGTCCCGGCATTTATTCCCCGTTTTGCAAAACTAATTCCGTTCTGGAAAACACTTTTATCCATTCTTTTCTTATTGGTTTCTATTTTTTCTGCTCAAGGGAAAGACCGGCCATATGGTCATTATGAATCGCTCTATCACGACTTGCACCGCCACCCCGAACTCTCTTTGCAAGAAAAAGCGACCTCCGCCAAATTGGCAGCGGAATTGAAACAGGGCGGGTTTGAAGTGACGACCGGCGTCGGCGGTTACGGCATTGTGGCCGTTATGAAAAATGGCAAGGGGCCGACCGTTTTAGTCCGCACCGATATGGATGCCCTGCCGATCCAAGAGGCAACGGGCCTTTCCTATGCAAGCCAAGTTCCCGGTGTGATGCATGCCTGTGGCCATGATCTGCACATGACGATCTTTTTGGCCACCGCCTCCGTATTGTCCCAAAAAAAAGATCAATGGCAGGGGACATTGGTGATGATCGGTCAGCCGGCGGAAGAGATCGGCGCGGGTGCCAGGGCAATGATCGCCGCAGGGCTCTTTAAAAAATTTCCAAAACCAAATTATGCTTTGGCCCTTCACGATTTGGATATGCTCCCTGCCGGTAAAATTGCTTATCGTGCAGGCTATATGCTGGCCAATGTCGATTCGATCGATGTGACGGTTTTTGGCCGCGGCGGGCATGGGGCGATGCCGCATATGACAATCGATCCGATTGTGCTCTCGTCGCAGGTGATCATGGGGTATCAGACAATCATCAGCCGCGAGAAAAGCCCGCTCGACCCCGGTGTGATTACCGTCGGCTCCATTCATGGAGGCAGTAAACACAATATCATCCCCAATGAAGTGAAACTCCAGCTGACGGTCCGCTCCTTTGATAATAAAACGCGCGACTATTTTAAATCGGCCATCCGGAGGGTGAGCGAAGATTACGCCGCGGCCGCCCGCGCGCCAAAGCCCGCAATTAAATACAGCGAAGGGACCCCCGCTCTTTATAACGATCCGGCGCTTGTTTCCAAAATCGTTCCGGTTTTTGAAAAAACGTTCGGCAAAGAGAATGTTCTCGCCGTTTCTCCATTTATGTGGGGGGAAGATTTCAGCCAATACGGTATCTTGGGAAAAATTCCCATTTTTATGTTCGGTCTCGGTGTCCAGCCGACCGACAAAGGGGGTCCGTCGCTTCATTCCCCCCAATTCGCTCCCGCCTTCGAAAAATCCTTTAAGACTGGCGTTTCCGCCATGTCCGAGGCCGCTTTATCTCTTATGAAAAAATAAATTGAGGGAAGCGAACGTGTTCAGGGTGACATGACCCATAGCGTGAGTGGATGGCTATCTCAAATAACCCCACGTATGCAGGCGGTCGCATTCGACAAACCAACTGCGGCCGATGTCGGTGCGATAAAACATGTTGGGAATGATGACATTTTTGACCCGGGAATAAGCCGATTTTCTTGCTTCCTCCACCGTCTGTCCGTTGCCGGTGACTACCATCACAACCCCAGAGGTACCGGCCAGCCGCCAGATGCCGTTGTCGTTTTTGACGTCTTCAATGTGGATGCCTTCTAAATTGTTTGGATTTTTAAAAGTGACCGCCATGTCTTTGTACATCGGGTGCAGAATCGGATCGGTTGTGTTGCAAAAATAGGTGGGGACCAAAATACGGACGCCGATTTGAAAACCTTTTTTTGTTTTGATCTCGAATTTTTCTCCGGAAGCCATCCGGTAGTGCCACTCGCCGATGGGCATGGTGATCGCTTCCAACTGGATTTGAATCGTGGGGTAGCCGTATCGCGCCGTGAATTCGAGCGGATAAATGCCGCGGCCGTTCACGATGCAGTTCACATCAATATATCCGATGTATCCCGATTCTTTCAGCGAGGGGAGCATTTTTTCGAGCGTCTCTTTAAAAAGTTTGTTCGGCTCGCTCCAGTACATTAATGTTCCCATCTCGCCCGCGAAAGGGCCGACGTTTCCGGGAAAAATCCGTTTATGTTCAAAGTTGACGTTGATCGGCTCCAAAAAATCGGTCCCGTTGAAATAAGCCCCCACCGCCACTTCAATGCCCGAAATATATTTTTGGAGTAAAAATTCTGGGGCCTTCTTTTTCCAAATATTTTTGTTTTGTTCGAGCACCGCCAAAAGATCGCCGCTGTCTTCTTCTTCGCCCAAAAATAAAAGTCCCTTGCTTTCCGAGAGGTTGTTGCCGGAGGGTTTAAAGACATAACGTCCCGGCTTGTCTTTAATGAAGCGGATCGCCTCGTCGTAATCGGTAAAATGCCAATTGGGGAGAATGCTGACCCCGCTTTTTTTTAGTTCGGCCTGTCCAAACTCGCGATCGATTTCAAGCCGGTCGGTGTAGGGAGAGCCGCCGATTACTTTTTTGCCGTCTTTGCGGAGTTTTTCGGCCGCTTCGCCAAATTCGACATCATC
>JAUYJH010000166.1 GCA_030688705.1 Deltaproteobacteria bacterium
TCGGCCAGCCGGGAATCGCGTCCCATCAGCGATTGGACCGAGTTGGCCACCATCTCTTCCACCATCCCTCCCATTTTCAAAATGAGATTTTTTAAATTTTTCAGCTCCTGTTCATATTGTTTGTCGGCATGACTCGTCATCCAAACCTCCCTGTAATATATTCTTCTGTTCTTTTTTCTTTGGGATTCGTGAAAAGTTTTTTTGTCGCCCCGTGCTCCACCAAATCCCCCATGTACAAAAAGGCGGTGTCATCGGAAACGCGGGCGGCCTGTTGCATATTATGAGTGACAATCACGATCGTGTAATGCTCGCGCAGTTCGTGGATCAATTCTTCAATGTGAGTCGTTGAAATAGGGTCTAAAGAGGAACAAGGTTCATCCATAAGCAAAACTTCCGGGTCGACTGCCAAAGCCCGCGCGATACAGAGTCTCTGTTGCTGGCCTCCGGAGAGAGAGACTCCCGGCTGATGGAGTTTTTCTTTAACCTCTTCCCACAACGCCGCTTTTTTGAGGCTGATCTCGGCAATCGATTCCAATTCCTTTTTGTTGCGCATACCGTTCAATCTCAAGCCCGCCGTCACATTTTCCAAGATCGACATCGTCGGAAACGGATTGGGGCGCTGAAAAATCATCCCGACTCTTCGGCGGAGCGTTACCGGATCAAAGTCGGCAATTGATTCTTCATCCAAAACAATTTTTCCCTCCCATTTCGCACTCCCGATAGTTTCATGCATCCGGTTTAAACACCGAACAAGCGTCGATTTGCCGCAACCGGAGGGCCCGATCACGGCCAAAACCGTGTTGACGGGAATGGCAAGAGAAACATTTTTCAACGCCTGATTTTTTCCAAACCAGGCGTTTAATTTTTCAATTTTTATTTTCATGGAAAATAAGCCGTGACAAAGCGTTCAATAAAAAAATAATCACAATCAAAACAAAAGCCCCGGCCAACGCTTGTCTTTGCCAGTCTTCATAGGGGCTAATGGAAAAAGTATAGATTTGCAATGGAAGAGCGGCTGTCGGTTCCAACGGCGAAAAATTCCAATATTGGTTTCCCAGCGTTGTGAATAAAAGAGGCGCGGTCTCCCCGGCGATGCGGGCCACCGCCAGCATGATGGCTGTTATAATGCCGCTCGCCGCCGTTTTCAAAACCACGAAGGTCAGCATCTTCCAACGATGGATGCCCAAAGCCAAGGCCCCCTCCCGAAGCGAAACCGGCACCAAGCGCATCATTTCTTCCGTGGTCCGCAAAATAATGGGAATCATGATGATGGCCAGCGCAAAACTTCCAGAGACACCGGAAAACCCTTTCATCGGCAACACAAAAAGGGTGTAGGCAAAAATGCCAATCACAATGGATGGGGTGCCGCTTAAAACATCGGCGCTGAAACGGACCCAGGAGCTAAACCTCCCTTTTCCAAACTCGGCAAGATAAATGCCCCCCATAACCCCGACCGGGACCCCCATGGCCGAGGCGGTCAAAATGAGCATTAATGTTCCGGCAATCGCGTTCGCCATGCCGCCGCCGGTTTCTCCGACCGGTTTCGGGAGCTGTGTGAAAAAATCAAAATTAAGGGCCCCCCCTCCGCGAATCAATAGGTCCGAAAAAATCAGAACGAGCGGAATCATCGCCAAAATGGCGCAGATAAATGTTGCAAAAAGCATCAGACGATTCACATTTTTTCTTAAAAAATAATTCATCGTGTTCAAACGGCCGCAAAGGGCTTGGCTGTTTTCATCACCAAAAGCCTTGCGATCATGTTGACTAAAAAAGTGACCAAAAACAAAACAAGCCCGATTTCCGCCAATGCCGAAAGATAAAGATCGGACGAGGCCTCCGCAAATTCATTGGCGATCACCGAGGCCATGGTATGAGAGGGGGCAAAAAGAGAGAGGGATATGTCGGGGCGGTTGCCGATCACCATGGTCACCGCCATGGTTTCTCCCAATGCCCTTCCCAAACCTAAAAAAATCGCCCCAAAAATGCCCGATTTTCCATAGCGCAAAACCGCTACCCGTGTGGTTTCCCAGCGTGTAGCCCCCAGTGCCAAAGCCGCTTCTCTTTGATGCTGTGGCACCGCTTGCATCACATCCCGCGAGATGGAAGAGATGATAGGGATAATCATGATCGCCAGCAAAATAGCCGCGGGCAACATTCCGATGCCATAGGGAGGCCCCTCAAAAAACGGGAGGAACCCAAAACGATCGATAAAAAACGGCTCCACTTTTTCACGTAACAATGGCACCAGATAAAAAAGCCCCCACAATCCATAAATAACAGAAGGGATGGCGGCCAAAAGTTCCACCAAAAAAGCGATGGGGCGGCGCAGATAATAGGGAGCCAGTTCGGAGAGAAAAATCGCAACACCCAAACTCAAAGGAATCGCCATGATCAGTGCCAAACCGGAGGAGACGAGTGTTCCATAAACAAACGGAAGGGCTCCGTAATCATGAATCACCGGATCCCAAACTTTTTTGATTAAAAACAAAAACCCCGATTGTTGGATAGAGGGCCAAGACTCCATCAAAAGCAAAAAACCCATCAAAGAGACAATCGCAACAGAGAGAAAAGCAAAAACCTTGGTTGTCTTTTCAAAAATAAAATCAGCTCGCATTTACTTAGCCACCTTTATGGTAGAAATAGTTGCCTCGATTTTGGCCGTCAGTGAGTCGGGGAGCGGCGCATAGTGAAGAATTGGCGCCAACTTTTGCCCCTCTTTTGTCGCCCATCTCAAAAATTGGACAAGCGCTTTGCCCTTTGCCGCATTTTCCTGCGTTTGATAAATAAGAAGATAGGTGAAGGCGCTGATCGGATAGCTTTGCGCCCCGGGGGCATCGGTAATGGAGACGCGGTAATCTTTGGGCATGTTCCCCGCGACCCCCTCGGCGGCCGCCGTGGTGGAGGCAATGGTCGGTTTTATAAACTGTCCCGCCCTGTTTTGAATCAGCGCCGTCGGCAATTTGTTGGGAACGGCGTAGCCCAACTCGATGTAGCCAATGGAACCGTGAGTCTGTTTGACCAAACCGGTCACCCCCTCATTCCCCTTGCCACCAAGCCCTGCCGGCCAATTGACCGCTTTTTCTCTCCCCACCTTTTGTTTCCATTCAGGGCTCACCTTCGAGAGATAATCGGTGAAAACATAGGTCGTGCCACTGCCGTCGGAACGATGCGCCACCAAAATGGATTTTTCGGGAAGTTTTTTTTCGGGATTCAGGGCCGCCAGTCTCGGATCATTCCACTTTTTGAGCTTTCCCAAAAAAATATCGGCCACAACGGGGCCGGTCAGTTTCAAATCGTCCCCCACCTCTGGCAGATTATAGCTTAAAACAACCGTGCCTAAGACAGCGGGGATATGGAGCAGCTTCCAATCGAGCTTGGCCAGTTGTGCGTCACTGATAGGGGCATCGGAGGCGCCGAAATCGACCGTTCTCTCTGCAATCTGCTTGATGCCGCCGCCGGAACCGATCGATTGGTAATTAAAGCGGAGCTTCGGATGCAGCTTGTGATATTCATGAAACCATTTGGAGTAAAGGGGGTAGGGAAAGGTGGCCCCCGCGCCGTTGATCAGAAGCGGTTTTTCGGAACAGGCCGAAAAACTAACCGCCGCAAGCAGCGCGACCGCCAACAAACCCAATATTTTTCTCATGTTGCCTCCTTTTTTATCCGTTTTAAACATGCAAGGGAAGGATTAAAAGATTATCGCAATATTTTGCCTAAATTTTTGTAACGATTTTATGACGAAATAACCTCATAAGGAGCCAGGCACCTCATGAGGTGCCTGGCTCCTCGTGAGTTATTCGTATTTTTTTCGGAGCGAGGCAAACTCCTCCGGGAATGCGGCGATCCATCTTTCAACAAAGCGCCCATCCTCAAACAGGGGATTGAGATCTGCCGCGAGGTCGCCCGGTTTTGTTTTGGATACGATTTCAGCCAGTTTGTCGAAAGCACCTCGAACCGTATATTGCCCATGAGTCTCTTTTAATCTGTCCGGGTTTGGCAGTACCCCTTTTTGCATGTACCAGATCAAATCGTAGAAATCCCTCCCTTTGATCTTAATGCCGGTTTTTCCTTTTTCCCATATCCGTTCCAGACAGGCCGCCATCTTGCCGGCCATCAGCGTGGGGATGTCATAATGTCTGATAACAAAACTAAACCGATCTTCTGAAATCGTTTTGGGTTCGGTCGGGTATTTTTTCTCTGTCGGATTTACTTCCACTTTGACATTCAAATTTTCGGCCTCATGGGATGAAATGCCGAGCTGATAATGACATCCGGCCTTAAAGCGGCGCGCCGGCCCTCTTGAACAATCATTCCCAATTCATCCAATAGTGTGGCCATCAGTCAACTCCTCCAATTTGGACAAAAATCTGATCATCTTTTTTATCCCGCTTTTTTGGGTGATACGATAAAAGAGTTTCAAATCTTTATCCTTCAGGTTTCTCCAGTTAAGGCGCAGTTCGTCAATGATCTTGTCCGAATCGAGATCGGTCATGCGCAAATAGATATAATCAAAGAGGGCTTTTGCGAGGGAAGCTTCATAGATCACATTTTTCCCGTAATGTTTTGGTTCAAACCCAAAAAACAAATCTTTTTTTACCGAATGATAATAAAAGGCGCCGAGCGCATTTGTATAGCGGCGGGTTGTTTTAGGGGTGATGGAGGTAAAGGCAAATGTGGCTTCGGTCAAAAGGTTATATTTTTGGAGAACATACTCCAGACTCAAATAAACCGCATAAGGAGCCAGGCACCTCACGAGTCATTCCACACTGCCAACCATGCCATAAGCCTGACCGCCGTCTTCCAGCCAGACTCCGATGATTCTGCGGTCGGCACCGGCGGCATAAACCGCTTTTTTCAAGGGCCCCATGGCACCTCCCACAAGATGGTCACGCTCCAGTTTCATTTCCAGACTATCATCCAAACTATACAAAACACTGAACGCATTATCGAATTGATTACTCAAAACGACTTTTAACGATTCGTTATAATTCAATGCGGCCACACTGCCGATACTTTCCTGCCAATTTTGTGTTTCGGTGTGAAAAACCCATACGCCATGCAAATCCGGATTGATCATCTCAATCCGGAGTTTTCCGGATGTTTGCGGCGCAACCGTAATCAGACTGTTGTTGCCAGAAGTCAAAGAGGGAGTATCCAGGCTAAAAGGTGGTGCGGTCCTCATTGACAACGCTCCGTTTAGTCTCCTGCAGATCAGCTCACTTTTGTCGGAGTAAATGCGGCCGCCATAATTATCTTTCAAAACCCTCCGGAAACTGGCGCAAAAATCTTCTCCGAAGCCGGAGCCTTTAAGCCTTCCCTCCATCTCTTCATTCATCACACGGGGATTTTCAAAATCGGGTCCGCCACTTCCCCCCCGCCACCATGTGTCAACAAAACGCGATGGGCCCACCGTCGTCACTCCGTTCGCTTTGATGATTTTGAAATACGCTTTTTGAACTCTGTACCTGATTCGATACCCGAAGACACGCCTGGTAGAAGACGTAATGGTTTCATTTTTTTCCTCGAAAAGCCATGCGATGGCAAAATCGTTTCTGCTGTTCCTCATGACAACCGGCGCCCATTTGTTGCCGCGTTGTCCCATGTATTGCGGAGCCCCCTCGACATAACTCCCATCGCTCCTACCGCTCCATCTGGTAAACATCTGGTAGAAAACATTGCTGCCCCCGCTGCCGCATTCTTTTTCCATGGCGACAACAAACTTTTCGCCGTCTTTACTGATGGCCGCGGAAAGTTTAT